>CAYNWK010000181.1:0-8832 GCA_964400875.1 uncultured Anaerolineaceae bacterium | reverse complement strand
ATGGCGTAGCCGCCGGCGCCGTTCACCAGGCTGTCTTGCACGTGCAGATCGACGTTTTCGGCCGGCAGAGATAGCGGGCCAACCAGGCTGTGGTCGATCTCCACCTGAACGCCCATTTCAAGCTCCCCGCCGCGTACGCCGTCAGGCAGGCTGCAATGCAGAAGGGTGAGGCGCAATCCCCCCTGAATCAGCAAACTGCCATCCACCAGCAACCCGTTCAATTTCAGGGTCGCCTGGCTCGCATCCGGTGCGCCGACCGCCAGCCTGCGATCGGCGCCGCAGCGCAGCACCGGCCTGACCCCATCTGCGGCCTGGATCGTCAGGACAGACTGGGGCGGCAGGTCCAGCGCGGCCAGTTCGTACTCGCCGCTGTCCAGGATGTGGATGAGCCCTCGCTTGCTCTCGCTGGCTTTGAATTCTGCCAAGGCTTCCGCCAACGAGGTGAAACGCTCTTCGGCTCCGTCCGGCTGGAGCCCGTTGCCAGAGCCGCGCTGTGCCAGGGTGGTTTGCCAGTCCTGTGGGCCGGGCGCATCCAGGCTGGCGCGGCGGTCGTAAGGCCCGCCGCCAAGGTCGGCCGGGAAGCCGTAATGATAGCTCACCAGCAGCTCTTCGGGCTCTTCTCCTTCGGCAAAGGTGATGCGTCCTAATTGGGGGTCAATGGCCACCTGGCCTGCAGCCGGGCGCGGCCAGCTTTCCAGGTCCAGGCTGATCATTTCGAGGGGCGACACAGGCCTGCCATCCCGCAGCAGGGATAGGCTGCGCTGCGGTCCGGTGATCGCGCTGTCGGCTGGGCGGTGTTCGGCCGGGCTGGTAGTATAGCGCCCTCGATACGCCCTCAAATCGGCCTCCAGGGCTTGCCGGCCGATCGGCGCAGGCAGGTTGGTCAACCCGGAGGTCTGCGCCAGGTCGGTTTTAGTTTGCGGCCGGTTGAAAAGCGGCAGATCCTGGCCCAGCGGGTGAAAGGTGTATTGGCCAGGCCCCGCCCCTTCAAAGGGAACCCCGGCCCGATGAGTCAGCGGATAGCTGTGCAGACGCCACACAAAGATCCCTATATTGATCAGGTTATAGCGAACCTGCCCGGCGGCGATGCGCCGCACGTCAACCAGATGGGGGATCGTTTCGAAGGGGCCTCCGGTGGCTTCCAGGGCGGCAGCGGCGCGCAGGTCCACGCTGCCGCCTTGGCCAGGGCGCAGGTGCTGGAGGTGCTGGGTGGCGCCCAGCAGCTCGAAATACTCGAGCGCCCGCGCCCGCCAGCCGGTAGCATCCTGGACGGCGTTCTCCAGCACGGCCGCCACCCCTTTGCGCCGCCGGTAGCCGATCGTGTTGGCCACCCGGGCCCGCTGGCTGAACGCCAGCTGCCGGGAGTCGGTCAGGCCGCGCACACCCAACAGGTCGCCGATATAGGGTACCACCCATTCTGCGCAGGTCTCGATAAACCAATCCTCGTACAGCGCAGTCATGTCCGCTTCCAGGAGGCGCATCTCGCTTTCCATCACGCCCAGCAAGGCGCGCAGCGGCTGGTCGTGCTCCTGGTCGCGCTGCCTGTAGATGGCGGGCAGCCAGTTATACAGGCGCTCTTCGGCCGTTGCGCTCATGTGGCTTTCTCCGAGATCAGCAGGCTATCCTGTTTAAGCAACAGCAGCTCTGCCCCGTAAATAACCCCCTCCTGGTTGGGATCGATTGTTGCCGGATTGGCCGGGATGATCGCCACGACGGCGGGATCATCCAAGAATGAATAATTGAAAACGTCCAGATCGACCGCCACCACGCCTGCTACAGACTGCATCATGGCGATGACTTCCGCGGCAGACACCGCCTGGCCGAACTCGCGTCGTTCGAAGCGAAAAGCTTCCAGCAGGGTTGCCTCCACTGCCTGGATCACCTCTCCGGCCCGGTAGCGCGGGTCGATGATCAGGCTGGCTTGTACCTGGAAGAAGCTCTTACTGTATGAATCGATTCGCACGCGCTGCAGCGGATTGCCGAGCCTGCGCAGCGCCTGGTAAAGGCTCTCGACCAGCGCCGATTCCGGATCAACATAGTCACTACCAGCCGCATCGGCGATGGTCAGGTGGACCAGGCGCGTTTCTCCGGTCCACAGGCTGGTCGCCTGGGCTTTGCCCACCCCGGCGAAGTTGCGGGCGAAATCTTCGTAATCCTGCAGGGAGACCAGGCGCTGGAGGGCCAGGACGGCGCGCGGCACGTGATCGCGAGCCCGGTCCGCCGTCTCGGGCGCCGCACCTCCGCTGGCCGGCACGGGGTTGGTTACTGCCCGGATGCCAGCCGGGCGATTTTTCAGCAAGGACAGCCTACCGGCATCCACGTTGCCTTGCAGGCCTAAGCCGCTGCGGTAGGTGGCCGACACGTTTTCCTGCCCGCTGGGCAGGCGCGCCCCGCTGCGGCCATCGCCAAAGATCACGCTGGTGCGGCCGGCCTCATCGCGGCGCAGCGTGTAGCGCTGGTCGTCGGCCGCCAGGTCATGGAAGGAGGCTGCTTCGCGCCACAAGACGCCGTCGACGCGCACTTCCAGGGCGCTCTCTGAGCCGCGCGAGGTGGGCGCCGGCAGGTAGGTCAGAGGGGACACGTTCAACCTAAACCGCTGGTTGGTCTGGGATCCATCCCCGCTGCCCAGGATCTCCTCGGCGACGGTCTCGCCGTGTGTGGCCAGCACCACGTTGCCGTACAGCGTGACGCTGGCACGGAAGTACGTGTTGCGCAAATCGGATTTCAGAGTGAGCACCGTGCGCTCATTTTCCTCCCCAACTTGCTCGACGCTGATCCCTTCGCCTCCAGCGTCATCCGATCCATCCGCCAAACGCCCGCTGAGGATCAGCCGCTTGCCCGCCTCGAGTTCCGGGACCCGGCGATCGAGGGTCAGGCTGTTACCACTCAGCACTTCCACCATGGGCTGCTCGGCCAGCTCTAACCTCTCGCTTTGGGCATAGATGCTGGTCGAACGCCGGCCTAATTCGACGCCGGTAGGCTGATCCAAAGTTAACCGGGTCACCCGGCTGCTCAAACTGAAACCGGCTTGCCAGACTGTTGATGCGCCTTTGACTTCATAAACTCGCACGTTATCGCCATTTGCCAAGGCTAGCCAGCCGCCGGGCAAGATTTGGGGATAGGGTGCATCCAGGTCAATTTCCCGCGCATCGGCGGCAACTGCGCCAGGCTCATCCTTTTCCGGAGCGTTATGACCAAACAGAGCCGCTTGCTGGCGAAAGGCGAACACCTGCGGGTCGGGGCCCGCAATGCTGCCTTGGGTGCCCAGCGGTGGGTCGGCCCAGCGCGCCAGGGTATAGCCAGCCTGTGCATGCGCTTCGACCGCTTGCAGGGTGACCAGGCGCCAGTCGTCCATCGGGGATCCGCCCGCCTGGATCAACAGCACATCGCCGGGCGCCAGGCGGGTGTGGATGCCTTTCAGGCGCAGCTCCATGGCGCTGTCGCTTAGCTGGGCCGGGCCGGTAAGCTGCGGCTTCAAAGCGTTCCATTCGACCCGCGCCGTCAGCGGTTCCATGGTTTCGAAGGTTTGCGGCTGGCTGCCGGGCCTGGGCACGCTCTGTACGCCGGTGCCTTTGGGGACCTCTACGGCGGTTGGCGCGCCAGGCGCCTCCTCGACGCTGAAGGCCAGAAAAGCGCTGGCAGCCACACCCGGGTTGAGTTCGTAACCGACCGCCCGGCCGAGCTCCAACAGGGAGCGACGTTCCGTGGCCGTGCGCAGGAAGCCCTCATTGGCGATGCGCTCCTGGTAGAAGGTGATCACGTCCGCCACCATGGCCCAGGCATCCAGCAGGGCGATGGCCGGGTCGTCTGTTTCTCGGGTGGAAAGCGCTGACAGGGGGCGGGCCGTGCCGTCCGGGTCTACTGGAATCGACTGGGCGCGCAGGCGCTCCAGCATGCGTTCCAAAAAACTGGCGTGCGTGCCCAGTCGGTAGGCCAGGGCAGGTTGACCAGGCGGGTTAGCGGGCCTGGCAGGAGATAAAGGGGTAGAGGGGGTGATTTTTTTCGGTCCCATGGTCAACTGCCGCCTACCAGGATGAACTCTATCTGCCCGTTTTCGGGAGCGAGGCGATCGTTATCCAGGCGGGCGATCTCCAGCGGTCCAATCAGGATCAGCCCTTGCTCTCGCTCTGACTGATCCGGCCGCCCCCAGCGTTGGAAGCGCTGAATCTCAACCCGCAGCACGCCAGGGACCTGCATCGCCGCGCTGACCATCTGGCTGAGGTAAACCGGTTGGCCGAAGCTGAAGCGATCGGGGTGGAAGAAGCCCAATCGGCCGTCGGGCAGCCTGGCATTGCTGAAGGTCTCACGCAAAGCCTGGAGCAGGCTGCTGCGAAAATATCCGGGTGCAACGACCGCTCGCAAGGCAACGTCCAGCGGCGCGAAGCGCGGCGGGCGAATCTCAAGGTCAAAGCCGGCCAACCTGTAGCGATCCAGGAAGGCCCGCAGTTCGGCCCGGAAGGCGGAATCAACCTGACGGCCGTCGCGGCGGAGCACAGACACGAAGGCCGTGTGCCAGCTGCCAGTCCAGCGCAACTGCGCTGCGGCTGCGCGGACCTCGGGGTGGCGCGCCGCGACCGAGGCGTAATCCTCAGGCGTGACGCAGCGTTCCTGGGTGTGCAATGCGGCCGGCGCGGCCAGGCGCGCCCGTTCGAGCGACTCCGGGGCTGTTCCTCCCTGAGCCGGAAGCGGATTGCGCACGGCCATGATGTCCGCTTGATCGGTCACCACGTGAGCAAGGGCCTCGCGCCCCACATTGCCGCCAGGTCCGTTGCCCACCCGGTAGCTGGCCGCCAGGCAGCTGCCCGGTGAGGGCCGCCGGCCGTTGATTCCGTCGCCAAAACGCAGGGTAGCGCGCTGATTTTCCACCTCCACCACGAACTCGCGCCTGAAGCGGTCGCTCTTCAGCAAATCGCTTTGGGCCGTCCAGCGCGCTGGCTCACCCCACAGCCCGGCGTCCGGCTCCACCAGGCTCAGGGCGGGAAGGGCCGCGGGTGGGTCCTGGCGCAAAGCGGCGGCGGCCGGCTGGCGGCGCGCCTCCGTGTCTTGATAAGGGACCTGATGCGTCAATCCGGGACGTGAGAGGCGTGGGCGGTAGTCTCCCTGCGCCGGTACGGGCGGCAGTTCCTCGGTAAGGCTTCGGCCGTGGTCGACCAGCAGGATATTGCCGGAGGCAATGCTGAGGCCGGTAAAAATTTCGTCCCCGCGCCGGGCCGAGATAGGCAGCGGAAAGGGCAGGGCTTCGCCGGCGGCCCATTCCACTTCCAGGATGGGGAGCGCCTGCGAGCTGACCTGCGGATTCTTCGAGAGCGAGCCTCCCAGCGGATCTACCGAACGAACCAGCCTCTGCAGGCGTACGGCGTGGCGCCGGCTGGGATCGGCCTCGTCTGAGTTTCCGTTGGCGGCGCTCTTGACTTGCTCGAAGATCAACACGTCACCGGCGCGCAGGTTGTCCAGCCTGCGGCCGGAGTGCTCGTCATCCAGCCATTCATCCAGCAAAGCCGCTTGCGTGGCGCCGGTTGGCAGTTCGAACTGGCGCGCCCCCCAGGTATAGAGGGGGATGTTGTTGTGCGCCCGGTACAGCACAGCAGGATGCAGGCTTTCGAAGACCTGGGCGCCAGCCGCCAGGGCCTCTTCATAGGCCTGGGTATCCGGCAGCAGGCGCGTTTCCGGCCCGACGCGGGTCAAAAATTGCACGCCGCGCGGCAGCGCCACCTCATCGCGCGACACCAGCACTTGCACCCAGGCGCGCGCGTTGCAGCCTTCGTGCATGGCGTAGTCCAGCAAACGGGCGTGCCGGCGCAGCGAAACCCGGCGCTGGGCGGTGCCCAGGTAAGCTTCCGTCGCCACAGCGTCCTGGTAATAACTCAGCTGGTCGCCGGCGTAGGCCAGCACCTCCACCAGCGCGACGCCCAGGTCGGCCGGATTGCGCTCCTGCCAGCCTGGTAGGAGCAGGGATAGGCGGTCGAGCATCAAGCGCCGGAAGCTGGCTGCGTCCCGGGCCAGGTAATCGATCTGCGGGCCGGCTGGTGGGGCGCCGCTGGGGGGCGGGGGCGGGGCGGGATCGAATTCGGTGGGCTGGTCGAGGCGTAGAGAGAATCTGACCCGGGAAAAGAAGGGGTCCAGGCCTGGCACGTTGACCAGTTCCAGGGTGTAGTTGGGAGAACTTCCGCCTACCCCGGCCTCGCTTAAGGTGTACTGGATCTGCAGCGCGGGGGGGTCCGTGGAAGTCGGAGAGAGCCCTGCTATGTGCAGGTTGGCGGCAGCCGTACCCTGCCCGCCCGACAGGCGCAGGTTTTCAGGCGAAAGCGCTTGCAGAATCGCCCGCAGACGGTCGTTCTTGTCGACGCGCAGCGGCTCGGCGGGCGGCACGAAGTGCAGGGTGATGCGCCGCTCGCCCGGTTCGACCTCCACGTAGTCGATGCCGATCTGGACCGGGTCCCGGATCAGGGCGGCGCGCCGTGCGCTCCTGAAATCGTGCTCCGACAGTTCGAAGGGCATCATCTCAACGCTCGAATACCGCTACCCGGCGCTGCTGATCCCGCCGGGCCAGGTACTGCACCGTCACCCGCAGGCTGGCCTCTTCGCTGTGCACCTGCACAGCCTCGACCTGGATCAGATCGCCCAGCCACTGCTGCAGCGCGCCCTGCACCATGAACTGGGCGGCGGTCGCCAGTTCGTCGCTGGCGGGCGCGAAGACCAGCTGCATCAAGTCGCTTCCGAAGGTGGGGCGGTTGACCCGCTCGCCGGGCTGGGTGAAAAGCACCTGCTCGATCAGCTGGCGGAGATGCTCCTCATCGCCCGTTTCGGCGGTGCGGCCGCGCCCGTCAAGGTGGAAGGGAAAAGCGATCTGCATCTCAAATTCCTCTCACGCGCGTCTGGGTGGCCGCGATGATCGGCGGCCCTTGCGGGATCCCTTCAGCACTCTGGCACAGGCCGGCGCTGCTTTGCAGCAGGGGCGGCTGGCCGTTGATGCGCAGGCGCGCCGCGGGCATATTCCAAAGCACTTTGACGCAGGGCTGGGGTTTGCCACCGGGCATGAAGGGGCAGCCCGCCACCAGGGTCGCGTCGTTGTAGGTAGCCACCGGCTGGCCGCTCACCCGCACCCGGGTATTGGCCGAGTTGATGTTAGCGCTGGCCCCGTGGCTGCATAGCAGCGCGGCGCCAACGTGCAGCAAGAAACCGGGCATCAGGTCACCTCCAGGGCGCCCTGGTTGATGGTCACCTTGGGGCCGTTCATTTTTATGCTGCTCCCCTGCCCGTTATCGAGCTCGATGCCCTCGGCGCTGATCGCCACTCTCATACCTGCCATCGTCTCGAGGATCACGTCTGCTGCTCCGGGGAGATCTCTCATCTGGAAAGTGATCTGTTCGGTTTTGATGACCTTGACTTCCGGGTTAGCCGGCTGGGCAGGGACCTCGCCTTTTCCCCAGAAACACCCGCTCCAGATGGGGTAATCCGGGTCGCCGCCTTCGAATTCGACCCACAAGTTGGCTCCTATTGGCGGCAGGGCGAAAAATCCCACGCCAGGTCCGGCATAAGGGGCGCACGGCATAGCCCAGCTCAGGCGCCCGTCCCCGAGCACGCTGGGAACGCTGACCTGCAGCCTGCCCAGCTGCATTGGGTCGAGGTTGTTGATCGCCCGGCCGCGATATTTTCCGAAATACTTTTCTGGCATGCCGCCTCCTTCAGGGCCTCACGACCGGGAGCAACGCGCCCAGCCCTTCGCGGGCCAGGGTGAAACGCTGCTTATATGAGCCCCGGCGGATGGTGTGGGTCACCCTTTTGACGTAGTAAGCGCCGTCGTAGCTGGCGCCGGCGCCGCGCAGGCCGACCAGGCCGCGCGCCGCTAACACTTCCCCGTAGCGCAGGGCGTCCAGCTCGCCTTCCGCCGTGACTACCTCTCCCGCGGCGGCCTCCGTGAAGGCCTGGGCGCGGGCGAAAGCCTGGCTGGCAGTGAGCCCGGCGGTGTTCAGTTTACGGCGGCGCACGTGCGCGCCCAAAGCCTGCAGCGCAGGCCGGCTGGCCAGCGGTGGGCGGGCGCTGGCAAAGGTTTGCACCGGTATCCGCTGGTTGGTGTCCCGGTCTTGCACTTCAGCCTCCACCAGGCTGGCATCCAGGGCGCCGTAGGTAAAGTTGAGCGATTCGACGTTGGTGTTGGGTCCCATATCCACCGTCAGGGCGCGTTGTGGCAGGCCGGCACGTTTTGGCGGCCCCCAGTATGCGGTGTTAGCGCCGGGCGCCGGCCCGGGCGTGACGTAGAAGACATAGGCGAAGCGCGCCGCCATTGCCTCCAGGTACTCCAGGTCGCTGCCGCGCTGCACCGGCACGCGCTCCGCCGGCAGGGGCATCTCCATGGAAGGTGGCGGCACCACCATGGGGATCAAACCGTAACGGGCATAGCTGGCGATGATGCGGGTAGCGATCATGGCCTCGTTCTGAGCCGGGTGCTCTTCCGTTTTTTCTTCCAGGTCCATCATCACGCTGACGTCCTCGCCGGTGACGGTGTAGAGCGCACCGGTGGGGTCCAGTTGCTGGTGGGTGATGACGCCGTCCATCAGCAGGCGCGGGGTGGCGTTGAAGGTCACGATCAGGATGACCCGGTTGAAAGGCTGCAATAGCGGGCTGCGGACCGTGGGGTAGTCCAGCCAGCCGGCCGGCCCGCTGCGCTCCGCCCGGAAAGAAAGCTGGAAACCGGAGAGCGCTCCGTCGCTGTGCGTCACTTCGGCGCTCTCCAAGGCCGCGGTGAGCCACGGCGGAGCCGGGACGGGCACCGTGGGTCCGAGCAGCAGGGTCAGGCGGATGCCGAGTAGGTTCAAGCCGTCAGCCCTCCAC
>CAYNWK010000180.1:0-8885 GCA_964400875.1 uncultured Anaerolineaceae bacterium | reverse complement strand
CTCCGTTTGAGGTATTCTTTCAGCATTCCGTTGCACTAACGAGTTGAATCCAAGAAAATAAACCCTCAATATAACTTTTGGAAGATGCGCTCTACGGGCCTTTCCCTTAGGATAGAGGCAGTAATCAGGATGACGTTTCAGGAGTTTGTCGTTACCTGTACGACCTTCAATAAAGGAAATTATACGTGTCGGGATCAAGGTCGAGCCAGCCAGCCCATTACGCCATTCATATCAAAGAGCACATCCCTGCACATTGGTCCACGTGGTTCGAGGGGCTGACAATTGCCAATCTGGAAGCTGACGGGGCAATCCTGTCCGGCCCAGTTGTTGACCAGTCCGCCTTACATGGGTTGCTTGCCAAAGTGCGTGACCTGAACCTGACATTGATCTCCGTAACCCGTATCGAAGATCCGAAATCGCCAAAAGAACCGGTGGATGAACAATGAACAAAGTTCTATTCGAATTCTTCGTGGCAGGGGCGGAACAGGACATGGTGACTCCCCGTTGTGGGGAGCGGTCGCTGCGTTCGTATTTTCGGCGATCGGCTTATCCAGCGGCTTGAGCCGCGGGGCGGCCATTCCGATCGATCCCGGAGTGCGAGCCCATGGAAACAACCTTATTCTGGCTCTATTTAGCCAATACCTGGACGTTGATCATCCACGAAGTCGATTCGGCCTATTGGCAAGAATGGAATTTATTCCACCCATACCTTCTTCATCCGCCGCGGCTATCCGGAATTTAAGACGCCCGTATCCCAGGGGATCCTTTGGGCCACGCTGCTGCTTTCCCTGGCGCAATTGGGCGTGACCATCATGCTACTGGTTTAAACTATCCTTATGGAGGACCCAATGACTGCGCTTACGACCTGGATAAAAAAACATCCCCTGCCGGCCTTCTTCATGCTGGCTTACGGGCTTTCGTGGATGGTTGAAATTCCCCTGGCGCTCGAAGCCCAGGGGCTCATCCAGATGCGGATGCCCTTCTCAGTGCACTATCTGGCCGCTTATGGGCCCATGCTGGCTGCGCTGATCGTGACCCGGGTGGTCGGCGGTCCCCGCGGGCTGCGCAACTTGTTCGGGAGGATGACCAAATGGAAAGTCGGCCCTGGCTGGTGGTTGGTGGCAGTTGCCCCATTGGGACTTTATCTCGCCGTGGCCGCGGCACTCTGGCTGATCCAGGGAACGCCTTTCGACCTGATCGCTATGGGGCAAATAGACTTTCTTCCCGCTCTAGGCCTGGCAGCCCTGCCCGTTTGGATCCTGACCTTTGGCATTGGCGAAGAAACCGGCTGGCGAGGATTTGCCCTCCCCAGGCTGCAAGAAGGCCGCAGTGCGCTGGGCGCTACGATCATCTTATGGGCCTTTTGGGCGCTTTGGCACCTGCCCTTGTTTTTCTATTCGTATGAGGCTGCCATCCTGCCGGGTTTTTTGATCGGCCTGCTGGCCGGGGCGATCACCTTCACCTGGCTGTACAACAGCACCTATGGCAGTGTTTTGATGGTTGCGATCTGGCATGGGGCTTTCAACTTCACCACTGCCTGCGTAAGTTGCAAAACCGGCTTGTCAGCGGCGGTCATCAGCACCCTGGTGATGGTTTGGGCCGTTGTTGTGGTGTTGTTCTTTAAGCCAGCGAGTCTCTCTCGTTCCGCTGAGCAAGTAATTTGAAATATTCTTTCAATCAGGAATTGGTCAGACAAATGAAGAACTTCACTTATTTTTCTCTGATGGTTACCCTGATGCTCGCCCTGATCGGTTGTACCCTTCGACAAGGCGGGGTAGTGTCCACAGAGGCTGTAAGCGATGAAGAGCTTGCTCGCGATGTTCTGTCAAATTTCCTCGAAAGCCTTTACAACGGTGATTATGATGAGGCGATCAAGCTTTACGGTGGGACCTATGAAACCATGATCGATCACAATCCCAGTATTGACCCCAATGATCACGCGGCTTTATTACGCAACGCATGTACCCTCAACGGGATGCAATGCCTGCGGGTGAAAATCATTGGACTGGAGGAAGAAGTCCTCGGCGAAGAATATGTCTTCATGGTTGAATTTCTCAAGGAGGATGGAACCCTTTTTCTGCTCGGACCCTGTTGTGGAGATGATACAACAAGTTTTCCGCCTCAATCCGTGTTCCATTTTACGGTCATGAAAGTAGATCAAAACGGATTTGCCGTTATGGGTTTGCCGCCTTATGCACCTTAATTCGAATAGGACGATTTAAGCGCGATGCTAACAATGTTCAACGAGCATTTGACGAGTTCCCGCAACTGCCCCTTGACAAATTAGAGTATTTACTCTATACTATTAGAGTAAATACTCTAATTATCATGTGGAGGTTGAACCGTGACACAAGAACAGTCCCGAAAAGCTGCCGGCATCCTGCTTATTCTGGGTGCCATCCTGGTGAACATTCCCTATGCCTTGCTCATCACAACATTCGATTATCCCGATATTTTACGCGCACCAACGGCTGATATTTTGACGAAGTTCGCGGCTGGTGGACCTAAACTAATCTGGACCTGGTTAGCATTCGCCTGGGTGGGGTTGCCTATTCTTCTTGGCATCCTGCTGCTGCCGCAGGCGCTAGCGGACAATAAGGCGGCGGCTCTTAGCCGCCTCTCAGGCAGTCTGGCCTGGTTTTTTGGAGCTACCGGGGCGATCGCACAGATGCTAGGTTTGCTGCGCTGGCCTTTTGTCGTACCGGTGCTGGCTCGAGCATACACCGCCCCGCAGGCTACAGAGGCAACCCGCGAGGCAGTCGCCGCCGCCTTCCAGGTCGTGCATCAATACGGCGGCGTCGTTTTGGGCGAGCATGTCGGCCAAATCTTCACGATCTTATGGATGATCTTGCTCAACTACAGCATGTTAGGCCGAGGAACGCTGCCCCGCTGGCTGTCATGGGCCGGGTTCCTCGCCGCCGGTATATATACGCTGGCCCAAGGCGAGTTGCTGACGACTGTAATGCCCGATTTTCCAAATTGGGAGATGGCAGGACTTATAGGAAGCCTATCCTGGCTGGGTTGGTTAATCGCCCTGGGCATCGTGCTGTTACGAAAGACAAGCAGGAGTACTCATGAATACACAGGACAATATTCTCAACGCAGCGTTAGCCCTCTTCAATGAGCAGGGGACTGCAGCCGTATCGACCAACCATATTGCTGCTGCGATAAACATCAGCCCTGGTAATCTTTATTATCATTTCCGCAATAAGGAAGACATTATCAGGGCGCTGTTTGAAAAGTTGTTTGCCGCGTGGGATGAAACTTTTCAATTGCCAGCTGATCGGACGCCTGAATTGGCTGACTTGGAGACGATGATCGCCGAGAACTACCAGTTAATTTGGAAGTATCGTTTTGCATACCGCGAGCTGGCAGCCTTGCTGCGCAGCGATCCCGAATTACAGACCAGGTATGTAGAGGTGCGCCGACGTGGCTTCGAGGGATTCGCAGAACTGCTCGAGCTGTTTGCCAACGCAGGAGTCCTTACCCGACCCAAAACTTTACAAGAACGAACGGCGTTGACGGAGCTGTGCTGGATTGTCAGTGAACAATGGCCTATCAACCTGGAGTTGAGCGGTCGAACTTTGGACGCAGCCGGCATCCAGGAAGGCATTGACCTAATGTGGCATATCTTTCGTCCTTATCTGGTTCAAGCAAGAGGAGGGTGAGCCCGTAAGTGCCCGTACAAAAGAACCAAGGTAACCTGGACGATCGATATGCTGTTCAGATAAGGCGCAACCAATCGAGGTAGTTGCTATGACTGCTATGCTTACCCGAAACAGATTGAGTGGTTTTCTTGATCGCTACGCGGGTTCCCAAGTTCCTGGACTTCAATATATCGTTGTTGGAGCAGAGACGAGCTTCTTTGAATACGCGGGTGGCTGGGCAGATATCCAAAATCGAAAACCAATGACGCTTGATACAACCATGATGGGTTATTCGATGACGAAGCCCTTTACTGCCGTCGCTATTCTGCAACTTGTGGAGCAGAAGGAATTAGGGTTGGATCACGAGATGGATCGTTATCTTTCTGGCGTTCCCTACGCAGGCCATCATATTAACATCCGCCAACTGCTCAGCCACTCTTCCGGCATCCCGAATCCAATCCCCCTCCGCTGGGCCCATCTGGTGCAAGACGAGACGAGTTTTGACGAAGAAACCGCACTAGCCCAGGTTCTGCATGACAACCCCAATCTGGCTTTTGAGCCGGGTCAAAAGTTCGCCTATAGCAATATCGGCTATTGGCTGCTCGGCAAAATTGTTGAGCACGTATCAGGACGATCGTACCCGGATTATTTAAGGACGAACGTCATCGAGTTGTTGGGGCTATCCCAGGCAGAGATGGATTTTACTATCCACGATCCAGCTCGTCATGCAAACGGTTATCTCGCCAAATTCTCCCTGACGAATCTATTGAAAGGCTTCGTCACGAATAATAAATTCTGGGGAGGCTATGAAGGAAATTGGTTGCGGCTAAGAAGCCACTACCTCAATGGCCCGTCCTTCGGCGGATTGGTTGGCATGGCACGCAGCTTCGCCTGTTTTCTGCAAGATCAACTGCGGACAGAATCAGTTCTCCTCAGGCGGGAGACTAAACAGCTGTTTGAAACTCAGCAAACGGATACGGTGGGAAAGCCAATCCCAATGACGTTGGGGTGGCACATCGGAGAAGAGAGTTCCACGGCCTACTTCTTCAAGGAGGGTGGGGGTGGCGGATTCCGTAGTGAAATGCGAATTTACCCTTTGAAGGGTATTGGCTCGGTGGTAATGGCGAACAGCACTACCTTCAATTCAACTAACTTCTTGAACCGCGTGGACGCCGCGTTCATAGAGCCATAAGCAAAAAACATTAAATTCAGCGTAAATATCCATGGAGCAAACCGATGGCGCCGAATAAGGGAAGAAATATCTTCATGTTTATTTTGGGGATGTTCACCTTTGCGGTCGGGTATTTTATTGTGACTACCTTTGTCCTGGTTGAACGTCCTTCTCCGGAGGGGATCATCGAGGATTGGGATCAGATCTGTTTTTGGCCGGATGAGGACGGCCTGTACGCGGCCGTTTCCCCCAAGGGCTGCTTTTCAACCACCTGTACGGCGCCCAAATTTCAGGCGGGCACCGCGATCATCGACACGCAAAGCCACAAAATTCAGCTGGAGACGCGTTTTCTGGTGGCGAAGACCTCTCGCTTTCCCTTACCCTGTACAGACAATTGTTCCGGGGGCGGTACGATCCAATTCAAGCTGGATCGTTTGGTCCCGAGCGATTATGAAGTGTGGTTTAGGGATGAAAGGGTGGGCGCCGTCAAGGTTTTTTCCGGTAGGCCGACGCCCCGGCAGTGTTTTGAAAACAACTGAGGAGAAGCTAGAATTATGTGCAGGCAATTATGAACACCAAACCCAAGCTCCTGTTAGTCGATGATGAGACCGCCATCACGGACCGCCTGGCGCCATTCCTGTCCCGGGCCGGGTTCGAGGTGAGGGTTGCCGCAGATGGCGAAGCGGCCCTGGATGAGATTCTCTCAGATTCACCTGACTTGATCGTCCTGGATGTGCTGATGCCCCGCATGGACGGGCGCGAGGTGCTGCGGCGGCTGCGGGACAAGGGGGACTGGACTCCGATCATTCTGCTCACGCAAGTGGGCGAGTCAGCCGAACGCGCCCTGGCGCTCACCGAAGGAGCGGATGACTACATCAACAAACCCTTCGATCCGAACGAGCTGGTGGCCCGGATCAAGACGGTCCTGCGGCGGGCCAGCCCCGGACAACCCCCACTTTCCGTCGCCGAGCGCTTGCGAAGCGGGGACTTGGTCGTGGACCGCACAAAACGCCGGGCTTATTTGAACGCGGTTGAGATCCATCTGTCTCCCAAGGCTATCTTGCTCCTGGAATACATGGTCACCCATCCTGATGAACTGCTCACCCGGGAGCGCCTGCTCGACGCCGTTTGGGGCTGGGATTACCCCATCGGTACCCGCACGATCGATACTCGCGTCGCCGAGCTGCGCCGCGTGCTGGGCGACGATGCCAATAAGCCTCGGTACATCGAAACGGTGCCGGGCCAAGGCTATCGTTACATCGGGGAGGTGAAAACAATATCATGAAGAAGTGGCTTTACAGTCTCTCTCTCCTCCCTGTTGGGGCAGGTCTGCTCATAATGGGGCTCGCCGCCAACCGGTGGATACCGAATCCCGTTTTGTATCTCCGTGGAAATCTGGCCCCACTGGCGGCTTTGGGTGGGTTAATCCTGTCCATCTGCGCCCTGGCGAGCCTCTATTTCTGGTCCCGGAATCAAGAGAGCCATCTACGAGAAGTTCAAAGTGTGCGTGAACGAGCTTCCGCAGATCGCCGGCGGTTTCTGCACCGGCTCGACCACGAACTGAAGAACCCGCTGACCGCCATCCAGGCAGGACTGACCAACTTGAGCGATGAAGACCTGGGCGAGTATCTCTGCAACGAGGTGGCTGCAGTAAGGGTGCAGGTACTGCGGATCAGCCGGCTGGTTGCCGATCTAAGAAAGCTGGCGGTTTTGGAGAACTCCGTTTTGGAGACAACGATGGTAAATCCCGGGGAACTGCTCACGGAAGTCATCGACGTTTTCGAAAACTCAGCCAGTATTCAGGAACGCAACCTGGCGCTTATCCTGCCCAATGCGCCTAGGCCCTTGCCGGACGTGGTGGGAGATCCGGATCTGCTCCTTCTGGCGATCCATAACTTGTTGGACAATGCCATCAAATTCACTGCTCCAGGCGATACCATCGAGGTGCGCGCCTCGGAGAACGGCCATGAAATCGTTATCGAAGTCGCCGACACCGGCCAGGGAATTCCGGACGAAGAGCTGGGTTTGGTATGGGAAGAGCTGTATCGTTCGAAACAGGCCCGCGGTGTGCCAGGCTCCGGCTTAGGGCTGCCGTTGGTCAGCGCGATCATCGAGAAACATGGGGGCAGCGTGGATCTGCGCAGCATCCCAAGCCAGGGGACGGTCTTCAGCGTGCACTTGCCGGTGCGCAGCTAAGGCTCTCGGACTGGCTGTTACGGGTAGGTAACAGGGCGTTTGCAGACCGTAACACCGTTGACATAGCGGGGTAACGAGTGGGGGTTATGCTGGATGCAGCACGATCACGCAAACTCGAATGCTGCTTAGCGAATGGAGCAACCCATGAAAACCAAGAAAATCCCCATCAATCTTTATCTGGCTTTAGCGCTGGTCTTCTTGATTCTGCCGATGCTGGTGGGGTGCGGAACGATCTCGGCTGGCGCCGTACAGCCCGAGCAAGAAAACCTGGGGGCGGCCGAAACCGAATCCGGGGGGATCGATTTGGGCGAGATTGGCACGATCGAAGTTGGGGTTGAGCCAACGCCCCTGCCGGAAGGAATTACCTATACCAACGAAACTTATGAGTTTGCATTTGAGTACCCTGAGACCTGGACGCTAACCGAAGAAGACCACGGCGTCGTCTTGCAACAGGGGCCAAACCGCCTGGCGATCAACTTCCGCTGGGCGGATGAGCAGATCGATCGCTTCGGACGCACGGGGATGGGCGCAGGCGATCTGATCTACGCGGGCAAGGTCAACTTCATGAACCAGGTCATACCGGCTGAAGCGCTGTTCTTTGAGAGGAAATCAAAGGCCGTGTTTTACGGCGAATCTGGCAAGGTTGAAATTGGCGACCGGGTTTTTACGATCGCGCTGGAAGACCTGGAAACCGACTACCTGGAAATAGATCTGCCCGAGGGCGTCATTGCCGAAGCCAACACGATCCTGGGATCCTTCCGGGATCTGGCGGCTACCGGGGGCGAAACATCCGCCGCCCCCAGCGGGCTCGAAGCCCATCTAATAGTTCAGAGTCCTGTGCAACAAGGGGGCGGAGAGCCGATCGTGGTGAATTTCCTGCTGGAAAACCACGGCCAGGAAGCGGTCTACCTGCTCAAATGGTTTACGCCGTTCGAAGGCTTCGGCGGGGATATTTTCAAAGTCACTCGAGATAGCGTGATCATCCCCTACCAGGGCCCTCAGGTCTCCAGGACGGCCCCCACACCCGAATCCTACGTCTATGTGGAGCCTGGCCAGGGTGTGGCAGTGGAGGTAAATCTTGCGGAAGCCTATGACTTCTCGCAGATTGGAACCTATACCATCGAATTCCGTTCACCGCGTATTTCTCACCTGGCGCGGTCGGAGGCGGAGATGGCGACGACCATGGACGATCTGGGCCCGGTGGAAATCCTCTCCAATGAGGTCACGCTCGAAGTGGTTGCTTCGACGGCCGGCATGGGGGAGCCTGTTCGCCGGACCGCCGAGGAGGCCGGAGAGCTCATATCCGCACAGCTATTGGCGCAGAAACCGGGCTTGATGGAAGCGCCCCCGCTTGCCTTCGAAGAGCTCCCAGACGAGAGGATCTGGGAGGAACTGCAGGGGCAGGTGTTCCGGGTAACCGAAGGGATTTTCAAGAATGAATCGTTTTTCCTGCGGCATGACCGCGTCGTTCAGCTCGGCGAAGCGTTAGGCGGTCAGGGCCTCACTTCCCTGGTGGTTTCTGACCTCGATCAAGACGGGCAGGCGGAACTGCTCTTTTCGTACATCGCCGGTCTGGGACCGGGGATCGGGCCTGGAACACAAACCCGAGTCGGCATGGTTGAGCCGGATTCCGGGGCGCTGCGCGTAATCGAAGCGGATATGGCGTATTTGGGCGTCGCGGCGCTCAGGTTGGAAGAACCAACCGTCGTCAGCCTCAATGTCGTCGAGGCCGTTGAGGCAATCAAGGTGCTGCGTTTCCTGGATAAACTGGGTTATCTATCCATTGAGAACCAGGGGTCAGACGAAACGCTGATGGTCAACTTTGACCCGAATTTGCCTCCAGAAATAAAGCGCAATATCCTTGCAGAGCA
>CAYNWK010000179.1:0-8925 GCA_964400875.1 uncultured Anaerolineaceae bacterium | reverse complement strand
GTTGCGGCGAGCGTTTCCCAAGATGCTCCCCCGCTTTAGCGGGGAGAGCCGTCACAAGTAATATTTGCGCCTACGGCGGTAACCGCCGCCAGGACATGCAGCCATTTTAAATATGGGAGAAGCATGATATTTCTCTCCTTGAACTGTAGACGACAGGTCTTTATCCGGTTGTCTGCTGCCGCCATTCCTGGATCATCTTGGCGTGCTCTGCGTAATGTTTATAGGTGTCGAAGCGCAAGCGACGGCGGAAGCGCGTCTCCCGGGCGAAATGCTCTTCGGGCACGGTCTGGACGTATTCGACGAGCCGGTGATGAGTTTCATCCAGCTGGCTGAGTACTTCGGAGAGCGAAAGGCTGCTTTTCAGTTCAGCCATCTGAGCATTGAAGGCATCGATGCCGCCGTACTTTGTCGAGTACCGCGGTGGCCTGGCTCCCTCAAGGATCAGCGGCAGGTACTTGATGGCTTCCTGCTCCCAGGTGGTCACGTGTGCCAGGATATCTTTCACAGACCAATCCCCCGCGACGCCAGTTTCCGTCAACTGCGATTCTGGCAATCCGGCGTACGACTCTTTGAGTGATACCCACGCGCTGTCGAGGCGGTCGAGAAGCTGTTGTCTATCCATAATTTTAGGCCTTTTCGGTTGGACAAAGAAATGGGAGTATGGCAACTCTACCAGGATCTTATCATCCTTTGATCTTTGCATAGCGCCTGGATGTGACAGAACAAGGAAACAGCCTTGACAACTTACTTACTAGTAAGTAAAATACTGCTGTGGTCAAGATTGCAAACACCAAACGGACGATCCTCAATTTAGCCGAATCCCTGCTGCAGGATAAAGGCTACAACGGCTTTAGCTATGCCCATATCGCCGCTCAACTCGGCGTGAAGAATGCTGCCATTCACTACCATTTCCCTACCAAGCAGGACTTGGCTTGTGCGGTCATTCAACGTTATCGGGACCGCTTCAAGTTGTGGATCAATAATTCGCGGGTAAAGGACTTATCGCCCGAAGATAAATTGGACTGGTTCTTCAGCATTTATGCGGATTTTCGCGCCGATCATGGCAAAGTTTGTCTGGTAGGCGTGTTGGAGGCTGAGTTCAACTCGATCCCGGATGGACTTCGGGGTCAAACCGAAGCGCTGCACGAGGAATTGCTCGCCTGGCTTGAAGCCACCCTCGAGGAAGGCAGAGACGCGGGCGCTTTCCACTTCACCGGCGAACCCGCCAGCAAAGCCGCCTTGATTCTGACCAGTCTGCAGGGCGCATTGCAAATGGCGCGGGCGTTAGGGACCGACAAGTTTCGTGAAGTAATCGAGCAGCACAAGCGCGATCTGCTCGGTTAATTTTTTTTACCGTTAAAACTTACTAAGTAGTAAGTAGATTGAGAGAGAGGCCATGGCTACTTTAAAATCTGCTCGTACAACAAACCGGCAATTCGTCGAAAAAGCCTATCGGGCTTTTTTCACACCAGCTCGTTATGAAACAAAATCATACGAGCAAAGCGTCCTCAAGCGCGGATATAACGATCACATCCCGTTTGAAGGCGGTGAGCTGGCCGTCACCACCTGGGGAGCGCGCGGACCCGCCGTGCTGCTGATGCATGGCTGGGGTGGCGCTCGCGCCCAGATGACGGGCTTTGTGGATCCGCTATTGTCTGCCGGATTCCGCGTCGTGGCTTACGACCAACCCGCGCACGGCCAGTCCGACGGGGGCATGACCAACCTGCTCGAGATCGCTCCAACCATGGATTTAGTCGCCGAGCGGGAGGGCAACTTCGCAGCGATCATTGCGCATTCGTTCGGGACGCTGATCACTTCTTATGCCTTGGTCCAAAGAAATTTCCCGCCCCCTTCCCGGCTGGTTTACTTCGGCTCGTTCAACCGTCTGATGGATTCCCTGCCGCGTTTTCAAGCCCTCGCCAACCTACCAGACGCGATCTTGGAGGCGCTGATTACCAAGATCTACGCCCATTTTGGAAGAGAGGTGCTCGACGCCATTATCAACGAGGTCATGGTGCGGCGAATCGATATCCCCACCTTGATGTTCCACGATACCGCGGACGAGGTTACTCCCGTCGAAGACAGTCGCGCCATAGCCAGGGTTTGGAAATGCGCACAATTTGTCGAGACCACCGGATTGGGTCACCGGGGCGCCTTGCAGTCAGGCGTCATCCACGAACAGGTTGTGAAGTTCTTGAAAAACCCAGTGGAAGGATAGCAAAAACCCGTTCTATTCCTCCGCGATCGCCTTGATATACCGCTCCGCCGAACGCTTCACCGCCAGCTTGGCCTCTGTCGTCACGACGTAATCCCACCAGCCGCCGTACAGGCGCTCAAATTCAAAAGGCTCGACTGCTCTGACGATGCGTTCGACGGCGGACTTGTTCAAGGGGATCATGTTGGGGTAGCTGTACATAAAGCTCACGTAGCGTCTGTCCTGGGCGACCTGCATGGTATCGCCCGTCAGCAGCGCCCCGCGTCCCTCCGCGCCCTGCGCCCAGTGCAGCGCCGCCGAGCCTTCGAAGTGACCGCCGCAGCGGATCAAAGTGATGCCCTCCAATAACGATTCGCGCTCCCCCTCCCAGAACACGTAGGCGGGATCGGGCCGCATCACCCACCGGCGGTTGTCGGCGTGCCAGTAGATCGGCGCGTGATCGAAAGCCTGGCTCCAATCCACGATCGACCCGGCCAGGTGCGGGTGCGAGACGGCGATCGCTGCAATCCCCCCAAGCGCGCGTACGGCCTCGACCGTGGCGTCATCCAGCAGGCTGATGCAGTCCCACAGCACGTTGCCCTTGGAAGTCCGCACGAGCAGGGCGCGCTGGCCAATGGCAAAACCCGGCGCGCTGCCGATGCCGATCAGGTTGGCCTCGACCTCCTCGATGCGGTTGTGATGATCGCGCTTCAGTTTAGCCGGAGTCGTCCAGCGCTGGCCTTTGTGGCCGATGTACTGCCTTTCGTCCTCGCAAATCGGACAATGCTCGGGCGGCGCCTCGGTTTCCCCGTGCTGTACGCCGCAGGTGACGCAAATATAGTTTTCCATCTACATCTCCTCGTATCAGACCTTTTCGCGTGATGCCTTCTTCCTCGCCCAATTGGGTTGTTGGTTTGCCAGGTCGGAGTGCAATAAGACTACCTTGCAACGATTGGTTCCTTCCAGGTTTTTTGCTCTGGTAGGCTCTTGCTAGGCCCCCATTTGATCCGGGTTCAAGCGCATATATTCCCAACCATCCAGCCCGGGCGCCTGGATTCCTTGCTGAGCCATGATCGTCGTGATATTGGTGCGGTGCTCAACCCCATGATTGACCACCTGGATCAGGATGGCTGCGGCCTTATAACGGTCAGGTTGCCCTGCCCATTCCGGCTCTTGCCAATCCCTTTGGATCGCATCCGTAATCTGCATCTGTTCGGCTGCTTCTACCAATCCACTGCTGGTCCGCTCCGCATATGCCTTGATCTCGGACAAGGGAGGGGCAGCGTCCCACGAGAAAGGCGGAGCCAGGTTGATGCCGGTCAGCCTTTTGTAATAGCTGGCCTCAGCCCGTACGAGGTGCGCCAGCGTAGCGTAAACACTTCCGTAGGTCCCCGGCGCAGTACTGGCTAATTGATCGGGCGTCAGCTCAAGAAGGGCGTTGATCAAATGCAGATTTGCCCAACGGTTATAGTGCAGAAATTCGGCAGCCATTGGATTAGAGTTGTTCATCATTCCAGCGCTCCTTTTGCGCAAAATCAAGCTATCAGATCTGGGGGCTTTGCTGCGACGGGGGTTAGCCGGGCAACCTTGAACGTACCAGGGCCAGGCGCAATTGCCGTTGAAGCTGGCATATAATTATCCTATGAAAATCCATCTCCTCGACGGCACTTACGAACTTTTCCGCAGTTTTTACGGTCCGCCCAAAAAGAAGGCCCCCGATGGCCGCGAAGTGGGCGCCACGCTCGGCCTGCTCAGAAGCCTGCTCGCCCTGCTTTCAAACGCGGACGTGACCCACCTTGCCTGCGCCTTCGATCACGAGATCGAATCGTTCCGCAATGACCTGTACCCGGGCTACAAGACCGGTGAGGGCGTTGATCCCGACCTGCTTGCCCAGTTCCCGCTCGCCGAGCAGGCCGTCGAGGCGCTGGGCCTGGTCGTCTGGCCGATGACCGAGTTTGAGGCCGACGACGCCCTCGCCACGGCCGCGGTCCGCTTCCAGGATGCGCCGGCCGTAGACCAGATCGTGATCTGCTCTCCCGACAAGGATTTGGCCCAGCTGGTCTCGGGGTCCCGGGTGGTGTGTTGGGACCGCCGCCGGGACCTCCTCTACGACGAAGACGCCGTGATCGAGAAGTACGGCGTCACGCCGGCCTCCATCCCCGACTGGTTGGCGCTGGTGGGCGATGCGGCCGACGGCTTTCCGGGCGTCCCTGCCTGGGGGGCCAAGTCCTCCGCCGCCGTGCTTTCCAAGTACAAACACCTTGAAGATATCCCGGACGATCCGCTCGAGTGGGGCTTGTCCGCCGGTCGCGCCCGCCGCCTGGCCGAGAATCTCAGCGCCCACCAGGAGGAAGCCTACCTGTACCGCCGCCTGGCGACCCTGCGCCGCGACGTCCCGCTCCAAGAGGGCCTCGACGACCTCGAATGGGTCGGCGCGCGGCAGCGGCTCAAAGACCTGTGTGAGCAACTGGGCGATCCCGGCTTGCCGGATCGAATTCCACGCTGGATCGCGGAGCCTGATTAGACCAGGGTTGAGTCGGTGTGCCGCACAGGAGCTAGGTTACCGCCAGGACGAGCAGATTGTACCCCATGTGCGCAATCGTGACCACGACCACGTTTCCTCGCCATAGGTAAACTGCGGCAAACAAGAGGCCTAGCAGAAAAGCCGACAGGATCGCAAACGGGCCGTTGCCCCAATATAAGAGGCTGAAAAAGAAAGTGGAGATCCCGACCGCGGCAAAGAGCCCGAATCGACTTCGCAGGCGTGGAATCGCAAATCCGCGGTAGATACTTTCCTCGATAAAAACCAAACCGGCGGCCGCGACCGCCAACGGGATATAGATTTCTGACAGATCAAACCGGAACAGGGACGTGAAGGTTGGCGCGTTCCCCTGGAGAACCGCGCGCAGAGAATCGATCCCAAATTCCTTGAAGAGGTAAGCTAGCAGAGCAAAGATAACTCCGAAGATGAGTTCGGTCAGGAAAGAGGAATTTCGGACGTGCCACCCGATATCGCTCAGGGTCTCATTCCTCCGGCGGAGAATGTACAGCAGGAGACCAAAAAGGCCCAGATGATTTACGGCCAGGAGGTAAGGGAGGGCCTGGCGAATCATCTCTTCTGCTGCCGGGTCTGACGGGTCAATCTGCGCAAGCCCTACATAACCAAAGATAATTACAGCCAGGGTGAGTGGGGGCAACAGTAGCATTATCCATACCGAGCGTATCTCCCTTTCCTCGTTATCAGTCACTTATTTACCTCCCTAATCCTCGGGGAATTTCTTTAGCATAACGGTTAAGTGCAAGCGGCCCGCCTTGATGCTTGAGTTTATTATAACCAAGCCATGTAACGCGGGCCTGCTACCCGAACGTACCTACGTTTAACCTATACTCCTGCTATAAAATTTTGATCTATAATTTCCCTTGGGTTTCTCTATCTATGTCATCCGCCGGCGCGTGGGGCTCATAGGCGCTATGTCTGTTCCCACGATCATTAGGAATGGAGCGGGAAATACGAGGCAACCAGGAGCGTGAGGCGATCTTCACCGCGGAAGTCAAACTCTCCGGGATCAACCCGTACATCGAGGTCCCGGCCGAGGTGGTGGCAACCCTCGGCGGCGGGAAGAAGGCGCCCGTGCTGGTAGAGGTGGCCAACGCCAGCGCTGGAGCAGACGAACCCCATGCTCCAAGAAGTGGAGGAAAACTCGCAAAGGATGCCGCGCAGCTGAAAGCGATCCGCCGGCTGGCCCCCGGGGGCGAGTTCCGTACCACGCTCGTCCCCTCCCGCTCCGGGCTAACGAGACTGTATCTCGACACATGGATGCGCGCAGTGGCCGGGGTTGGCGTGGGCGACCAGGTCCAGGTGCGGTTGCAGCTTGACCACGGTTCCAGGGATCTGCCGGTGCCAGCCGAGCTGCTCGAGGCGCTTCAAACCAACGAAGAGGCGCGGGCCGCCTGGGAGGCTCTCTCGCCCTCTCGGCGGCGCGAGATCCTGACCTACCTCAACTTCCTCAAGACGCCTTCCGCGCTCGAACGGAACGTGCGGAAGACTATCGCCCGGCTGCTTGCGAAGTAAGTTACCAATGTCTGTCGATTCAATCACTCCCCTGAATTATCGGAGCAACACATGACCTCTTGGCAAAAACGGCTCCAACGTCTACTCTCACCGCGGGTAGAACCGCTTCCCGCCGGGCTCTACGCCCGCAAATCCCCTCCCGACGCCTCCCTGCCCCACCGCCTGCACCTGCGGCTGGAGCCCGACGGGCGCGGCGTGCTGCTGATCAACGCCGCCACCATCCTGCATCTGAACCCCACCGCCGCGGAGTACGCGTACCACCTGGTTCAGGGCACGCCCCCCAAGCAGGCCGCCAGCCAGATCGCTGACCGCTACCGGGTCACCCAGGAGCAAGCTGCCCAGGACTTCCAGGATTTCGTCGAGCAGGTGGAGACGCTCTACCTCGACCCGGATCGCTCCCCGGTCAGCAGCGAGGACCTGGAACGCCGCGCCCCTTTCTCGGGCCAGATCTCGGCGCCTTATCGCCTGGACTGCGCCCTGACCTACCGCGCTTCACCCCAGGAGCAGCTCGAGGATGATGCGCAGTCCTCAGCCGGTGACGAGCTGACCACCGAAGAATGGCAGGCGATCCTGGACAAAGCCTGGGATGCGGGCATCCCTCACGCCGTCTTCTGCGGCGGAGAACCGACTTTGCGCCCGGACCTGCCCGCCCTGCTGGAGCATGCCGAACGGCTCGGCATGGTCACCGGGCTGCTGACCGATGGGCGCTACCTGACCGAATCCGCCTACCTGGACGATCTGTTCCAGGCCGGCCTGGATCACGTCATGGTCTTGCTCGACCCGCAGGGGGCCGCCAACCTGGACGCGCTGACCCGCATCAACTACTGGGCCGAGACGCTGGAAGCGCCCCTGCACATCGCCGCCCACCTGACCATCACCCCGGAAAATGCCCCGAAAGGTACTGCCTGGCTGGAGCGCCTGGCGACGACCGGCGTCCACGCCGTCTCGCTCACCGCCAGCCGGCCCGATCTGGCGGCCGAATTGTTAGCCGCCCGCGACCGGGCCGCCGCCCTGGGGCTGCCCTTGAACTGGGGGCTGCCGGTGCCTTATGCGGGGCTTAACCCGGTAGCCCTGGAAATGGAAGCTAGCGATTCGTTCGCCGACCGGGCTGCGCGCACCTGGCTGCGCGTCGAACCGGATGGGGCTGTGCGCTCGGAATGGGGCGAGCCGCGCCTCCTGGGCAACATGCTGCGCGATCCCTGGGAGGACGTCTGGGGGAAATTTCATACGGAGCATTAACCTGTGGGCTGATCAACCTATGGAGAAAATCAAATAGCGCACCTAATATTCCACTGCCACCGCGCGTCTGGCGGAGGGTTGAGCTTTACCGTTGAGTGGTCGCTTCGTTGAAGATCTGCGCATCTCCTGCAAAGTCGAATAGAGTAGAATAGGACTATCACACAGAATTGTTGAGTATTACCGGCGAGGTTCAAGATGGTTACTAAGCTGCTGGAAAAGGCGATTGAGAAAGTTTCCAAACTTTCGAAGGAGGAACAAGACGAATTTGCTGCGCTGATCCTGGGCGAGCTGGAATCGGAAGCCAAATGGGATGGGTTACTGCGCAAAAGTTCGGATCAGCTTGGAAATCTGGCTAAGGAAGCCTTGGCAGAACACCGAGAGGAAAAGACTGAGCCACTAAATCCCGATGATCTATGAAGTCTTCCACTACGGCAAGATTTCGAAAAGCGTTTACGCGTTTACCCAAACCGGTGCAGCGCCAAGCCAGAGCAGCATATCGATTATTCCAAAAGTCACCCAATCATCCAGGTTTGCGCTTTAAGAAAGTCCATCCAACAGAACCGATCTACTCCGCCCGGATCAGTCTGGATTACCGCGCTTTGGGGGTAATGGAAGATGCTGAGATAGTATGGTTTTGGATTGGATCGCATGCTGACTATGATCGGTTGTTGTCTCAGCTGTAGAATGGGACATCACTCCGGGCATTGAGATGCTCTAGAGATCGGGGTAAGGTAAAAGTATGGTCAGGGTGCCGCGCGCACCTGGCTGCGCGTCGAACCGGATGGGGCTGTGCGCTCGGAATGGGGAGATGAACGCTCCCTGGGCAACATGCTGCGGGATCCCTGGGAGGCTATCTGGAGGGATTTTCGCCAAGAGCGTTAAATAATTTTAATGGATGGGATTCAATGAAGTAGAGCGTTATGTGTTGACTTATCAATCCATTGGGATCGCTATAGTACAAAGCTTGTCTTGAGTGTAATATGTCGAGTATCGAAAAAGATGAAGAGCGTGAGTATCGCATCTCGATGGAAGCGATAGTAGATGCTTATGGGCCAGAAGAACAAGCACTGGGGTGGTATTACTACCTTGAAGACAAGATCCTGTTTCCATTTGCAGCAAAATGCATTGCAGAGAAAAACATATCTCCACTCCACATTGATGAAAAAGTAAAAGTACTGGGTATGGCTGATGAAGATGATTGTTGGGTGGAGATGTACGTGTTGATCGAATGGGCAGGCAGAAGCCTCGGAGTCCCGCTTGCGCAGCTAATAGGCACAAATGTAGATCGCCTAACAGAAGAAGCGATCGCTGATTGGCATTATTGGGTAGGTAGGGGTTATATGCTTTGCGGATAGAGAAAAGAAAATGACTGAATGTTATAATCTGGAAAGGCAATTGTTAAGCTAAGGAGGCCACGTAT
>CAYNWK010000178.1:4655-8952 GCA_964400875.1 uncultured Anaerolineaceae bacterium | reverse complement strand
ATGAACGGCGCTTTCGACCGGCTGGCCTCCGCCATCTACCGTTACGAAGGCACCATTGCCCGCCTGCTGGGTGATTCTTTGCTGGTCTTCTTCGGCGCGCCGGTCGTTCACGAGGACGATCCGATCCGGGCGGTGCGGGCTGCGCTGGACGCGATCAGCAGCGCCCGCCAGTACGCCGAAGAGATCCGCCAGCAGCACGGTCTCGAGTTTTCCGTGCGGGCCTGCATCAACACCGGCGACGTGATCACCGATTCGGTCAGCGAAGACCTGAGCTACGAGTACACTGCGGTGGGCGGGGCCGTCAACCTGGTTTCCAGGCTCAAATTTGCCGCCCAGCCCATGACGGTTCTGATCTCGGAGGACACCTACCGCTTCATCGAACCGGTGTTCGAATGCGACGACCTGGGGAGGATCGAGGTGAAAGGACGGTCAGAGCCCGTCCAGGTCTATCGGGTGAACGGCCCGAAAGCCCAACCGGGCGCACTGCGCGGGCTGATCGGGTTGGACAGCCCCATGGTCGGGCGGGCGTTCGAACTTCAGACCTTGATGGGTCTTTGTGAGGCAGTCCAGGCCGGTTTGGGCCGGGCGGCCTTGATCGTCGCTGAGCCCGGCCTGGGGAAAACCCGCCTGATCGCCGAATGGAAAAAAGCGCTCACTTCCGAACGCCACGGGCAAGCCAACGCTTTCCGCTGGGCGGAAGGACGCTGCCTCTCTTACGGTCAGGGTCTGGCCTACCACCTGGTGAACGATCTCCTGCGCGGGCTGATCGGCGTTGGCGAAACTGCCGGCGAGGCCCAGACTCATCAGGCGCTGCGCAGTCTGTGCTCCGACCTCGGCGAAGAGGTCACCGCCGAGATATATCCCGCGCTAGGTCACCTGCTCTCTATCAAGCTGGACGAAGGCGCTTTCGAGCACATCAACCAGCTCGACCCACAGGCGCGACAAGCGCGCTACCAGTCCGCCATGCGCACGCTCTTGCGTGTACTGGCGGGTAGAAGCCCCGTGATCATCATCCTGGAAGACCTGCACTGGGCCGATTCATCATCCATAGACCTGTTGATCAACTTGCTCTCCCTGGTTTCGGAAGCGCCCTTGCTGATGTGCATGGCAACCCGCCCGGACCTGGAAAGCAACGGCTGGCGGTTGGTCAGCGCAGCCCGGGAAAGGCTGGGCGGGGGTCTGACCGAATTAACCCTGAACGCGCTCACCGATACGGAAAGCCGCCAGCTGGTCGCCAACCTGCTGGCGATTGAGGCCCTGCCGGAAAGTGTGCGAAAAATGATACTGGCCAAGGCTGAAGGCAACCCCTTCTTCGTCGAAGAAGTGATCCGCATGCTGATCGACCGGGGCGCGATCGTGCGCCAGAATGGCGGTTGGATGGCCGAGCCCGACCTGGAGATCCTGGAGATCCCTGACAATCTGCAGGGCCTGCTGCTGGCCCGCATCGACCGGCTGCCGGACGATATCAAGGACACGCTGAGAGTGGCGTCGGTGATCGGGCGCCAGTTCCCGGTGAAAGTGCTGGCGCAGGTGTTAGCGCAAGGGGAGCAAAGTTGAGCATTCGCACGCACTTAAACACGTTGGAATCGGCCGGTCTGGTGCGGGTGGCCCAATTGGAACCGGACCTGGAATATTTATTCCGCCACGCGCTCGTCCAGGAAGCCGTCTACACTTCACTGCTCTCCAACGATCGCAAACGGCTGCATAAATCCGTGGGCGAATCCATGGAGCAGATCTACGCCGACCGTCTGGAGGACTTGGCGGCGGTGCTGGCGCGCCACTTCAAGGAAGCCGGCGAGGACGACCGCGCCTACCGATATTTCATCCTGGCGGGAGACGCGGCGCTGGAATCTTATGCCAATCGAGAAGCCGAGATCCAGTACCGCAACGCCCTCTCGCTCGCCTGTGGTGTGGCAGAGCGCGCCGCGTTGCTGAACGGCCTGGGGGAAGCGCTCTACCGCCAGGGCCAATATGACGAGTGCATGCAGGCGTGGGGGGAGGGGATTGACATATTCCGATCGCTTGGCGAGCTCGACGAGGTGGCCCGTCTATACGCACGCAGCGCCCGGGCGGCCTGGTACGGCGGCGGCACTGCCGAGGGGCTGCGCGTTGCGCAGGAAGGGTTGCGCATCATGGGCGACGCTCCGGAAAGCCCGGCCTTGGCCATGTTGATCCACGAAGCTGCCCGGGCGTACCATTTCAACGGGCTTCCGGATCAGGCTTTAAGTTTATGCGAACGGGCTCTGGAAATGGCGGAGCGCCTGGGCGCCATCGACGTGCAGGCTGACGCCCTGACCACCCTGGGCGTGTTGCCCAACCGCACGCCGGAACAAGCCATCGAAGCATTGAGCAAAGCCGTAGAGCTGTCCGAATCCGCCGGGCTGCTCCAGATCGCCAACCGCGCCCACCACAACCTGGGCGTGATGTATAACGGCGTCGTGGGAGACCACGAGGCAGCCCAAGAACACTATCGCCGGGCCACGGAGATCGCCCAGGAGCGCGGTGTTATTTCGGAGGAGGTTTATTCGCTGATCAACTACGCGGCGATTTCGTTCAATCTGGGTCAGGTGGCCGAAGCCGAGCAGCTGGTCCAGCGAGCCGGCCGATTGACCGCGCAGATACCGGATCCGGACCTTGTTGAGATCCAGGTCGAGGTGATGCGCGGAGTCCTCGACTGGTTCTACGGTGACGCCGAGCAAGCCCTTGAGAGTTTAAGAAACTTGCTTGATCAGGTTCGAGCGAGCGGTGACCTGCAATATCTGCTCACCCTGTGTACGGAACTGGCATGGTTCATCCTGGAGCGCAGCACCTGGGAAGGTCAAGTGGGGTGGGAGGAAGCTGAAGCGCTGTTGCTGGAGGCCATTCCGGTTGCCGATCGCGGCCTGGGCGATCGAGTCAGGCCTCGGGCTCAGCTCAGTCTGATCAAATCTCGGCGGGGAGATCTCGAAGGTGCCCGCCAGTGGTTGGATGAAGCCGAGGCCGCTCAATCGGGCCAGATGTCGATATGGGACGATCTGAGCCTGACCGAAGCCAGGCTGGGATTCGCCCAGGCTGAAGGCCGCTGGGGTGAAGCGCTTGGACTCGCCGAAGCTTTAGCCGCGCAGCATCACAAGTTCGGGCACCAAATTCATTGGGCTCGCAGCCTGCTGGAATGGGCTCAAATTCATGCCCGGCGCGGCGAACCAACCGACCTGGAACGCGCCCGCGCCCTGCTGCGGGAGGCGCGGCGCGCCTACGAACAAATTGGCGCCGGCTATTACCTTAAGGTGATTGAAAGACTGGCGGAGGACTTGCGCGCCCGGATCTACGCCCAGGCTCAAGATCACCTTAAAGTGAATCGTGAGATGGCCGACGCCGGGCGGGTGCAGGAAAGCTTGCTGCCGGGGAAGCTGCCGGCGCTGCCCGGCTGGGGGTTATCAGCCACCCTGGAAGCGGCCGGACAAACCTCCGGCGATTTCTACGATTTTATCTCTTTGCCAGGCGACCGGCTTGGCCTCGTAATCGCCGACGTAGCGGACAAAGGCGCGGGCGCGGCCCTGTTCATGGCTTTGACCCGCTCCTTGCTGCGCACCTACGCCGCGCAGTACGTCGATCAACCCGAGCAAGCCATGACCGCGACCAACCAGCGCATCCTGGCCGATTCGCAAGCCGGCCTGTTCGTCACCGTCTTTTACGGCGTGCTGGACCCCGCCAGCGGCGAACTGAGATACTGCAACGCTGGGCACAACCCGCCCTATCTGGTGGAGGCTGCAGGCAGTGAAGGCATCCGCACGCTGGGTCGCACCGGCGTGCCCCTGGGCATCTTCGAGGACGCCAACTGGGAGAGCAAACGCCTGCAATTGCAGCCCGGTGACACGCTGGCGCTCTACACCGACGGCGTGACCGAAGCCAAAAGCCAAGGGGAGGATTTCTACGGCGAGGAGCGCTTACAGGCAGTCTTGCTGGCCCAGCGCGGGAAGCCGGTCGAGCAAATTGAGCAAGCGGTGTTGGAGGACGTGCACGCCTTCGTCGGGAACGAGCCCCGCTTCGACGACCTGACCCTGGTGGTGCTTTCCCGGGATCAAGCGCAGGATACAGACCGGCAGGAATAGTTGCCATTACCTTAGGACTACGCGCTTGAGGGAAGAACTGCGTACCTCCTATAGCTATTAAAAGGTATGGAGCAGGCCTAACAGGCTGGTGATTCGAGGCCCCGGCGATATCTATTGCCGGGGGTTTTCGATCCCGGAAACAGATCGTGAAAATTGGAACAAAACCGAGCGATCCAACGTCTTTTCCGCAGGGATGATAAAATTCA
>CAYNWK010000178.1:0-4555 GCA_964400875.1 uncultured Anaerolineaceae bacterium | reverse complement strand
ATCGAAGCCCGGGATCGCGCCTTGGCTTATATCGTCGCCCGTTACAGCGAGCCGATGCCAGTTCCCGAGGCGGACTGGCAGATAGAAGACACCACGCCGGAAGGGCTGGTGGGCAGCAGCAGTTTCCGCTTCAGCGCCGGAGAGGTGGTGGTCGAGGTCAGCTACCCAATCGTCGCGCCCGAAAATGAGATCTACCGGGTCAGCGTGAGCAACCCGACGAGCAGCTTTCATTGGGAGGGCGAAGTCAACCCGGCAGGTCTGGTGATCGAAAAATCCGTGCAGCTCACCGGCGTGCCGGTGCAGGGCTGGTTAGGGTACGTGGTCTCTACCCCGGAGGGATCGGAGTACGACGACTACGTCATCTTCGTCCCCGAGGGCAGCGGCGAGGCGGGCATCAGCGGAGTGGACGAAGCCGTTGAGGCGCGCATAGCAAACCTCCGCGATCACGATGAACCTGGCAAGTATGCTAATTTTTGGGGCACGATGAATTGCGACGTGCCGGATTACGGCGGCTGCCAGCTGCGGGTGACCAAGCTGCGCACCGGCGCCGAGCAGGTCGAGCCGGAACGCGTCAACGGCTGGACCGGCAGGATTTACTCCCATCCTGACGACGCCCAATTCGACGATTATTTTGTGCTCGAAGGGGACTTCCCGATCCAGTTCGGGATCAGTTCTTTCGTAGCAGAGAACGGTTTGCTGGTCTACGCAGATGAGATCGCCAATCTGCGGGACAGCGGCCAGGTCGTGACCGTGTACGGTATCTTGGTATGCGGCGTGCCGGACACCAACGGGTGCCAGATCCAGGTGGACTACATGGAAGTCGATGGCGTCGCCGTTGACCGCTACCAGGGCTGGGAGAGCTACAACGACTCGCAGTACGGTTTCTCCTTCCGCTACCCGCCCAACTGGACCCTGGAATTAGGGCCCGAACCGGACCCGGATGCCGAACAGGGCCCGCGCTTCACGCGCACGATCTATCTCGACCAGGGTGATTGGCGCATTTACATCGGCTTCCACCGTACCGACGAGGAAGATATCTTGGGCGGCACAGGTCTGCCTTCCGGGGACCTGGTGCAGCGCGGCGCCGTCAGTTTTTTCAGCTTGCCCATGCTCAAAAAGGAGCTCATCCTGGAGGACAAAGTCAAAGCGCTGTACTACGGCCCGGCCGAGGTTGAGAACCTGGTGTTCGTCGTGCGCCTGGATTACCGGGGAAGCGACGATTACGCCGAGATCGACATCCCCCCTGAACTCAGCATGGAAGTCGATCAGATCCTGGGCTCCTTCGGGCTGACCCAGTAATTTGCCTTTCTGGCTATGAACGGACGGGTGTTGTCCGTCCGTTCATAGTCCCTTAATGAGCCGGCCCACGTGGTCGGCTTTTTGATCTCAAAGCAGGCCTTCCAGGCCGGTGGCAGCGAAGAGATTAATTCTGCTCGAGAAAATATCCCGGAACTGCTTGACAGCAGGCGAATTCTCTCTATAATTGAAAATGATTTTCATTATCAAATGGAGCCAATTTTCAATGTCCTCGCCTGCCCCCCAAACGCTCGCCCAGGCCTGGCTGGGCCGCCTGAAAGACAGCGGGTACCGCCTGACGGCCTCGCGCCGGGCGGTCGTCCGGGTGCTCGCTGAAAGCGACCGGGCGCTCAACGCCACCGAGATCTACGACCTGGCCCGCCAGCGCTACCCCTCCCTGGGGTTGGTCAGCGTGTACCGCACCCTGGAGACGCTCGAGGCGCTTGAGCTGATCCAGCGCGTGCACCAGCCGGATGAATGCCACGCCTACCTGGCTGCGTTCAACGGGCACCAGCACCTGGCGCTCTGCCAGGTATGCGGCAGCGCAAACTTTTTTCGCGGCGATGATCTGGGAGCGCTGTTCGACCGCGTCGAGCGCGAAAGCGGGTTCCAGATCAACGAACACTGGCTGCAGCTTTTCGGGGTGTGCGCCGAATGCCAGCAAGAGGTCGCACGTTGAACCCGATTGCCCCCAGGCCCCTGCCGCGGCGACCGCTCGGGGTGTGGCTCTCCGCGCTTGCCGTCCTGGTATTGCTCGCAGCAGGCTGCGCTCCCCGCCAGGCGGATCGAGGCGCTACGGGCGGCGCGATCCGCGTCGTCGCCACGACCTCCATCGTCGGCGACGTAGTGAGCCAGGTGGGCGGTGAGTTCATCGACCTGGCGCTGCTGCTGCCCCTGGGCAGCGACCCGCACAGCTTCGACCCGGCACCACAAGATATGGGCATGATCAGCAATGCGGCGCTCATCTTCGCGAACGGGGCCGGGCTGGAGGTGTTCCTCGATCCACTCTTGCAAAACGCTGGCGCCTCCGGCAGGGTCGTCCGGGTGTCCGATGGGATCACGCTGCTGGAGGGCTCCGATGAGCATGGTGATGGAGGGCACTCCGGGGGCGACCCGCACGTGTGGACCGACCCGAACAACGTGCTGGTCTGGACGGAGGTCATCGCCGCCGCGTTGAGCGAACTGGACCCGGAACATGCGGGTGCCTACCAGGAGAACGCCAGCCGGTACCAGGCTTCCCTGGAAGATCTAGACGGTTGGATCCGCACGCAGGTCTCCCAGATCCCTGAAGCGGACCGCCTGCTGGTCACCGACCACACGGTCTTCACCTATTTCGCGGCGCGCTACGGCTTCGAGCAGGTCGGCGCCATCGTGCCTGGCTACAGCAGCATGGCCGAGCCTTCCGCGCAAGAGCTGGCCCGCCTGGAAGACGCCATCAAGGCTCTGGCGGTCAAGGCGATCTTCGTGGGCGACACGGTCAACCCGGCGCTGTCCGAACGCGTCGCCGCGGACACCGGTTCGTCGCTGGTCTTCATTTATACCGGTTCGCTTTCCGGACCGGACGGCGAGGCCGCCAGCTACCTGGATTACATGCGCTACAATGTGACCGCCATCGTCGAGGCGCTGCGATGAGCCTTCGCCACCCTCTACAGGTAAACTCATGACCTTATTCGAAGAAATCCGCAAAACCAATTACTGGATCCGTCCTCACCACCAGCACGAACCCGGCGAACCGATCTTGCGCGTCGGCGGGTTGAACGTGCGCTATAACGGCCGCGCCGCCTTGCAGGCGATCTCCTTCGAAGTCAGGAGCGGAGAACGCCTGGCGGTGGTCGGTCCCAATGGAGCCGGCAAGAGCACGCTTTTCAAAGTGATCGCCGGCATCGCCGCGCCCAGCTCCGGAGAGGTGCACGTGTACGGGCACGAACCCGGCGGGCATATCTGCATCGCTTACTTACCCCAGCGTAGCGAGGTCGACTGGAACTTCCCGGTCAGCGTCTCCGAGGTGGTCATGATGGGGCGCATCGGCAAGCTGGGCCTGTTCAATTGGCCCAAGGCGCGCGATTGGGAGATCGTGCACAATGCCCTGGACCTGGTCGGGCTGACCTCGCTCTCCCGGCGCCAGATCAGCGAGCTTTCCGGAGGCCAGCAGCAGCGCATGTTCATCGCCCGCGCCCTGGCGCAGGAGGCCGAGCTGATGTTGATGGATGAACCGCTTTCCGGGTTAGACGTCGGCTCCCAGGAGAGCATCTTCCAGATCATGGACGCCTTGCGGGGGCAAGGGGTGACCGTGATGGTGGCCCTGCATGACCTCAAGGTCGCCGCAGAGCGTTTCGACCGTGTTTTGCTGCTCAACCGCGAGCTGATCGGCCTGGGACCACCGGACGAGACCTTCACCAGCGAGCGGCTGATCGCCGCGTACGGCGGGCATCTGCGCCTGGTCTCGACGGCGGAAGGCGTGTTGGCGCTGGAGGATTCCTGCTGCGACGAAGGGGTCGAGGGAGGCCACTCGCATGGTTGAGCTGTTGCTGGCCCCGCTGCAGTACCCGTTCATGCTGCGCGGGCTGACCGCGGCGGTGCTGGTGGGCATCGTCTCGGCGGTCGTGGGCACCTACGTCGTGCTGCGCGGCATGGCCTTCTTTGGCGATGCGCTGGCCCATTCGATCCTGCCCGGGGTGGCGGTAGGCTACCTGGTCGGAGACGGCGCGCGCGGCCCGCTCTTCTGGTGGGCTTTGCTGACCGCCGTAGCCAGCGCGCTGGGCATCGGCGCCATCGCCCGCAGCACCAAGATCAAAGAGGACACCGCCATCGGCATCATCTTCGCCGGCACCTTCGCCCTGGGCATCGCCCTGATCTCCACGGTCAGCAGCTACACCGTGGACCTGACTCATTTTCTATTCGGCGATGTCCTGGGGGTACGGGGCAGCGACCTGTGGTTGATCGGGGTCTTCGGCGGGTTGATTTTGCTGGCCGTGCTGGCCTTTTACAAAGAATTCCTGGTCTTGTCTTTCGACCCGGTGCTGGCTGCCACGTTGCGGCTGCCTGACCGTCTGCTGGATTACCTGCTCTACATCTTAATCGCCGTCTCGATCGTGGTTTCGCTGCAGACCGTCGGGGTAGCCTTGATGCTGGCCATGCTGGTCACCCCGGCGGCTACCGCGTACCTGGTGACCCGCCGTTTGCCGCTGATGATGAGCCTGGCTGCGCTGGTCGCCTCGCTCTCGGGCGCGCTGGGGCTGTATTTGTCGTATTACTTCGG
>CAYNWK010000177.1:6959-8980 GCA_964400875.1 uncultured Anaerolineaceae bacterium | reverse complement strand
ATCAGCTGGCTGCGCAAGAAGATCGAAGCAGATCCGGGGGATCCACAACTGCTCAAGACCATCCGGGGTGTCGGTTACAGGCTGGACGTGTAAGCTGCCCCGGGGGGTGAGACCGTCTTTAATCAAGTTTGATCACCCGTTTGTTGATTCTCAACTAACTCTCCCATTCGAATAGGCTGTCCAGTCCGTCTTCCGGAACGTCGCATATCGTGTTGTGAGCCGGCAGACTTTCTCAAGTCGCCCACTCGGGCAGGCGCTCAGCAGTCGCAGCCGAACAATCGTGCCGCTGACCATGCGCGAGCTGCACGAGACGGTCGAAGGCGCCGATGACTCACCAGCCAGGAAGCCACCCTGGAGGCCACAATCGAGTTAGCGGACACACTGGCCCTGTTCCTAGGCGGCATCGCCGGCATCTCGCTAGCAGTCGGCGGGCTCATCGGGGTAGCCCTCGGTTGGGGCATTGCCCACATGATGGGACAGATCGAGATCAGCGGCAGCACCATCACACCGGTCGTTGGCTTGGACCGCGTGGTGTTAACCACCCTGTTCTCGATGGCGGTTGGGCTTTTCTTCGGCATCTACCCGGCCACCCACGCCTCCCGTTTGCAGCCTGTGGAAACGCTGCGTTATGAGTAAACTGGAGAACGGATCGCTGAAAGCATCAACCATTCTCTGAGAGAACGTTGATCCCGGAACAGATCCAAAAATGGCGCCATGATATGGCGCCATTTTTTATTAATTGAAGTATAATACTTTAAATAATAATCGGAGAGAACTATGAAAAAGTTTCTTGGCCGTGAAAGGGAGCTGGGAATGCTCGACGAACTGTGGGCCTCCCCCTCTGCCCAAATGCTAATTATGTACGGCCGTCGGCGGGTTGGAAAGACAGCCTCACTTACCCACTGGATGCAGAAGTCTGGGCAGCGAGTCTTATACTGGGTGGCAACTCCCTCTTCGGCGGCCAACCAGTTGAAGTCATTTTCTCAGGCAGTCTATAATTTTGCTGCGCCACAAACACCGGCACCGGATGACTTTACTTACGGGAGCTGGGAGCAGGCCTGGCAGCAGGTGGCCTGGCTGGCCCAAGGCGAGCGAATGGGATTGTTCATTGATGAATTTACTTACCTGCTGGAAGTTACCCCAGCGCTGGCGGGGCAGTTGCAGAATTTCTGGGATAGCACCCTGTCGCAGTCGAACCTGATGTTGATCTTGTGCGGCTCGCACTTGGGGATGATGAAGCGATCGTTCCTCTCGTACCAGGCGCCGCTCTACGGACGGGCATCTGCCCAAATCCACCTCCAGCCCTTACCCTTCGGGATAACCCGCACTTACTTCCCCAGATATTCCGCCTCGGACCGGGTGTTGATCTACTCTATATTCGGCGGCGTACCTGCCTACTGGGAACGCATCACACAAAGCCAGCCTGTGCCCGAAAACATCCTCCGACAACTGCTGAGCCCGAACAATCTGATGCACTCGGAGCCGCGTTTGCTGCTGCAGGATTTTATCTCCGATCCACATAACTATGTGGCGATACTCACTGCCGTCGCCAACGGTGCCCGCACTCCCAAAGAGATCGAATCCTCTAGCGGCCTCCCGAACGTGCAGGTGCCGAAGTATCTTGCGGTGCTCGCTGAGGCAGGCTTCGTAGAGCGTAAAACATCCGTCACCAGCAAACCAAACTCCCGATCGGGTCGCCACCATATTGTGGATGCCTACCTGCGTTTTTACTATCGCTTTCTGGAAAAAAGGCAGGAGCAAATCGCCTTGGATATACCAGAGCCGGCCCTGACCGAAATCAGCAGACATTTGATCGACTTTATTGGCATGTATACCTGGGAAGAATTGTGCCAGGAATGGGTATTGCGGGCAGGCGCCAAGGGAGCCTTGCCCTTTATGCCCGATCGGGTTGGCGGCGCCTGGAACAAGTTCGCACAATTTGATGTGGCCGGCATCAACCGCATGGAAAAAACCTTGATCCTGGGTGAGTGTAAGTGGAGGCAAACCGCCATAGAACGACC
>CAYNWK010000177.1:0-6859 GCA_964400875.1 uncultured Anaerolineaceae bacterium | reverse complement strand
GCGCGGCGAGATTTTTGCTTGAAAGCAACAAATTCAGGGCCAGCCTCCTCCTGAGCCTCGACAGACCGCATCGCGAAGGACCAGGGCAAAATCATTCTCTCGCAAGGCCTGGACCACCCGGTAGGCGGAATCCGGCAAGGTCCGGGAGGCGCCCTCCCGCAGTTCATCTTGGATCAGCGCCAGCATCTTGTTGGGCGCCAGGGCTGCCAGCGTCATATACTCCGGCGGCGGGCAGTCATACCGCCGGCTGGCTGCGAATTTGAACGGCGCCTGGATGCCATTGCCAACCCCATCCGCTCGATGTTGATAGCCGTACAGCACCTGTCCCAGGAACTGCAGCTGTAATTGGGGAGATCGATCGATCTCCTTGCGGATCTCCTCGCCAGCACCGGTGTAGCCCAATAACTTATCCCAATCCCAGATCAGATCATCATTTTCCCCCCCACCCTCCTGACGACCAGCTTCAACAGGCTGCCATGTTTCCAGGTGCTGTTGGAGTAGTTGCTTGATCTCTTCCAGAGCTTTTGGATTGAGGTATTTAATTAACAGTGCTTTAAGGTGCGTGATTCGCGCATCATCTGGCGCTGTGCCTGTGTGGTTCGCGTACCGGGAGTTGTGTGGTTCGCGGGGCATGTCTTGCTCAGGTTGTGTCGTTCGCGCATCGGATGAGGGGCTACCTGTGTGGTTCGCGTACCGGTCTTTGGAAAAGCTGTGTCCTTCGCGTACCAGCGCACGCTCGAGTTCCATAGCAATCTGCTCGAGGGGCGCCTGATCCGCAGAGATCAGACTCTCATGCAGTAAACTCTCCAGTTTGGTGTAGATCTGGCGGTGCCTGGGGGTCAGCGGATCTTCCAGTTTGACTTTGAAGTCGTAGGTGGTGTTGCCGTTCCCGCTCCAATCCACCTGGCCCTCTTTGTCCAGGAAGTGACTCACCAGGCCGCGTTTGGCCTGGCGTTTGTCCCAGGCGGAAGGTTCGGTCACCTCATCCGGCTCACTCGTCCGGCGGATCATGGCTTCCAGCGGCGGCAGCCAGCTTTCGATCTGGCGTTCGCTCGCTCCCAGGAGCTGGGCCAGCTCCGTGTAGCCGTCCGTGAGCCGCACGTGGTCCCGGCGGATGCCCTGGGTGTGGTCGATGAAGCCCCGGTCGCGCAGGATGGTCACGATCCAGCCGGCCACGCGACCGAGTTTACCCAGCCATTCCAGCAAGAAGTAGTGAGTGATCAGCAAGTTGTCCGAGGGGCTCTGCAGGTGCAGCTGCAGTTCATCGGCCAGCTGCTTGAGCGGCAGGTAAGCAGAAGCGGTGCGGGCCAGCCCGGACGCCTCCAGGACCACCTCCTGGACGGTGCGCGGATCGGGCGCCAGGCGCGCGTGATGTTCGGCCGGCGGAGGCGGCGGGTAAGGCAGGATCTCGTGGGGTTGGGCTTCCAGCGCGGCCTTCAACGCAGCCAGCGGGTCATTTTGGATGCCGTGCTCGCTCAGCCAGCTCGCCAGGGCTTCGACGTCGCCGGGCGTGAGCGGCATATCCGCCCGGAAGGTGTAGAGCTTGGGCCGGCCGGGACCCTGGCGAGCAGCCTGCATGAACCAGGCCAGGTAGTTGCCGGCCTGGTCTTTCTTTTCTAACTGTTTCAGGCAGCGCCAGACTTTTTTATCCCCCAGGCTGGACCAGCGGGCGATGCCCCGTCGGCTGACCGTGAAGGTCTGGCCGCAGTTATCCCGGCTCACCTTGGCGCCGTGGGCCCGGAAAAAAGCCTGGCGCATGGCCAGCACGAACCAGCCCAGATCCACGCCCAGGTAAGGCAGCCAGCGCAGTAAATACGCCGAGACCACCACCACGCTTTTCGGCCGGGTGATGATATCCCGCAGCGAGGTGCGGATGGGCTTGAGCAGGATCTCGGCCTCTTGTGGCGAGCGCGCCTTGCGTTTGTCGCGCGGGGCCGGCTCGGGAATCGTGCCTGGAGGCGGGACGGGATCGAGCCGGCTTTCCTGGTCTGGAGCGACGACAAACTGCACCGCCAGCTTTTGTCCGGGCAAGTGGTCTTCAAGCAAAGTGGTGATGCGGCCTGCCAGGGTCTTTGCGGCCCGCTCCCGGGTGGAGAGTTCGGGCAGGCTGAGGATCAGCTGCCCGTCGTAGTAAGCCAGGAAGCGGAGGCTGGCGGCGAGAGCAGCTGCCTCCGGCTCCAGGGACTCCACCAGGCGAGCTTGGATGGAGGTCCAGGCTTGAACTGGGCTGGATGGTTTTTCTCCCTCGAGCGGCAGAACAATGCCGCTCGAGGAGGGCGGGGCGAAGCGCACCGCCACCGTACGGTTCAACCGCCCGGACAGCTCTCGAGCCAGGATGCCGCTCAGGCGGCTTGCCAGCCATGCTCGGGCGTATGGATCATCCAGTTCGAAGGTCAGCACTCCATCCTGGAAAGACAGCAAGTGCGCCGCCCGCAGCCAGGCATGGAATTCAGCCTGGGGTCGCTCGCGCTGCAACTGCAGAAGCAGGTTCTGCCAGGCTGTCTCGGGTCTATGAAGGGCGCTGTCCATAAGTTGATGAATGGTGCCGGCCTGGGTGAGCCGCGGCGCGGTTCACCTGGAGTGTATGGTTGGGTGGTGTGCAGGCGGGGTCCCCCATTTACGGATGGTAACAATAAGCTGATTTGGAGGATGTCAGCATTCCCCTCTTCATCGCTTGGCTTCAAGAGAAAAGAAAATGCACTGCTATTGCTCTTCGGAAGCAGAGGCAGCAGTGCAATACTTGACCGTGCGCTGAAAGACTGGTAAACTATCAGCACCAAACGAGAAATATTGCGACCGCTCCCCTCTGCTTGCCAGGCCCTGGGGAGTTTTCGCTTAAAGTCACCGGGACGGTTTATTTGATTGCCAGGTCCGGTGGTCTGGGGGTTCCAGGTATCATCCGGCAATCAGTTCCCGCTTTTACACCATCGGCGATCCTTTCTAAGATCTTAAAAAGCCATTTAATTACTTAGGTAAATAAATAAGTAATTAAATAACTAAATAACTAAGTCGGTAAATAATCACGAGCGGTCTTCCCCATCTGTATCGAACAGGGTCTCGGCCAGATTTTCCCAGCTCTCCAGGGAGCTGGGCAGCTCCTCGACCTTCTCGTCCAGCAAGCGCAAGGCCAGGCCGATCACCTGCCCCTTGGTCACCTTGTTGGGATGCAGTTTGCTGCCCAGCAGGTAATTGAGTTTTTCGTAGATGCGCTTTTCTTCATCGGTCAGCGTGATGGAGGTTTTGATGCGCTTGACCGGCTTGGGAGGGCGCCCGGGGCCTTCGTGGGTGCGGTTTAGGTTGAGCTTCTTGACCCCGGACTCGATGTCGTAGAGTTCTGCCCACGGGTACTGTAAAGGGCTGGTTTCGTCGCTCATGTTCAGCTTCCCGGACGCTGTGCGTATACTTCGATCGCCTCATTGACTTCATCCACATCGGCCATCTGGGATTTCTTCTCCGCCAAGAGGCGCAGGGTGTTCCCGCAGACGATCACCAGCGGACGGGGCACCCCTTTGGAAAAATCGTACAGCCGGGCCAAGGCCGTGTCGGTAAACATCGGCTCAGGCCGCCCGGCAACGGTCAGCCGGAAGGAGATCAGCCCGACCATCTCGGTGAAGGGCAGCGGGCCTAGCATCTGCCAGTGCACCACCCGGTCGTGGACGGCCTTCTTTTGCACGAAGGTCTCTTTGATCTCTTGCTGGCCGAAGAGGATGATCTGGATCAGCTTTTCGGAGAGGTCGAAATTGAGCATATTCTGGATGGTGTCCAGGCTGTCGGGCTGCATGAACTGGGCGTCATCGAGGATGACTACGGCGGTTTTACCATCACGCTTGAGACGCACCAGATAGGACTCAAAGTCGCGCAGCTGGTCGATGTAAGAGCGCCGGCCGCGCACGCCGAAGGTCGCCGAGATATCCCGGGCCGCATCCATGGGGGTCTTGAAGGCCGCTGTGTGAATGTAGACCGGCTCGACGTTTTCGTCCTGGACAGTCAGTTCGTACAGGCGGCGGGCCAGGGAGGTTTTCCCTGTGCCCATATGTCCTTCGACCACGCCCAGCCCTTCACGCCATTCGACCAGATCCTGGAGCCGCCCCAGGATGTTCAGGTGATTGCGTGAAAGATACAGGAAGCGCGGGTCGGCGGAGGGGTGGAAAGGATGCTCTTTCAGCCCCATCAGGCTGAGTTCCCGGTAGGTCAGGCGGCTGGGTGTTTTCTCGTTCATCACAAGACAGACCTCTGCTCATAGATTGGCAGGCATTATACATGAGGTGCCTTACGGGGGCAATACCCGACTTGGGAATCCCTAAAACAGGCAGCGATAGCCTATAGCAGAGTCAATTAAGCTCTCTATAGCCTATGACCCCCTTGTTTGGTGGGTTACAGCGTTTGAAACTGGCGTATCTTATTGTCCATCTGGCATGTTTGGGGTAAAATAAGGCGATTTTCAGGGAAAAAGGCACGAGAATGGGGTGTCCATGCAGGTGATCGCGATAGCCAATCAGAAAGGGGGAGTGGGCAAGTCCACCTATGCGGTGAACCTGGCCGCCGGGCTGGCCCTGATGCTCGGCCATGACGAGCAGCGGGCGCCGGAGCGGGTCCTGCTGGTGGATATGGACCCCCAGACACATGCCGCGGCCACCCTGGCCGGGGGCGTGTTTTGCCCGCCTGAACGGCGCAGCGACCGCGGCGCGGCGGCTACCTTGGGGGACCTGCTGCTGGACGAATCGCCGCTACCCGTTCCTGTCGCCATCCTGACCTCCGATATCCCCCTGCGTTCCCAGAACAACCTGGATTATTTCCCTTCAAGCAAAGCGAAGATGAAAGCAGCCAGCCGGTTGCTGTCCTTGGAAGCCGACGGCGATTACCGCCTGCGCTACATACTGGAAGCTGTCGCCCGCATGTACGCTTATGTGGTGATCGACACGCCCCCCTCCCTGGACGTGATGACGGTCAACAGCCTGATAGCGGCCGACTACGTGCTCATCCCGGTGCAGCTCAAGGGTTTTTCATTGGACGGACTGAACGATCTGCTGACCACCGTGCAGCAGATCCAGCGCAGCAAGAATCCGCACTTAAAGCTGCTTGGCTTGCAGCCGACGTTATGCGACTTCCGCCGCGCCGAGGAGCAGGAGTTGCGCCAGTCGCTGATCAACCGCTACGGAAAACTGGTGCTCCCGGCCACGTCCAACCGGGCAGACGTGGAATACGCCATCAACGAGGGGTTGGATGTGTTCAGCTACCGGCCGCCCAGGCAGGGCTCGGAGCAGCTGGCCGGCTCCAGCCCGGCGGCCCAGGAATTTGCCCGGGCAGCGGAAGAAGTCCGCCGCCGTACAAAGCGTTAAAGTGTTCCAATTGGAACACTTCTCTTGATCGTATCGAGACAGCGGTATACGGAGTGGAAACCGGCCTGGCTGTTTGCAAAGCATGCCTGAAAGAGAGGTGCATTGATGCCCCGCAAGCGATCCTCAAAAAACCTGGACGATCTTTTCACGGACGCCGACAGCCAGGCGGCCGGATTCTTCGAACCCGAAGCGCACCAGGGACCCAGGCGTGGCGCGCGGGTGGTGGCAGTGCCCCTGAGCCAATGCCTGCCGGACCGCTTTCAGTCCCGCGTGATCCTGCCGCCGGATCTTAAGAACGATTTCTTCCGCGGCGAGCTAGATTGCTACCAGACCGCTGAACAACTGCTCCGTGCCGCCGAGGCGGATCCGGGCCTGAGCGAACAGGTCGGCGGCTTGCTTGCGCTGGGCGAAAACATCTTGGATCTGGGCCAAATCGAACCTGCCACCGGATCGTGGATTAAAAGCCCTGATGGTACCCCGCGCTTCGCCATCGAGGTGGGCGAACGCCGTTTCTGGAGCTTGGCGCTGGCTGCGGTGCGGCATGGTTTCGAACAGGAACCGGTGCTGCAGGTGATCGAAGAGAGCCAGTTCAGTCGGGAGCGGCAGATTTCCGAGAACATCCAGCGTGAAGGCAACACTGCAGTGGACCGCGCCCGCGCTATCGCCGGGCTGATCCTGCTGCAAATGGACATCCACCCCGAAGCGGGGATGGCGGACGACCTGGATTATTTCCGGCAGGTCCTGGATATCCGCCGGCTGCCCAACGGCACCTGGCCTCCGCTTGAAAAGCAAATGAAACTTTCCCGCCCGGTGCTGGAGCGCCACCTGCAAATCCTCAGCCTGCCGAGCGAACTGGTCTACCTGGCGAAGCTGTACGATGTGCCTGAAGGGCGGCTGCGGGAGATCGTCGCCGCGCCCCGCAAGGCCCAGAAAGAGATGCTGCTGCTGGCCATCGAGGAGGACCTGACCGCCCGCGAACTGAAGGAAAGGGTCGAGCAGCAAAAACAGCCCCCCGGACGCAGGCCCAAAAGCCAGGCGGGCGCCAGCACCCACCGCAAAGCCGCCAGCCGGCTGCGTTCTTTTCTCAAGCTGGCCCGCAAACGGGACTTCAGCCAGGATTACGAGATGGTCGCCGCAGAATTCTCGGCCGCGGCCCCGGAAGCGGAAGAACTGCTGGAGGCGGCCGAGCACCTGGAGCAGCAGGCCCACTGGTTGCGGGTGCTTTTCGAACGGCGCCGTTGAACGAGTAGAAAAGTGTTCCAATTGGAACACTTTTGGAATGGATGGGGATGCGCGGGCTCAAAGGGGGCGCGGTGTCTCCTTTAATAAGGAAGCAAGCAAGGATGCGGGGTCATCATGACCCCGCATCTAACATGCAGGGTTGTCACGACCCTGCATGGGTCTAGAACGACGAAGAAGGAGAATGTAAGCGTGCCTGAAATTATCCACAGCGTTCCCTTTGTCTTTTATGGCGAGACTTACAAGGCGCATCTGGCTTCGGATCGCCACTGGTACATTCC
>CAYNWK010000176.1:7450-9062 GCA_964400875.1 uncultured Anaerolineaceae bacterium | reverse complement strand
GGACCCCAGAAGATGCGCACCAGGTGAGGGACGATCAAACCGATAAACCCGATCACACCGGCAAAGGCCACCGCCGCCGCGCTGGTCAGGGAAGCTGCCAGCAGCAGGAATACCTTGGTGCGCTCGACGGACAGGCCGAGCTGCTGGGCTTGCTCTTCGCCAAACTGCAATACGTTGAGGGCGTGACCTGAAAGGGCCAGTATCGTCATACCCAGGAGGATATACGGCAGCATGGCGACGACCGGTTCCCAACCACTCATAATCGAACCGCCCAACAGCCAGGCCAGGGCACGGCGCAGTTCCTGGTTCGAGCGCAGCATCAAGAAGGAGGTCAGCGAGGTGGCGAAAGAACTGACCGCCACGCCGGCCAAAATCAGAGTTGTCGTCGGCACAGAACGTCCGACCCGAGCCAAAAAGTACACCAGCGCCACCGTGAGCGCCCCGCCAAGGAAGGCCGCGGCGGGGACGGTGAAAAGGCCGAGCAGATCGTCAGGCCAGCGCAAGGCCAGCGCCAGGACAGCGCCCAAACCAGCGCCCGAGGCCACGCCGATCAGATATGGATCGGCGAGCGGGTTGCGGAAAAGACCCTGGTAAGCCGCGCCGCTGCTGGCTAAGGCCGCGCCGGTGAGGATCATGAGCGCGGCGTGCGGCAGGCGGATGCTGAACAAGATCACGGAGAACGTTTCCGGCCAGTCCGGAGTGATAGTCGTATTAGGCAACTGCGAGTATAGAATTCGCATCACGGTCGCCGGCGGGATAAACACCGAACCTACAGCAACGCTGAGCACCAGCGCCAGGAACAAAAGCAGGATGTTGAGCAAGTAGGGCTGCAGCGTCGTTTTCATAGGTTTTCAACCGGTTCGCCTCAAACCGCGCAGGACTGTGGAGAACTTTCTTCGTCCTACTTATTCAAACAAATCCGGGTGGAGTAAGCGAGCCATTTCCTCGAGTCCCTCCACCAGGCGAGGGCCTGGGCGGCTGACCAGGTTGTCGTCGAAAGTGAAAACCTGGCCACCGACGACAGCGGAAAGGGATTCCCAGCCAGAACGCGCGGCTACATCTGCCGGGGTGACCCCGCCCCAGGTGTAGTCGCCTAAGACGATCACGTCCGGGTCCTTGGTGATTATTTCTTCCAGGCTGATTTGCGCCCAATCGCCCTGGAGCACACGCCCAAGGTTCTCGCCGCCCGCCTGGGCGATCAGGGTATCGATAAAGGTGTCGTCGCCAGCAGTCCAGGGCGCGCTGGGATCGGTGCTGTCCAGCTCATAGAAGACCAGGGGTTGTTCTTCTACGGTTGAAACTGTCGTTTCGACCGCATCAACCCTGGCTCGAAGGTCGGCGATCAAATTCTTGGTTTGTTCAGTATGGCCGGTGAGCTCGGCGACCACGCGCAGATTATCAAACAACTCATCGAAGGTGTTCGGGTTGGGCAGCGTGAATACGGATAAGCCTAGATTTTCGAGGGAAGCGATCTGTTCAGGGGCGTTAAGTTCGGAGGCCAGTACCAGGTCTGGATCGGCGGCTATCAGGGTTTCCGTGTCGATCTCACCAAAGCCACCGCCGATGTCGGCCACCTGCAGGGCGGCTTCGGGGTAGTCCGAGAAGGCATCGC
>CAYNWK010000176.1:0-7350 GCA_964400875.1 uncultured Anaerolineaceae bacterium | reverse complement strand
CCGCCGATGTCGGCCACCTGCAGGGCGGCTTCGGGGTAGTCCGAGAAGGCATCGCGGCCGACCACCTGGTCTCCGGCGCCGACGGCGAAAAGGATCTCCGTGTTGGACGGCGCCAGAGAGACCACACGTTGGAAGGGCTGTTCAAGGCTGAATTCCTTGCCCAACCCGTCAGTCAGCATGATGGATTCAGCTGTAGGCTCCTCCTTGGGTTCGGAGGTTGCGGAAGGTTGTGGCGGCTGCGTATCTGTAGGTCGGGGGGCTTCCGTTGGTTTGGTTGTGGGTTCGGGAGAGGAGGTTTCGGTGGCGGACGGCGCAGCCGGCGCGCATGCGCCGAGCAACAGGCTCAACAAGAATAAAAACGACAAGGCGATAGGTACAGGGTTCTTTTGCATGGATGACGATCTCCGCAATAGCTTCAAAATAGTGTTTCGCAATTCGCGAGTGAAGTGGAGTGTGTTTGGGCGGGCAAAGCCCGCCCAAACACACTCTTTACTCATTCAAGTGTTAAATAGAAATCCCCTGCCTTTCGGTCAGGGGAGGTTGTTTGCTTCGATCTCAGTTCAACAGGCTCCCACCTCCCTTCCGCGAGGAATCGTGGAGACGAAGGATCGAGGTGGTCGGCCTGGCTCGTCCGTCAAATCGAGGCTCTCAGTTGAGACAGCCAATTGACGAACTTACAGTTGCGGGACAGCGCCGGACTTGCACCGGCTTCGCCTTTATGCCTGCCCATCCGGGGGTCAGGCACCTCACATCCGTCGAATATACAGTTGTTAAGGATGCCACTCGATTATATACGATCTAACCCAATTGTACCGCATCGTTTACCTGGAACAAGGTGACAATTGTCATATGAACAGGACAAACCGATTATTCGACAGCGGGCACGGGTAGATCGAGGGCCTGAGCCATGGCGCGAATGTGGGCCGGCGTGCTGCCGCAGCAGCCGCCGATCAGCCGAGCGCCCAAGTCGCGGGAGCGCTGGGCATAAGCAGCCATCACCGGCGGCGTGCCGTCGTAGACGATCTCGGTTCCGACCAGTTGGGGGATGCCGGCGTTGGCTTTGGCAATCAGGGGGACGCCTGGATCAGCGCCGTGCATTGTCTCGATCACCGCTTCAATCTCGCCCGGCCCGTTGCCGCAATTAGCGCCCAACGCGAGAAGGTCCAGTTCCTTCAATACCGTCACCGCTTTGAGCGGGCTGACGCCCATCATAGTGTGCCCATGGGTGTCGAAGGTCATCGTCGCGGCGACGGGGAGGTTGGTGGCGGCGCGCGCGCCTTCCACCGCAGCCCGGACTTCGTTGAGATCGCTCATGGTCTCCACCCAGAGCAGGTCGACCCCACCTTCCGCCAGCGCAGCAGCCTGTTCGGCGAAGGCTTCCACGGCGGCCTCGTAAGTGAGCGTGCCCATGGGAGCCATCAGCTCGCCCGTGGGTCCAAGCGAACCCGCCACCACGACCAGGTGAGGCGCAGCATCGGCGGCGGCGCGGGCGTTAGCCGCAGCCGCACGGTTCAGCTCACCCACCTGATCCTGCAAATTGTGCAGGTTCAACCGGTAAAGGCTCCCGCCAAAGGAGTTGGTCAACAGCAGGCGTGAGCCGGCCTCGACGTAGGCTTTGTGGACGGCTTGGACGCGTTCGGGATGCAGCACATTCCATTGTTCCGGTGAATCGCCCGATACCAACCCGGCCTCAAAGAGCATGGTGCCCATGGCGCCGTCCAGGAGGATGATCGGGGTGGAGGCAAGAAGAGATTCGATTGGATTCATGTTTAATACTCTAAAATCAGGTTTTTCTACACAGAGTTTACCACCATAAGCTGGAACTACCCATAGTTCCAGGTCCACTGAATCGGATCCCATCTGCCCTGCGTTTCTCCTGAAAATATTGGGTTGAGAAACTCCTTCACTGCGTCGTTAGCATCTTGTAAATAGCGATAGGTCAAACCAACTTCATCTGCTAGCTTACGAAATGATACCATCCAGTTAGACGGGAATTCAGGAGTATTTATTGGAAGGGTATGCGTTTGACGCGCATCAAACGTAGCTTTGATAGCCCGAGTGAGTAATTCACCATCAATCTCTCCTAGTTCAGCCAAGGGAAGAATATCCACTAGGTCTTTAACTCGCGAGCCTTCTCTTGAAGGATGGGAGCGAGTTAATGCATGGACCTTCTCAGCAATTTGCTGGGTTATAGGATAACAAGGGACAACGGTTGGTTGAATGCCGGCGAATTCCAATAATGACGGTGTCTTTAGGAAATCAATTGAGGCAACAATGGGATCCCCCACACCAGTATCCAAGTGAAATTCTTCAAAGGTACGACTATCAAGTAATGCACGAACCGAGAACCTAATACCACCAAAGTCGCCAATGAGAGGATTTACCGGTCTTGCTACTTCAAAAACAAACCAATCCTGCAGATCTAGTTTGCATGCAGATAGGAGTGTGTGGTAAATATCTGATTGTTGCGACAGATTAAGCAAATCAATGTCTTTGGTGGTTCGAGAGCCTTCTTCCATTCTCAATTGTAGGGCCAGACCCCTTTTTAGAATCCACTGATTTGGCTAATTCTGAATAAGACTGGCCAAAAAGCGATCAAAAGCCACCATTTTCCGTAATCGGACTAATGGAACGTCGGCTTCTAAAGTTTGATGGCGCAAACGATCTTCCAAAGCACGACGGAAGGCAACCCCGCTTGTGTATTTCATAGAGGCGTTTCACTACGAAGCACTTGGCGAATCATAATCTCAACATACCCCCCGCGCGTCGTTGCTACATCGAGTAGGTCACTATCGGTCACCAAACCACGCTGAAGTGCTTCCTTAATTGCGTTTTCAATATGCTCATACGCCAGGCCACTATTAATGAGATCGGCTATAGTACGTGGGATGGTAGTCACGGGTAGCCCTTCGCGAGTGGTTACATCGCCGGGATTCAAACGACTTGTATGAAGCCTAATACCACGCCGTCGTCGGGATGCCGTACGAGGCACGATGACATGCACGTCTCCAGGAAGTATATCGGTCAAATTATAGATCGACAGGGCACTCTCGTGCGAGACTACAGAATCATCTCCTGTTCGCAGCCAAGCGACAAAGAAATCTTCGTGAGGTGAACCCGGAAAATGTGATAACCGATATATTCCTTGAGAAATGCGTGAAAACTTACCGATTTTGGCATTGCTAGACAGCCTTTCCCAAGTAAATCCCACCTCGCGAGCTTGATGAGCTGTAAAATACCCCGCTTGGTTTTCTGCAATTTCGTAGAGCTTATCGTAGTCTGGTTTTGTGCTAATGTGTGCAAAACCTTAGCAAATACCGAAGGTTTTGCACACATTATTCCACAGATTGACAACATTGTATAGATATTTAGCAATTCTTGGAATGGCTTTTTCAAGAAAGCTTGACAGCTAGACAAAAAGACCCTTCTCGGTAAAATGGGAGTACACAAACAACCAAAAAACCGAGGAGGATCTACCATGGAGTATAGCACGCTTCACCCCTGGCAAGAGATTGGAGAAACAGGCATTGTTCATGAGCGAGGCAGTTTGTACGCCCGGTTCCACCATCTGACGGACCCTCGTGGAGCCAAAGGGAAACGCTATAGCCTGGTGATGCTGCTGGCGGTGATCTTTGTGGCCAAGATAGCGGGCAAAGACAAGCCGGACGAGATCGCCGATTGGGCCAAGAATCATGCCCAGGAAGTGGCCGGGCTTCTGAGGTTGAAACGCATGTGGATGCCCTCGCACAGCACGATTCGGCGGGTGTTTCAAGACATCCTGGCAGAAGCCGAGTTTGACCGCCTGGCGCAGGAGTACCATCAACAAGAACAAAGTGGAGAAGGTGAAATCCTGGCCATGGATGGCAAAACGTTGCGAGGCACGCGCATCCTGGGGCAAGAAGACCCGGATCATGTTTTGAGGGTTTACGATGTGCACGATCAATGCGTGCTGGCGCAACAAACCGTGGACACCAAGGAGAACGAGATCGTGGCGGCCCCTCGAGTCTTGGAGCAGGTCCCTTTGGCTGGAAAAATCGTCACCGGCGATGCCCTCCACACCCAAAGAGCCCTCTCCGAGCAGATTGTGGGTGCTGGTGGCCACTACATTTGGCCGGTCAAAGAGAACCAACCCCGTTTGTACGAAGATATTCAACGCCTGTTTGTTCCAGAGCAACCCAAGCCTGGCTTCGGCAAGATCGCCACCGATTTCCGAACAGCCACCAAGACCAATTATGGCCATGGTCGGCTGGAAAAGCGCACCCTGCAGACCAGCACCATGCTGAACGATTACCAGGACTGGCCTGGCATGGCTCAGGTTTATCGTCTCGAACGAGAGTTCCGCTGGGTCCGCCGGGGAGAGGTCTACAAAACCAGCCGGGAGATCGAGTTCGGCATTACCAGCCTTCCCCGAGAGCAAGCTGCCCCGACCAAAGTGTTGCAAGCCCGACGCAAACATTGGAGTATCGAAACAGGTCTCCATTATCGCCGTGATGTCACTTTCCGCGAAGACGCTACTCGCATGACCATTGGTGCTTCTGGACGTATCCTCGCCACTGTGCATAACCTGGTGATTGGGTTGATCAAGCGAGCCGGTTTCACCAATGCTGCTAAGGCCCGGCGTTACTATGAAGGACACTTGAATGAGGCTTTTCGCTTGCTTATCACTACAAAATCTCATTCTTGAAAAAGCCATGCAATTCTTGGGGGCTCGAAATGGCTGCTTAATTTTAAACCTTAAGCAGAAAATATGGCTTGATTCACTTGCCGAAATAATTGGGAATGTGAGAGCCGGTTTTTAAGCCGGCTCTCATCGTCAACGTAACCGTAATGTCAATCGAGTGGATCTTAGCAGTAATCGTTTATCAAACAGCGCCGTAAAACCCCCGCATTTATGCGTGGAGATATAAGGCGCTATTTTTGCATAAATATTATATAATCCAGGTATGCGAATGACCTACAAGTTTCGTCTGAACCCAACCCACCACCAACGCACCTTGCTCAGCAATACGTTGGAACTTTGTCGTTGGGTCTACAATGAAACACTTGCAGCCCGCAAGAATGCCTGGGAACGAGAACAGAAGTCCCTTACTCGGTACGATACAATCAAGATGCTGCCTGCCTGGAAAGAAAGCAAGCCAGAACTTTCGCAGGTCTATTCTCAGGTTTTGCAAGAAGTTTGCACCAGAGTCGATCTGGCATTCAAAGCGTTCTTTCGGCGTGTCAAGGCTGGCGGCGAAAAGCCTGGCTATCCCCGCTTTCGAGGGTATGGGCGCTACGACAGCTTCACGTATCCACAGACCGGATTTGAATTGCGCGATAGTGGTTTGAAACTCTCGAAAATAGGTGTCGTCAAAATCATTTTGCATCGCCCCATCTGTGGCAACCTCAAAACGCTTACTATTCGCCGGGATAGAGTTGGAAATTGGTATGCCTGCTTCTCTTGCGAGGTCGCCTCTGACCCCTTGCCAAAGTCGGAGAAGGCGGTTGGGATTGACGTTGGGCTTGAGAGTTTTGCAACTCTCTCGAACGGCGAGAAGGTTGATAATCCCCGTTTCTTTGGTAGCGATGAGAAAGAACTGGTGAAGGCGCAACGAAAACTCTCCAAAGCAGAGAAGGGTACGCCGGCACGAACGAAACGGCGCAAGGCAGTACAACACATTCACCAGCGTATCGCCAACCGCCGTAAGGACTTCGCACATAAACTCTCCCGTTCTCTGGTCAATGAGTACGGTATCATCGCCCTTGAAAAACTGAACGGCAAGAACATGCTCCAAAATCATCACCTGGCTAAGAGCATCTCGGATGCAGCTTGGTATCAACTGGTGCAGTACGTCACGTACAAAGCAGAATATGCTGGTCGTGAAGTCGTGCTGGTTGATCCGCGCAATACATCCAAACGATGCTCCAGATGTGGTACTTTGGTTGAGAAGTCTCTTGCCGTTCGTGTACATAACTGTCCTACCTGTGGTCTCGTAATCGATAGAGACGAAAATGCTGCAATAAACATTCTGGCATTGGGGCTACAATGCCTGGACGAAAGTCCTAGAAGCCCCCGGCTTTAGCCGTGGGGAGTAGTCACTTTGTTCTTGCTGAAGTACTTGAAAGGGACTACTGCGCCGCAATGCCCACAGAGCTAGCCGGGACATCGATGCTCTCGACCGGTGTCAGGTTGCCATTCGAGTGAACCTGGAAGCCAACCACGGTGTGAGCGTTAGCGTTCAGCACGTATAAATACGAGCTGCTGCCGGTATTGGTAGTGTAGCCGTATCTGCCATTGTCGGTAACGACCACCCAGCAGGCCGCCGTCTGGTTGGTGTTAACCACCGGGCTGATGGCTTGCAACTGGTTGCCGGCGATGTCGCACGAGGACAGGGCGCTGGCCCCGGCCGCGCCGCCGAAGGCCTCCGAGACGACCAGATCGCCGCCCCGAGAGAAGACAAAACCGAAGGGGGTCTGCCCCGCAGCAGGGTTTGCCAAAAAAGTCCGAAACCTGCCCGTGCCTGTTCACATCAAAGACATCGATCAAGTTGGTGGCTTTTTCGGTGACCACCAGGTGATCTCCATCGGGCGTGAACTGGATTTGAGCTGGGCCGACCGGATCTCCGGTGCCCCCATTGCTCAGCGAATGGTTCGATCCTTCTAACGGGGTGAGCTCGCCAGAATGGTTGAAAGCAAAACCGGCGATGTTACCCGCGCCGCCGGAATTGAGCAAAAAGAGCAAGTTTTCGTAGTTCGTCAGGCTGATCGGTCCCTCGCCGCCGGAAGGAACGACGTCAAGCAGAAGCAGCTGGTCGCCGCGTACCCCAAAGATCGAGATCTCGTCGCTGCCTGCGTTTACGGCGAACAGCCAACGCCCGCTATCGCTCAACACCAGGGCTCCTTGAGAACCCAGCCCGGCACCGGCGCCCAACCCTCCAGTAGCATATTCCCCGGCCAAGGAAAGCGTGCCGTCGGGTGCCCGGTCATAAACCAGGATCGAGTTGCCCGCAGCAGCATTGGACATCACGTAGACCACGCCCGTTTCAATCGCAGATGCGGAAGTAAATCCTTAGCCAGCGAAAAGCTGCACAACTAGCAGGACGGCGACAAACACCCGGCGCCAGGCTGCAGAGTTCTACTACTGCCAACCTAACGCCGGGCGCTTAATATGGAGGGAAGGTTAAAAAATTTAGCTCAGTTCAGGCCGTGCAGATATTGGTCGATAGCGGCGGCGGCTTTGCGCCCGGCGACCATGGCGGTGACCACCAAATCCGGCCCGGTCACGGCGTCGCCGCCGGCGAACACCCCCGGCCGGGTGGTGGCGCCCGTCTCGGGGTCGCTGACGATCAAGCCCCACTTGTGGGTCTCCAA
>CAYNWK010000175.1:0-9093 GCA_964400875.1 uncultured Anaerolineaceae bacterium | reverse complement strand
GAGCTGATCCTGTTCTTGTGCTCGCCGGAGGGCGCCCTCATCAACGGCGCGCTGGTCCCCGCCTTCGGACGGCGTTTTTAGCCTCGGCGCATACCGGCGCAGCCCGGCCCAGGATCCCATGGCTGCCAACCAAAAAGCAGGTCGCCCGCACTTTGTGTGCAAGTGACCTGCTTTTACGACGCCACCTGATGGGCAAAAACTGCAAACTAACCCTCCGGCATGTTTTTCCAGTCCTTGTAAGCGTTCAACAAAACCTGCTCCGCCTCCGGGGTGAGCCATTCTTCCGTCAACCTGCCGGTCAGCGCGATCGTCTGGCGCATCTGCTCCAGGTAGGTACGGCAGCCGCGGCACGCCGCCAAATGGGCCTCAAAAAGGGCCCGTTGCTCGTCCGGCAGGCTGCCTTCCAGGTAATCGGTGACCAGCTCGACGATTTCTTTACAGGTCAAAGGCGTGTCTGCTTTCATGTACGTCCTGCCTTGGCGTCAAAGTAAACCTCCAGAGCCCGCCTCACTTTCGAACGGGCGCGGTGTAAAAGCACGCGTTGATTAGTCTCTGACAAGTCTAAAATGTTACAAACTTCGGCGGAAGTCCATCCCTCAATATCACGCAGGGAGATCACCGTTCGCTGGGACTCAGGCAGGTTTTCGATGGCAGCCTGGACGTGAGCCAGCAGCTCGTTGGACAGCGCCTGGCTTTCCAGGACGCGTTCCCACGGGCGGGGTTTTTCAGCCCAATGACCGGCCCACGCTTGACCCTTGGGGTGAAAACGCTCTGGGTCTACCGCCGGCTCCGCCTCGAGCGCGGAGAAAGGCAGGCTGCGGCTTTCCCGCACCCCGCGGGTCTTGGCCTTGTTGGTCAGGATGGCGTACAACCACGTCTTGAGCGAGCTGCGCCCCTCGAAGCGGTGCAGGCTTTCAAGGGCAGCCAGCCAGGTATCCTGGACGACTTCCTCGGCCGCGGCGAGATCGCTTACGAACAAGCGGCAAACCCGCAGCATGGCGCTGTGATGCTGGTTGACCAGGGATAGGAAGGCCGCCTCGTCGCCGCGCTGCAAGGCCGCGAGCAGATCTTTTTCTGTCTCAGCGAGGGCGCCCGTTCCCATCCTTCTATCCAAGAGCGATTCGCCTTCCGGTAGGGTGTAACGATTCGAATGCCAGCAAGACTAAAAAATGATGGTCCGATTATAACGCCTGATCCACAGAGACCCTGGGCCAGGTAAAGGGAGAAATATATGCACGAGAAGGTCACTGCGGAGCACAAACGCCTTGAGCAGGCCCAGACCGGGGAAGCCGCCTGGCGGGAGTGGGGCCCGTACTTGAGCGAGCGGGCCTGGGGCACCGTGCGGGAAGATTACAGCCCGGGCGGCGGCGCCTGGGAATACTTCCCCCACGATCACGCCCGCTCCCGGGCTTATCGCTGGAACGAAGACGGGCTGGGTGGGGTGTCCAACAGCTACCAGAACATCTGCCTGGCAGTGGCGCTGTGGAACGAGCAGGACCCCCTCCTCAAGGAACGCCTGTTCGGCCTGACCGGCTCGCAGGGCAACCACGGTGAGGACGTCAAGGAATACTACTTCTACCTGGACAGCACCCCGACCCACTCTTATATGAAGATGCTCTACAAGTATCCGCAGGCGGCCTTCCCTTACAGCCAGCTGGTGGAAGAGAACCGCCGCCGGGATCGCCACTCTCCGGAGTACGAACTGATCGACGCCCTGCGGGAGGCTTTCGCCGAGAACCGCTACTTCGACGTGTTCATCGAGTGGGCCAAAGCTTCCCCGGCCGACCTGCTGCTGCGCGTCACTGCGGTCAACCGCGGACCGGACGCCGCCCCGCTTCACATCCTGCCACACCTCTGGTTCCGCAACACCTGGTCCTGGACCCACAATGCCGCGCGACCCCAATTGCAGGCGCTGGACAGCCGGACGATCGCGGCGCGCCACCGGCACCTGCCCGAGAGCTTCCTGTACCTGGACGGCGAGGCAGATTTGCTCTTCACCGAGAACGACACTAACCTGGAGCGAATTTATGGGATCGCCAACAGCCTCCCCTATGTCAAGGACGGCATCCACGAGGCGGTCGTGAACGGCCGGGGTGACCGGGTCAACCCCGAGCGGACCGGCACCAAGGCGGCTGCCCACTTCCATGCGCTGGTCCCGCCCGGCGAGGCGTTCAGCGTGCGGGCGCGCTTTTCGCCCGGAGCGTTAAATGAGCCCTTCACCGACTTCGAGGCGATCTTCGCCCGGCGTTTGGCGGAGGCCGACGAGTTCTACGCCGCCGTGCACCCCGCCGGGTTGAACGCGGAGGAGCGGCAGATCCAGCGCCAGGCCCTGTCCGGCCTGCTGTGGAGCAAGCAGTTCTACCACTACAACGTCGAGCTGTGGCTCAAGGGCGATCCGGCCCAGCCAGCCCCACCGCCGGATCGCAAGCACGGGCGCAACCATGAGTGGACCCACCTGGACAACCTGGACGTGCTCTCCATGCCGGATAAATGGGAATACCCCTGGTACGCCGCCTGGGACCTGGCTTTTCACATGGTGCCTCTGGCCAAGGTCGACCCGCAGTGGGCCAAGGACCAGCTGATCCTGCTGCTGCGCGAGTGGTACATGCACCCCAACGGTCAGCTGCCCGCCTATGAATGGGCTTACGGCGACGTCAACCCGCCCGTGCACGCCTGGGCCGCGCTGAAGGTCTACCAGATCGACAGGGCCGCTTCGGGGGTGGGAGACGTGGCTTTCCTGGAACGCGTCTTCCACAAGCTGCTGCTTAACTTCACCTGGTGGGTCAACCGCAAAGACCATGATGGGCGCAACATCTTTCAGGGCGGCTTTTTGGGCCTGGACAACATCGGCGTGTTCGACCGCAGCAAGCCGCTGCCCACCGGCGGCCACCTGGACCAGGCCGATGGCACCGCCTGGATGGCCATGTACTGCCTGAACCTCCTGGCGATGGCCCTGGAGATCGCCCGCCACCAGCCCAGCTACGAGGATGTAGCCACCAAGTTCTTCGAGCATTTTATTTACATCACCAACGCCTTCTACAACCTGGGCAGCCAGGGCGCCAGCCTGTGGAATGAAGAAGACGGCTTCTTCTACGACGGCCTGCACACCCCGGACGGAGAGTACATTCCGCTCAAAGTGCGCTCCTTTGTCGGGCTGATCCCGCTGTTCGCCGTGGAGACCCTCGAGCCCGAGCTGCTGGCGCAGCTGCCCAAGTTCAAGCAGCGCCTGGAGTGGTTTCTGGAGTACAGGCCCTGGCTGGTGAAGAACGTGGCTTCGCTGACCGAAATGGGCGCTCACGGGCACCACCACCTGGCAGTGGTCGGGAAGGAAAAACTGCTGCGTATCCTGCAGCGGGTGTGCGACCCGGCCGAATTCCTGTCGGATTACGGGCTGCGCGCCCTCTCCCGCCACCACGCCGATCAGCCTTACGAATTCTACGTGGACGGCGAGGTGCACCAGGTGACCTACGAGCCGGCCGAGTCTTCCAGCGGTCTTTTCGGCGGCAACTCGAACTGGCGCGGGCCCATCTGGTTTCCGGTGAATTACCTGTTGATCGATTCGCTGCGCAAGTTCGGCCATCACTATGGCGAGAAACTGAAGGTCGAGATGCCGCGCGGTTCCGGACCAAAGCTGACCATCGACCAGGCCGCCGACGAACTCTCCCGGCGCCTGGTGAATATTTTCCGGACAGACGAGTCTGGGCGCCGGGCGGTATTCGGCGCTGAAGGCTATTTCCAGGACGACCCGCACTGGCGCGATCACCTGCCCTTTTACGAGTACTTCAACGGCGATAACGGCGCCGGGGTCGGCGCCAGCCACCAGACCGGCTGGACCGCACTGGTCGCCAGCTTGCTGGATGAGCTCAATACCGGGGGCGAACACGAACATTAACCGGTTTGAGCCGGCCCCTCCCCAAAACCCAAATGCTTATCGATTGCTTTTTTTCAGGAGGCTTGCAGTGAACGGACTAAAAGGAAAGAACGTATTGGTCACTGGAGGGACCTCCGGCATCGGACAGGCCATCGCGGTACGCTTCGCGCGTGAAGGCAGCAACGTGGCGATCAACTACCGCTCCAGCCTGGAGGAAGCCGAGAAGACCCACGCCTTGTTCCACGATTACGAAGGCCAGATGGAAGATATGGACGTCAAGCACATCCCGGTTCGGGCCGACGTCTCCAGGGAAGCGGACATCCTGGCGATGTTCGCCACCGTGATGCAGGAAATGGGACCGGTGGACATCCTGATCAACAACGCCGGTTTCCAGATCCCGGGGGAATCCCACGAGATCCCTATCGAGGCCTTTGACCGGGTGATCGCCACCAACCTGCGCGGGGCTTACCTGTGCGCCCGGGAGGCCATCAAGCAGCTGTTAGCGGCCGGAAAACCGGGGTCGATCATCAACATCTCCTCCGTGCACCAGGTGATCCCCAAGCCGCGCTTCATCGGCTATTCGGTCAGCAAAGGCGGCATGCAGAACCTGACCCGCACCTTGGCGCTGGAGTACGCCGGGCGGGGCATCCGCGTGAACGGCATCGGGCCGGGCGCCACGGTCACGCCCATCAACCGCGCCTGGATCGAGGATCCGGAAAAGCGGGCCATGGTCGAGAGCCATATCCCTATGGGCCGCGCCGGGACCTCGGAAGAAATGGCTGCGGTGGCGGCCTTCCTGGCTTCCGAAGAAGCCGCCTATATCACCGGGCAAACCCTGTTCGTGGACGGGGGACTGACCCTGTACCCTGACTTCCGCACCGCCTGGTCGAGCGAGTAGCCGCATGGACGGCGCTGGCGCATAGCTACCAGGCGCGATCGTACGCCGTCAAAATTTCCCGTAGTTTGTCACCCGTGGATCGATGACCTTCTGCACTTGACTTTCGCCCTCCGGTTCTCTACGATGGATGGGAACTGCGCAGTGTGGAAGGAAAGTGGGGTGTCGCATCAATAAAGAAAAACGTTCTTCTTCACCAAACGGAGAGCGTTTTTTTGAATACAGGATGTAGTAAAGGAGCTCTCATGGCCAAGATTGATCCTTTGGTGAAAGACTTTTTCGCTCAGAAGAAGATCGCCGTGGTCGGCGTTTCAGACAAGCGCGAAACGGGCTGCAACCTGGCCTACCGCAAATTCAAGGAGAACGGCTATGCCGTCAGCGCGGTCAACCCGCGCCTGACCTCCTTTGAGGGCGACCCGTGCTACCCGGACCTGCAGTCGATCCCCGAGGTGCCGGATGCGGTTTTCATCCTCACCAATCCCTCTATCACAGAACAAGTCGTCCAGCAGTGTGTCGATCTGGGGATCCGGCGCGTCTGGATGCACTGCTTGATGGGCACCAAGCCCGGCCTGGCGGCGAGCATGACCAGCGTCTCGCCAGAGGCGGTGCGTCTATGCCGGGAGAACGGCATCACGGTGATCCCCGGCTCCTGCCCGAATCAATTCCTTCAACCGGATTTCGGCCACGCGGTGATGCGGGTGATGTTCCGCACGCTTGGTTTTCACAGCGTCAACTGAATTCCCGGGAGAACTGCCCCATGAAGAGAATCCTGGTAACGTACGCCAGCATGGCCGGTTCAACCGCTGAGGTAGCCGAGACCATCGCCGAGGAGCTCGCCGGAAGCGGTTTACAGGTCGAGGTCTTGCCCATCAACGAGGTCGAGAGCCTGGCGGGGTTTGACGGTGTGGTGGTCGGGGGACCCATGATCATGGGCTGGCACCGCGCCGCCTTGAGATTCCTCAGGAAAAACCGGGGGGCCTTTGAGCGGATCCCTTTGGCGGTGTTCATCCTGGCGATGAGCCTGACGCGGACCGGTGAAATGGACCCAGACGGCGCGCCGGTCTACGTGGACGAGAAGCTGCCTAAGCCGCCCGCCATCGAAGGGCGCCTGAACTTCCGGGAACGCTACGCCAGGCTCGCCAACTACCTGCGCCCCATTCTTCAAGCGACCCGGCCGGTCAAACCGGCGAGCATCGGCGTCTTCGGCGGCCGGCTGGAATATGGCCGCTTGAAATGGTGGGCCGTGCTGTTCGCCATGCTGATCGTTCAGGCTCCAGCCGGAGAGCGCCGAAATTGGCCCGCGATCCGGGCCTGGGCTCAGGGCATCCCGGCCGCATTCCAGCTTGAGGCATCGAGGGCCGAGGCGTAATTGCAGGCCGCCTGATGGAGGTTACTGGGATCGGATCCGAGAACTGGCCCCTCACGCTCCCTCTCACTTATCTGACTCACCCGCTGGCGATAAGCCAGCGGGTTTTCTGCGTTGCGCCCAATCTTCCGAGGATTTGTTACTCCAGGGCATACTATACAGGGGAGACCTCCCCTTTTGTACGATCAGAATCTGATCCAACGATCAGTGCACGGGCTGTATTTCCTGGTATGCTAAACACCTTGCGTAAGTCGCCAATCAAACGCGCTATTTTTCCCATAATCGGATGAAGTTTGGTAGAATTGGCTCTACTCGAACAAACGTTCGGTATCCCGACCTGACCCGCGCTGCAACCCCACAGGAGCTGAACTTTTGCAGACCCAGGCAATCGCCCCACCCCAAGTCAAACGCGAGTTCACCGTCGCGGACGAACATATCTATAACCGCTCCGGCCCGGTGCGCTGGATCCTTTCGCACCTGCTGCGCTACCCGCACTTGCTGACCAGCTTCCTGCTGGCTGCGACCCTGACCAACGTGCTCTTTTCGGCGATCCCGCGGCTCACCGGCTTCGCTTTCGACGAGGTCCTGAAACCGCAGCCCAGCCCGGCGCGCCTGCTTACCCTGGCCCTGACGATCCTGGGTCTAGTGCTCGTGCGCGGCTTGCTGGACATTACCAACTCGTGGTCTGTGGAGACGCTCGGCCAGCGCATGGAGCGTGATGCCCGCGAAGAGCTGTACATCAGCCTGCTGGGCAAGAGCCAGACCTTCCACAACCGCCAGCGGGTAGGCGACATCATGGCGCGCGCCACCAACGACGTACGCCAGCTCAACCCGATGATGAACCCGGGCGTCTCGTTGATCGTCGAATCGATCATCGGCATTATCGCGCCCCTGACCTTCATCGCCTTTCTGCGCCCCCAACTGCTCGTGGCGCCTGCCCTCTTCGTGGTGGCCTACATCATTGCCCTGCGCCGCTACATCAGGCAGCTCAACCCGGTGGCAGGCGAACAGCGCTGGCGCTTTGGGGAGATGAACGCCGGGCTCACCGAGACGATCACGGGCATCGAAGTGGTCAAATCGGCGGTCCAGGAAACCCAGGAGCGGCGCAAGTTCCTCGAGAGCGCCCGCCGGGTGCGCGACCTGTACGCCAAGCAAGGCGAGATCGAAGCGCGCTATTTGCCCCTGCTGCTGCTGGGCTTTGCCCTGACGGGCGCCTTCGCCCATGGTCTGTGGCTGGTGTCCGCCGGCGCGCTGACCATCGGCGAGCTGGTCGCCTACATGGGCTTGATGGGCGTGCTGCGCTTCCCGGCCTTTATCTCCATCTTCACGTTCTCCTTGGTGCAAATGGGCATCGCCGGCGCCCGGCGCATCCTCGAGCTGATGGAAGAGGAAACCGAGCTGGATGAGAACAAGGCCGGCTACGCTGCCCTCATGCGCGGGGAGATCGTCTTCGATCAGGTCACCTTCCGGCTGGATAATGCTCCCGGCGGGCTGCCAATTTTGAAAGACGTCTCTTTCCGCGCTGCACCCGGAGAGACCATCGCTATCGTCGGCCAGACCGGCTCGGGCAAGACCACCCTGACCAAACTGATCAACCGCACCTACGACGTGGACGAAGGGCGCATCCTGATCGACGGAGTGGACGTGCGCGATTGGAATCTCGACTCGCTGCGCTCGCAGATCTCCGCTATCGAACAGGACATCTTTCTCTTTTCCAGGCCGCTCGACGAGAATATCGCTTTTGGCCTCGGCCAGCAGACCGACCAGGCTGCCATCCAGGCCGCCGCTACGGCCGCCCAGGCGCACGATTTCATCACCGGTTTCGCCGACGGCTACAAGACCATTGTAGGCGAGCGCGGCGTGACCCTCTCCGGCGGCCAGCGCCAGCGCATCGCCATCGCCCGCGCCCTGCTCACCAACCCGCGCATCCTGATCCTGGACGACTCGACCAGCGCCATCGACAGCGCCACCGAGGACCAGATCCAGCGCGCCATCAAGAGCGTGCTCGAAGGCCGCACCACCCTGCTGATCACGCATCGCTTATCCCAGATCCGGCGCGCCGACCGCATCCTGGTACTCTACCAGAGCGAGATCATCGACCAGGGCTCTCACGAAGAGCTGTTACAGCGCTGCGATTTATACCGGCGAATTTTCGCGCGCTATGAATAGGCTTTAGGAGAAATCGATGGGCTTCATCATGGACGGTCTGAACGCCGAGGCGTACGACCGTGAATATCAAGACCGCCAGTTGTTGAAACGGATCGTCGGGTATTTCCGCCCCCACTTGAAGGTCATGGGGCTGGTGGCGCTGCTGATCATGCTCAACGCGCTGATGGACGCGGCCTTCCCCGTTCTCATCGCCCGCAGCCTCGACCAGTTGGAGGGCGTAGGCGACCTCGGCAGGTCGATCTGGGGGCGCACGGCCTGGTTGATCGCCGCGATCTTTCTATCCGGGTTGCTCTCCTGGACCTTCAATTTCTTCCGCCGCAAGTACACGGCGAGCACGGTCGCCGACGTGGTGTTGAAGCTGCGCCAGGACGCCTTCGACGCGGTGTTAGCCCGCGACATGTCCTTTTACGACGAGTACGCCACGGGCAAGATCGTCAGCCGGGTGACCTCCGATACGCAGGACTTTTCCAACGTAGTGACCCTGACCCTGGATTTGATGAGCCAGGTGCTGATCGTCATCATCGTGGTCGCGTTGCTGGTCTTTATCAACCTGCGCCTGGCGCTGATCGCCCTGGCGATCGCACCCATTGTCGTCTTGATCGCCCTGGCGTTCCGGCGCATTGCCCGCCACACGAGCACCCAGGCGCGCCGCGTGCTGGCGGAGGTCAATGCCAACGTCCAGGAATCCATCACCGGCATCGGCGTCGCCAAGAGCTTTCGCCAGGAACAGCGCATCTTCGAGGAGTTCAAGCCGGTCAACGCCCAGTCCTACCAGTTGAGCCTGCGCCAGGG
>CAYNWK010000174.1:0-9167 GCA_964400875.1 uncultured Anaerolineaceae bacterium | reverse complement strand
TCGATTATGTGGGCATCGTGTTGTGGTTAATTCGAGCAAGCATCATAATTTTGGTTGTATGGGGGACGGTTGCGACCGTTCTCGATAATCCTTATACCCCCCGAGCGTGGTTGGATTTTGTCATTTTTGGAATCGCCCAAGGAAGCATGTACGCGCTGATCGCCATCGGCTACACGCTTGTCTATGGTGTGCTCTTCATGATCAACTTCGCCCATTCAGAGTTTTTCATGTCCGGGATAATGACCTCGACGGTCTTATTAGCCGGACCGTTCGCCTCTAGTGGATTTTTGAACCGCCAACCCGTCCTGGCATTGTTACTTATCCTTTTCTCCTCGATGGGCGTTTCGATCGGGATCGCCTTGCTCACAGAACGCATCGCCTACCGGCCACTGCGGGGGGCGCCGAGATTGGTGCCGTTGATCACCGCCATCGGCGCTTCCTTTTTCTGGCAGTATTTCTTTAGCGGTTTGTTCGGCTCGGACGTGAAACCATTCCCGAAAGTTGAAATCCTGGAAGGTAGTATCCCGTTCTTAGGAACGGAAATCCTTAAGACGCATGTACTGGTCATCGTCGCCACGATCATCATGTTAATCGGTCTCAATTTGTTCATTCTCCGCACCAAGACCGGCAAAGCCATCCGCGCGGTCGCCGAACACAAGGACATCGCCGCATTGATGGGGATCGACGTGGACCGCACGATCTCGATCACCTTTGCCCTTGGCGCCGCGATGGCCGGCGCTGCGGGTCTTTTGTACGCGCTGGTATTTACCCAGGTCCACTTCTTCATGGGGTTCATCCCGGGCATCAAGGCCTTCACAGCCGCCGTCTTAGGCGGCATCGGCAGCATCCCGGGCGCAGCGGTCGGCGGGTTCTTACTGGGTATGTTCGAATCCGTCGGTCCGAGCCTTTTCTTACAGGGATTGGGCATCCCGGCCCCACACCAGCTCAAAGACGTGATCGCCTTCACAATGCTGGTGCTCATCTTGATCTTCCGCCCGCAAGGCATCATCGGTGAGCGTCTCGCGGAGAAGAAAGCTTAGCCCGAAGGAAATCCTTATGATGAACGATGACCGATTTGACTTGCGCCAATCGATAAATTACGGGCTGATCGCCGGAGTGATCACCCTGGCCGTCAGCGCCATCGGCATGGTTGAGTTATTTGGTCAGCGCGACTTGATCGCGGGCATACTGACAGTCGGCCAATTGCTGATTTTCTTAGGCCCAGCTCTGTTTAGTTATATGGCATCCAGTAAAGCTCCGGCGAATCGCACTGGAATTATCCTGCTTAGCGGCCTGGTTTGTGGTGTCGTCGCTGCTGTTCCAACGGTTTTATTTATTCTCATTGCTTCGCAAATCAATCTGCGTCAATTTTTCCCAAATGTCTCCCCTGCGCTGATGGTGATCTTAACCTTCGGCCAGGGAAGCTTCATCGGCAGCCTTTTGTTATTGGTAGCAATAGGCGCAGTTGGTTTAGCCGCGGCAGTTTTTAGCCTGCTGCAAGAGCGTTACCGTAAAGCGATCCAAACCGGTTTAATTTGGACGCTGGGGATCGGTCTGTTTTCAGAGATATTATCCGGCAGGCTGAGAGATTTCTTCGGGGTAAGATTCACGGGTCTGATATTTACTTCCCGGGCATTGATACCTTACATGGCTGGCGTCATTTTCTTGCTCGTCGCCGGGATTTCTTACTGGTGGAATCTAAACAGCCAGAGTTTACAAAACCGAATATCCCAATCGTCCACTCAAAGCCAGCGCAGGTACCGGATCATCAGCATCGGATTAATCGTCGTCCTGATGCTGGTTCTTCCTTTGTTATTAGGCACTTATTTATCTGAAGTGACCAACAACATCATGATTTTTATTCTGATGGGACTGGGTCTCAACATCGTGGTTGGTTTCGCCGGACTGTTGGACCTGGGCTACGTCGCCTTTTTCGCCATCGGGGCCTACACCATGGCGATACTTACTACGGAAGGTTCTCTTGGATTCCTCGGTTTATCCTTCTGGGCGGCACTGCCGATCTGCGTAGCGGTAGCCGTATTGGCTGGAGTCCTGCTGGGTATGCCGGTGCTGCGTATGCGCGGCGATTACCTGGCGATCGTAACCCTGGGGTTTGGCGAGATCATCCGCATCCTGGCGCTTTCCGACTTGCTCAAGCCCTATATCGGCGGGGCCCAGGGCGTCTTGCAGATTCCCAAACCATCCGTGTTTGGAGTTTCCCTCTTCAGACCTGAGCAATTATATTACGTGATTCTCGGCGGCATTCTGCTGGCTGTCTTCGTCTCCTGGCGGTTGAGCAACGCGCGCATCGGCCGCCAATGGATGGCTTTGCGCGAGGATGAGGACGTGGCTGAAGCGATGGGCATCAACCTGGTCAACACCAAGCTGCTCGCCTTCGCCATCGGCGCCGCTTTTTCCGGGTTTTCCGGGGCCATCTTCGCCAGCAAATTGACGTCGATCTTCCCGCACAGCTTCAGCTTGTTCATCTCGATTTACGTGCTCTGTTTGATCATCGTAGGGGGTATAGGCAGCCTGCCGGGTGTAATCGTTGGCGCGGTCGCCTTGATCGGCCTGCCCGAGCTCTTGCGGGAGTTCGCCGAGTACCGCAATTTGATGTTCGGAGCCGTGTTAATCGCCATGATGCTCCTCAAACCGGAAGGATTCTGGCCCTCCGAGGTGCGCCGTCGTGAACTCCGCTCCTCTGAAGAGGCGGCTCCTGTTAGCAGCGGTAGAGTCCCTGAAACCGTTTCGACCGATTAGAGGGACCCCATCATGTCGATTTTATCTTCAAAAAACGTCACAAAACGCTTCGGCGGCCTGGTAGCGGTTAACGACTTCAATTTTGATATTGAAGAAGGCTCGATCGTCAGCATCATCGGTCCCAACGGTGCGGGCAAAACCACGTTTTTCAACTGCGTCACCGGTTTTTATGAGGTTGACGAAGGTGATATCATTTTCAACGGCCAGAGAATCAACGGGCTGTCACCCGACCTGATCACCAAGTTGGGGATCACTCGTACTTACCAGAACATCCGGGTTTTTCCGGCCATGACTTCCATAGAAAACATCCTTGTGGGGATGCATCCTCGGTTAAAATCATTCTGGGCTGAATCAATTATTCGAACTCGCCGTTACGTGGAAGAAGAAGCCTGGGCGGATGAGGAGGCCCGCCGGCTGCTTAATTATGTTGGTCTCAAAGGCCTGGGCGATCAGCTCTCGCGCAACCTGCCCTACGGCGCTCAACGCCGCCTGGAAATTGCCCGCGCCCTGGCAAGCACTCCCAAACTGCTGCTCCTGGACGAACCAACCGCTGGGATGAACCCACAGGAAACTGGCGAGATGACCCAGTTCATCCGGCACCTGCGCGATGATCTCGGCATCACCATCTTACTCATCGAGCACGATATGCGCGTGGTGATGGACATCAGCGAGAATATCTCTGTGTTGGATTTTGGAACCAAGATCGCCGAAGGCTCACCGATCCAGATTCAACGCAACCCGCGGGTAATCGAAGCCTATCTCGGGCGTGGAGCAGCTGACGGGCGGAGCGAAGCGGGCGCTATCGCAGCGGATTAGCAGCAGGAGCCGATCAATGCCAATGCTTGAAGTCAACAACGTCCACGCTTACTACGATAACATCCACGCGCTGAAAGGCATCTCGCTCTCGGTGGAAAAAGGCGAGATCGTCACTCTAATCGGCGCCAATGGCGCAGGAAAGACGACCACCTTGCGCGCCATCAGCGGACTTTTACCGCCGCGCCAAGGGTCGATCTCGCTCGAAGGTGAAGACCTGGGCCAATATAAGGCGAACGAGATCGTCTACAAGAAAGTTGCCATGGTGCCAGAAGGACGCGGCATCTTCTCTAAGCTGACCGTCTCTGAGAATCTGGACATGGGCGCTTATTCCCGCGGTGACAGAGAGGGGATTAAACGCGATCTGGAACGGGTATTTAACTTGTTTCCACGCCTGAAGGAGCGCCGCAGCCAGGTCGCCGGTACGCTCTCCGGAGGCGAACAGCAGATGCTGGCTACCGGTCGCGCCCTGATGACTGACCCCAGGTTGCTCCTTATGGACGAACCCTCCATGGGACTGGCCCCATTGCTGGTCGAGAGCATCTTTGACACCATCAAGCAGATCAACCAGGAAGGGGTGACCATTTTGCTGGTCGAGCAGAATGCGCAAATGGCCCTCTCTATCGCCCACCGAGGCTACGTACTCCAAACCGGTGAGATCGTTCTTCAGGACAGCGCTGCGGAACTGCGCGAGAACGAAATGGTACAAAAAGCGTACCTGGGGATAGACTAATTCACCCGGTTTTAACTGCGTAATACCAGCAAATGAATTGGGTTTCATCCCGAGAAAATATAAGCGCGGCGGTGGTAGAATTACCCCCACTGCGCTTTTCTTATCCACAGTGCAGGTTCATTGCTCGCTCTGCAACCCTCAATCCATGATCCATCAACCAACCCGCAGCTCATTTACCCCAACTTTGTACCTTCTAATGATAGGACTTGCGTAGTTCAAGGTAAATGCACAAGTCTTAAAAGAACTAGATTTCGAGGAAATCAGATGGCCAAAGGGAGTGAAATAATCGTCGTTGGTGGGGGCATCAATGGTGTGAGCACCGCTTACAACCTGGCGGAAAACGGCGCAGAAGTCACCCTGGTTGAAAAAGAATTCGTCGCCGGAGGGCCGTCGGGGGTATCCAGCGCCATCGTTCGCCAGCATTACTCCAATCCGGTCACCGCCCGCATGGCCCTCGAATCTCTGCGTGTCTGGCAGAATTTCCCCGAGAAGATCGGTGGAGAAAAGGTGTTCACCGAGACCGAGTTTTTGCTCGGCGTACGCCCTGAGGACGTGGCGGGGCTTAAAGCTAACATCACCATGCAACGGTCGGTGGGAATCAACACCCGCTTCGTCTCGCCGGAAGAAATCCAAGATCTCGAACCCGACATCGACCCGAGCGGATTGGGCGGGGCTGCTTACGAACCAGAGGCCGGCTACTGTGACCCGGCAGAGGCTGCCAACGGTTTCGCCAGGGCTGCGGCGCGCGCCGGCGCCCAAATCCGCAGCGGCGTCACCGTGACGCGGTTGCGCAGTCAGGCTGGGGTGATCAGCGGCGTGGAAACTGACCAGGGATTCCTGCCCGCCGGGAAGGTTGTGGTGATCGCCGGGCCGTGGACCCCGCACCTGCTACACCCACTGGGAGTTGACCTGCCCATCTCGACAGCCCGCGTCAAAGTGGTTTTGTTCCGCCGCCCAGCTGAGCTGAACATCCGCCGGATTTGGGCGGATTTCATTATTCAGGTCTATCTGCGCCCGGAGACCGGTGGACAGATCCTGATTGGATCAATCGCCCCAGAAGAAGAGACCGGCGATCAAATCTCAGACCCGGACAACTTCAGCGATAAAGTCGCCATGGACCTGATCGCTTCCTTTGCTGAAAGGGTTGCCCGACGGTATCCCGGGATGGAACGAGGCCACCTGGCCAGCAGCTACGCGTCGCTTTACGATCTGACCCCCGATTGGCACCCCATCATGGATGCGGTCCCGGGGTATACAGGTTTATATGTCTTTGCCGGCACCAGCGGGCACGGCTTCAAGCTGGCGCCAGCTGCCGGGCGGATGATGGCCCAGCTGGTTTTAAAAGGCAAACAGCCCGACGACCCGGTTAGTTTATTTGCCCTGGACCGCTTCGAACGAGGCGCGCCGGTGCACGGCCAGTACGAATACAGCATCCTGGGATAAGCTAGAATGTTAATTCTCACAGCTGCCGAGGTTCGCCAGGCATTACCGATGAAAGCCGCGATCGAAGCCATGAAGGCGGCTTTTGCGGCACTTTCCGACCTGCGCGCTGAGGTGCCTTTACGGGGCCGGCTTCCTGTCACGCCTTACGAAGGCGTCAGCATCCTGATGCCCGCTTTCGTGCAGGAGGACGAACGATCCGCGCTGGCGGTCAAAATCGTCTCGGTCTTCCCTCGCAACGCGCAACAAGGTCTGGCGATCATCCAGGCCATCGTCCTGGCGCTGGAGGCCGAGACCGGACGCCCTCTGGCGATCCTGGAAGGAAACCAGCTGACCGCTATTCGCACCGGCGCAGCTTCCGGAGCGGCAACAGATTTACTGGCACGCGGTGACAGCCAGGTTGCCGCAATATTCGGCGCCGGCGTTCAGGGGCGCACGCAGCTGGAAGCCGTGTGCGTCGTGCGCACGATCCAACGCGCCTGGGTAATCGACCCTAACCGGCAGAAAGCCGAGGCATTCGTCGCCGAGATGAAGGGGAAAGGTTCTATTCCGGCGGATCTGCGCGCCGCCGAGGACCCCCAGACCGCCCTTGCCGAAGCCGACATAATCTGCACGGCGACGACGGCGACGACGCCCGTCTTCGCTGACGCGGATCTCAAACCGGGCGCACATATCAACGCCGTTGGTTCTTACATGCCGGAGATGCAGGAGATCCCGACCGAGACGGTGCTGCGCGCCAGGATCGTGGTTGACTCGCGTTCGGCAGCGCTGGAAGAAACCGGCGATTTGATCCGCCCTATCGAGAGCGGTCTGATGACACCAGACCGGATCCACGCCGAACTGGGCGAGATCGTCCTCGGGCGTAAGCCAGGCCGGGAGGATAACGACCAAATCACTCTTTTTAAATCTGTCGGCGTCGCCGTTCAGGACGCCATGGCCGCCCGGCTGGCGATAGAGAACGCCCAAAACCAAAACCTGGGACAGCAGGTGGCCTGGTGATGCCTCTAACGTCCAGAGGCGCAACCTTGGAAAGTCAGACAGAAGGATAATGCATGTCCATCCCGAAGACGGCTTCCATCCTCATAATTGGCGGGGGCGTGATGGGCGCCAGCACAGCTTATCACCTGGCTAAACGCGGCCAGACGGACATCCTGCTACTGGAAAAAGAACAATTCTTCGGGCAAGGCGCAACCGGCCGATGCGCTGGAGGTGTGCGCTACCAATTTGCCACCGAAGTGAACATCCGCCTGTCGATGGCAAGTTTACCGATGCTGGATCGCCTGGAGGAGGAAACCGGGCAAACCGCCGATTACCGCCAGTGCGGTTATCTATTTGCACTGACTCGGCAGAGCGACCTGGAGGTCTTCCGGCACAACCTTGAACTGCAGCACAGCCTGGGAGTGATGACGGAATGGCTATCCGGCGATGAGATCCGCCGCCGCTTACCGATGATGAAATTCGAGGATGTACTCGCCGGGACCTATCATGACAAGGATGGTCTCGCCGACCCAAACAGCGTGGTGATGGCTTACATTGGCGCGGCCCAGAGGATGGGCGTGACTGCTTTGAACGGCCAGGCTGTGACCGGCATCGAGGTGCAGTCCGGCCGAATCCAGCGGGTGAGTACTCAAGATGGAGCCATCTCAGCGCCGGTCGTCGTGGATGCCACCGGGCCATGGGCCGGGAAAACCAGCGCCCTTGCCGGTATTGATCTGCCGGTCACCCCGCTGCGCCGCCAGATGCTCACCACGACCCCGCTACCCGAGATACCGGATGACTTCCCTTTCGTGATCGATTTCGCTCAATCGTTGTATTTCCATCGCGAAGGTGAGGGGCTGCTGACCGGCATGTCCAATCCGGACGAGCAACCCGGTTTCGACCAGAGCGTTGACCCGGACTTCGAACTTACAAACCTGGAGGCAGCCATACAGCGCATGCCTTTGTTGGAAAAAGCCCGTCTGGCTTCACACTGGGCCGGTTTATACGAAGTCACCCCGGACGCCCATCCTATCATTGGTGCCACGCCTGTAGAGGGCTTCTATGTGATCACCGGCTTCTCCGGACACGGATTTATGCACGGGCCGATCGCCGGAAAGCTGATGAGCGAAATCATTCTGGATGGACAAGCCCACAGCGTGGATGTCTCCATGCTCGACCTGGCGCGCTTCGCAGAAGACCGCCTGATCCGTGAGTACAACGTTGTTTAGCCGGTTAAGGACCGCAGGTGAGTTGAAGCCCGCCAGAACCTTCGCGAATAAAAGGAAACTATGCCGGTAGCCGAAATTATCACCATCGGTACAGAACTCTTGCTGGGCGAGATCGTCGATACCAACGCGCGCTACCTGGCGCTCGAGATGCGCTACCTGGGGATCGACCTGTATCGTAAAATCACCGTTGGCGACAATGTCGAGCGCATCGCACAGGCGCTGAGCCAGGGAATGGAACGTTCAAACGTGATCATAACCACAGGCGGGTTGGGCCCGACGGTGGATGACCCGAGCCGCCAGGCTTTCGCCCGGGCGATGGGTGTGGAGATCGAATTCCGTCCTGAGCTATGGGAGCAGATCCAGGCGCGCTTCCGGCGCTTTGGACGGGCGCCGACAGAGAACAACCGCCGGCAAGCCTATATGCCGCAAGGCGCTATTGCGGTGGAGAACCCCGTAGGCACCGCTCCGGCGTTCATCATGGAGACCGCCGAAAACGCTTTAATCGCGCTACCGGGCGTGCCGCGCGAAATGGAATACCTGATGCAAAACGCTGTGAACCCCTACCTGCGCAAACGCTTCCAGCTCACCGGGTTGATAAAAACGCGTCTGCTGCACACTGCCGGGGTAGGCGAATCCCAAATCGATGACTTGATCGGCGACCTGGAAAAACTCGACAACCCAACCGTCGGGCTCTCCGCCCACTCCGGGCAGGTGGACGTGCGCATCACGGCGAAAGCCGATTCCGAAACCAAAGCAGACGAGTTGATCCAGCAGGTTGAAACCGAGATTCGCGAGCGCCTGGGAGAGTGGATTTACGGCGCCGATGAGGAATCCTTAGAACAAGCCTCGCTGCGCGGGCTCAGCGAACGAAACTGGCAGCTGGTGGTGGTCGAAGCCGGCCTGGGAGGCGAGCTGGTGCACCGTCTGGCCGCGGCGCACGGTACATTCCTGTGCGGACAGGTGTTGGGCAGCTCCCCGGCGGATAAAGAGCAGCTCTTCCGGCAGGTCTCCGAACTGCGCCGCGAGCAAAGAGCGGAGGTCGGCCTGGGGGTCTCGATCTATCCCGGAGAGGAACGCCAGGAGATCCATCTGGCGTTGATCACTCCCGAGAAGGAACGCCGCTATGCTCGTCCTTACGGCGGCCCACCGGGGAACGCCTCGCGCTGGGCGCTGCACCACAGCCTGGATATTTTGCGCCGGGTGGGTATCGGCGA
>CAYNWK010000173.1:0-9182 GCA_964400875.1 uncultured Anaerolineaceae bacterium | reverse complement strand
ATCGAGAGACGTTATGAAAAACGAGATCGCTTTGAAACGCTTGAAAAATATCGAGGGCCATATCCGGGGCGTGGAACGAATGGTGGAGAATGAGTCATATTGTATCGACGTGATCCGCCAGATACACGCCGTCCAGGCTGCCTTAAACAAGGTGAGCACGATGATCCTCGATGAACACCTGCATTCTTGCGTCCTGACCGCGGTGCAAGGAGACAGCCCGGAGGACCGTGAGCGGGTTTTGAAGGAGATCAGAGACGTCTTCGAAGCTACCACGAAAATCTAACCATGTCATTCATAAGGAGAACCTCATGACAACTGTTACATACTCCATCCCGAACATCTCTTGCGGTCACTGCGTGCATACCATCAAGATGGAAATTGGAGAATTGGCGGGCGTGCAGTCCGTCGATGCGAATCAGGAGTCCAGGAAGGCGACGATTACCTTTGAAGCGCCGGCGACGGAAGAACAAATCCGAGCTGTATTGACCGAAATTAATTATCCTGTGGCGGCGTAAACTTGCTGCCACAATCTACGAGTAGTCCGATCGGTTGGAGCATTGAATGGCTGACAAGCATCAAAATGTAGCTTTAAAGCGGGTCACCCTGCCGGTTACAGGGATGACCTGCGCAAATTGCGTATCAACCGTGGAACGCAATCTCAAGAAGGTTGGTGGGGTTGAAACGGCGAACGTCAATTTATCCTCGGAACGCGCTACAATCGAATTCGATCCTGCCTTCGCTCAACTCGGGGACTTGATCGGGCGAGTTGAACGCGCCGGATATGGCATCGCTACAGGAGATGCCGATCTAATCGTTCACAGGATGAGCGATAGCAATGATGCTGCTCGGCTTGAGAAAACCCTCCAACAAATGGAAGGCGTCCTTGAAGCGAGCGTAAACTTTGCTTCAGAAAAAGCCTTGGTGCGCTACATACCAACCATCGTCAGCCAGTCCGAACTGCGCCGGGCGATCACGGCCTCCGGTTTCGAGACCGTGGAGACCGGGGATAACGTGGAAGACGCCGAACGAAAGGCTCGCCAAAAGGAAATCGACCAGCAAAGGCATTTCCTGACCGTCGGGCTGATCTTTACGGTCCCATTGTTCTTAATCTCGATGGGCCGGGACCTTGGATTCTTACCGATGAGCCTGGCGCACGCGCCCTGGGTAGACTGGTTGATGTTAGTCCTGGCAACACCTGTACAGTTCTACGTCGGCTGGCAATACTACGTAGGCGCTTACAAATCACTGCGCAACGGTTCTGCAAATATGGACGTGTTGATCGCGATGGGTTCTTCGGCGGCGTATTTCTATTCGCTGCCCATCGTGTTTGGGTTGATCCCTGGGCACGTTTACTTTGAGACCGCTGCGGTCATCATCACCCTAATCAAGCTGGGCAAATACCTGGAAGCCCGCGCGAAGGGACAAACCAGCGAGGCGATCAAGAAGTTGATGGGGCTGCGGGCTAAAAACGCCCGCGTGGTCCGAGAAGGTGAGGAGCTCGAAGTTCCCGTTGACGAGGTCCAAGTCGGCGATCTGGTGATCGTGCGGCCCGGTGAGAAGATCCCGGTGGATGGGGTGGTGGTCGAGGGACGATCTTCAATAGACGAATCCATGTTGACCGGCGAGTCGCTGCCGGTTGAGAAAGGGCCGGGCGACCCGGTGATCGGCGCGACTTTGAACAAGCTTGGCATGGTCAAGTTCGAGGCGACCAAAGTGGGCAAAGAGACCGCGTTGGCGCAGATAGTACGCCTAGTCGAGCAAGCCCAGGGAAGCAAAGCGCCCATTCAAAAACTGGCCGATCGGGTCTCAGGGGTATTCGTCCCGGCGGTAATTGCCATTGCAGCGATCACTTTCCTGGTTTGGTATTTCTTGGTGCCGCTGCCCGCTGGTTCGGAGGTCAACCTGTTCACCCGCGCGTTGATCAATACCGTCGCAGTCCTGGTGATCGCCTGCCCGTGCGCTATGGGGCTAGCCACGCCGACCGCGGTGATGGTGGGCACCGGCAAAGGCGCTCAGCTAGGCATCCTGCTGAAATCCGGTGAATCGCTGGAGCGCGCCGGAAGGATCTCGACGGTCGTGCTAGATAAAACCGGGACGATCACGCGAGGACAGCCTGCGGTGACCGATATCCTGGCGGAAGGTTTCCCTGGTGGAGAAGGAGAACTGCTGCGCCTGGCTGCCTCCGTTGAACAAGGCAGCGAGCATCCCCTCGGCGAAGCCATCTGGGCGGAGGCGGGCGCTCGATCTTTGCAGTTGAGCGATCCGCAAGGGTTCCGTGCCGAAGTTGGGATGGGCGTCGAAGCGGAGGTCGATGGTCAAAAGGTGCTGGTGGGCAACCCCAGGCTGATCACCCAACGCGATATGGAAGTGAATGGGCTGTACACGGAAGTCGAGCGCCTACAAGACCAGGGGAAAACTGCCATGTTTGTGGCTGTCAACGGCGCGGTGAGCGGGTTGATCGGCGTAGCCGATACGTTGAAAGATGGCTCACGGGCTGCGATTGAGCAGCTGCACCAGATGGGCCTGAAAGTCGCCATGATCACGGGCGACAACCAGAAGACGGCCCAGGCGATCGCCGAACAGGTCGGCGTCGATCAGGTGCTGGCTGAAGTCTTACCCGGTGAGAAAGCTCAAAGGGTCCGGGAACTGCAGGCATCCGGGGAAGTGGTCGCCATGGTTGGTGACGGTGTGAACGACGCGCCGGCCCTGGCCCAGGCGGAAGTAGGCATCGCCATTGGCACCGGCACTGATGTCGCTATGGCAGCCGCGCCGGTTGTGCTGATCAGCGGAGACCTGCGGGGCGTCTCCAGGGCGATCGACCTTTCCAGGCGCACGCTCAGGACAATCAAACAAAACTTGTTCTGGGCTTTCGTTTATAATATTATTCTGATCCCGGCAGCCGCAGCCGGCTTTTTGAACCCGATGCTGGCGGCTGGAGCGATGGCTTTCAGCAGCATCTTTGTCGTCACAAACAGCCTGAGATTGCGGAATTACACGAATACGTTTTAATGTGCTGACCGCAGAGCGGGGTTTTTGACAACTCGACCTGCGGTTTGCGTTTAACGAAAGAATCTTCTCACCAAGCGTTAATGGTTTGGTCAGGTTGGTGACATTGACCAGCGTTTCTAAAAGGATTATCCTTAATGCGATCTTCCGGAGTTGAGATCGCCTCCAGAAGTAAGTAAAATGAAGAGGAATTCGTCAACTAATTGATGGCCCGCCAAAAAATCTCCAGACGAGAATTCTTAAAAATATCCGCCGCGAGCCTGGGCGGACTGGCGTTGAGCAACAGCCTCGGCGGCCTAGCGCTAGCTCAGACCGATTTTCCCTCAGCAGAACGCTTAGGAAGAGTGGTTGTCGATTTGAGGGGTGGCTGGGTGAACCTGCTGGCGCGCCCTGATAACAGCGCCGAAAAAGTCGGAGTCGTTTATGAGGACATGGTTGTGCCCTGGCTGCGAGAAACCGTCGGGAGTTGGTCCTTCCGCAACAACCAGCGCTTTGTGGAGACACCGGATGGATATCTCTGGTCTGCCTATGTTCAGCCGGTGCAGAACGATCCTAACCAGGCGGTCGCATCCCTGCCTCAGGCGGATGGGGAAGAAGGGATGTGGGTCGAAGTTTCGGTGCCCTGGGTAAATGCCGTGTTGGCGAACCCGCCGGCGCGATCAGTATGGTTTCAGTTCCGGGTCGAGAACCAGATGCCCCTTCGTTTTTACTACAGCCAGATCCTGTGGGTCGACCAGCTAAAAACAGATGAAAGCGGGCAGGCGTGGTACCGGGTCAACGAGCGCTACGGCAACCCCGGCGACATGTTTTGGGTTCCCGCCGAAGGACTGCGCCCGCTCACCCGGGAAGAACTCGCCCCGATCCGGCCCGAGGTCGAAGATAAGCACATTGTGGTACGGGTCGATTGGAAAGATCAGACGCTCTCTTGCTACGAGGGCGATCAGGAAGTTTATTTCTGCAAGATCTCTTCCGGGCAGTCTACCGGTTCGACCCCCTTATCCGCAGTGGGTAGCCCGGGCTTCGCCATATGGCGCAAGCTGCACTCCCTGCAGATGTCCGGAGCATCTAGTGATGACGGCTGGCAGCTGCCAGGGATCGGCTGGACATCCCTTTTCCATGGTGATGGGGTGGCGATCCATTCAACCTACTGGCACAATAATTTTGGCGAACCGATGTCCCATGGCTGCGTAAACGCCAGGCCGGAAGACGCCAAGTGGATCTTCCGCTGGACAAAACCGGTCGTACCTTTTATGGCTGGAGACATTGACGTGACCATCGACCGTATAGAAAGCACGCGAGTCACCGTGATCGAAACATAGCGCACTCTTAGGGTTACTTTGAGACTCTCCGTGAGCTCCGGAGGATGATGGATGGATTTATCTAATTTAAGCCTGGGTTTGGCCTTTTTGGCCGGTCTGGCTTCATTTCTTTCCCCCTGCGTCTTCGCGCTCGTTCCCGCTTACGTGGGTTATCTGAGCGGGCAGTCCGTCGCTTCATCCAGGCAAGATGAGTCTAACCGCTGGGTGACCCTCAGCCACGGCGTGGCTTTCGTTTTAGGATTCAGCGTCGTTTTTATCTTTTTAGGCCTGGGCGCTTCGGCGTTAGGCAGTTTATTGTTCGACCTGCGTCCCTGGTTGACGCGCATTGGGGGCTTTGTCGTGGTGGTCTTCGGCCTGCATATGACCGGGATCATCCGCATCCCCTTCCTGCAGTACGATATACGCAGGCAGACCGCGCCGGATAGAAAATTGGGCTATTTATCATCGGCGCTCATGGGCGTGTTCTTCTCCGCCGGGTGGTCCCCTTGTGTAGGGCCAATTCTAGGCACGATTCTAACGATCTCCTTGAGCGGTGGATCGATCGCCCAGGGAGGGGTTTTGCTGACCGCTTATTCCGCAGGGCTGGCGATCCCGTTTCTGATCGCCGCAACACAGATCGGCCTGGTGACGAAAGTGCTGCGCCGGTACGGAAAAGTGATGCATTACGTCGAGATCGCCATGGGCATCGTGCTGATCGCCGTTGGCGTGATGCTGTTCATGGGCCGATTCGAACAATTCGCAAACGTCGGTTTCTTCTTCGAATCCTTTGACGAGGTCATGGTTGGTCGGTATCTGCTTATCGGACTGGTTGGGTTTTCGCTGCTAGGTTTGATCCCGGCTTATCTGGCCAAAAAGAAAGGTCGGAATTTCTTCGAATGGTGGTTCTTCGGGATCGTATTGTTCCCGGTCGCCTTACCGTTGTCGATTGTAATCAAGCAGAAAGCAGACGACCTTCAGGCAGCTAAGGACGACCAGCTACCCTTGAGCGAGGGAAAAGCCGCCAGCGGTTGATTTAAATTAGAAGTATCACAATCAACGGGGGTATTATGGCGGGCTTGGCCCGCCATAGTACCCCCAACTCTCCTTCAAGTGCATCAGTCCTAATAACTTTGCTCCGAGGTAGAAACCGTTTGAAAAGGAAAGATCTGCTATTTGTGCTGGCCGGCCTCATTATCGGGGTCGGCCTTGGGATTGTGCTCATCTTTGGATTAGATCTTGCCTCATTTCCGGGATTAATCGATTCCAGTTCGGACAGCATACCTCCTCCCGGTCCAAAGGTTGGAGCTCAGGCGCCTGATTTTGAGCTTGAAACCCTGAACGGTGACAACCTGAGCCTTCAAGACCTGCAGGGAAAAACGGTCCTGCTGAATTTTTGGGCTACCTGGTGCGCTCCCTGCCGCATTGAAATGCCAGCGCTCGAGGAGCGCCACGATCGTTACCAACCGGATTTCATGGTCGTGGGGATCAATTTCGATGAGCCTGCCGAGGATGTCAGCGCTTACGCCTTGGAATTGGGGCTGACTTTTCCGGTGCTGCTGGATCCAGGGGGAGAAGTTCAACGCCAGTACCAAATACGCGGATACCCGACGTCCTTTATCATCGATGGGGATGGTATTATTAGGGTTCAGCATATCGGCCAGCTGACTGAATCACAGCTGGATGAGTATTTGTCGCAAGTTGGAGTTGAGCAATGATATCGGTAGTTTTATACAGCCGGCAGGATTGCCACCTGTGCGACCAGGCCGAGTCGGACCTGGCTTCGCTCAAGGAGGAGATCCCGCACAACTTGGTGGTAATTGATATCGATCAAGAACCAGCATTGATGAAAGCGTACGGAACGGAGGTTCCGGTCGTGGAAGTCGGCCCGTACCGGTTAAAAGCGCCCTTCACGGCTGAAGAACTGAGGATGACCTTGCAAGCGGCCGTCGATCGAGAACGCCATATTTATTCCATCGACCAGGCTGACAGGGATGGTACGCTTGAATATGGGTGGACGATCACCAAGGCCGATCGTTTCTCTTACTGGTTGTCGAACCACTATATGTCGCTCTTTAACGTTTTCGTGATTATTTATTTGGGTTTGCCCTTTTTAGCGCCGGTATTGATGGCTTCCGGTGCGCCAGCGCCGGCAGGGTTGATCTATCGGGCTTACGGCGCAGTCTGCCACCAGTTCGCTTTTCGTTCGTTCTTTTTATTCGGAGAACAGGCGGTTTACCCGCGCGAGGCGGCCGGCGTGCAGGGGTTGACGCCGTACGGGCAGGCAACCGGTCTGGACGAGAGAGATGTATGGGCGGCTCGGAATTATATTGGCGATTCACAGCATGGCTATAAAATTGCTCTGTGCGAGCGCGATGTGGCCATCTACGGCGGCATTTTACTCTTCGGCCTGTTGTTCGCGGTCACGGACAAACGGATCAAATCACTGCCCTGGTACTTTTGGATATTAATCGGCATCATGCCGATCGCCTTGGATGGGTTCAGCCAGCTGCTCAGCCAACCGCCGTTAAGCTTATTACCGTATCGGGAAAGCACTCCCTTTTTGCGGACGTTGACGGGCGCGCTGTTCGGATTGACGACGGCCTGGTTTGGTTATCCTATGGTCGAGGAGACGATGGCCGACACCCGCAGGTTTATGGCTCGAAAGTTTGCCAAAGTCCGCCAGGAACGAGAGAACCGGCTTGCGGGGGAATTACCGGGCCAGATCTGAGTTCTACGTTCAACCTCCAGGAAAATTAACCAATAAACCAGCTATGCCTTTTCAACATAAGGATCGAATCCGGTATTATCAATTCGAATCCCTGACCAATCATGGGTTAACTCACGGGATCTTCACCCGCCGTGGAGGACTCAGCCCTGAGCCGTGGGACTCCTTGAACGTGGGTGGATTATTAGGCGACGATCCAAAGCGCGTCTATGGAAACCGAGTGCTGGCGTTTCGGGCGCTTGGCCGCGACCCCGATTCTGTTTACGACGTCTGGCAGGTTCACGGGGCGGAGGTGATCTGTACACGGCGGAACCGACCAAAGGACGCCGCGCACGTAAAAGCCGACGCTATCCTGACAGATCGACCCGGAGTTACCTTGTTCATGCGCTTCGCCGATTGCGTTCCGGTGGTCTTGTTCGATCCGCACCGGCAGGTGATCGGGCTGGTTCACGCGGGATGGCAGGGGACGGTGAAGGGCGTCTTAAGAGCAACGTTGGAGCGGATGGAGCGTGAATACGGCGTTCGAATGAGCAACGTGTTGGCTTGTATCGGGCCTTCGATCGGGGTGGATCATTATGAAATCGGGCCTGAAGTTGCCCGCCAGGTCCAGGAGGCGTTCGGCGCCCAGGCTGAGGCGCTGCTGCCGCGAAATAACGGCTCCATTCACTTCGATCTATGGCAGGCAAACCGGCTGATCCTCGAAGCGCACGGCGTCAGACAGGTCGAAGTCGCCAGTTTGTGTACCGCCTGCCACCCGGAGGATTGGTATTCTCACCGGGGGGAAATGGGCAAGACAGGCCGTTTTGGGGGGCTGATCGCCCTACCAGATCAGGGAGCATAACTGCCGGGTTTGATTTATAATTTCGCTATGACAACCGACTTGCTAGGTGCCATCCGGGATAATTATCAGCAAGTGTTATCTCGGATTGAGCGCGCAGCAGAAACCGTTGGACGGAAAGCGGGGGAGGTGCGTGTAGTCGTGGTGACCAAAGGCCACTCCCTCGACGTGACCCGGGCAGCTATGCAGCTCGGTACGCAGGCGTTAGGAGAGAATTACGTCGAAGCCGCCATCCCAAAAATCGAGACGCTCGGTAGGGGTGACGGGGTTGCCTGGCATATGATCGGGCATATCCAGAGCCGCAAAGCAAATATGGTCTGCGAATATTTCGATTACGTTCATTCACTTGACCGCATGAAGATCGCCGCCCGGTTGAACCGTTATTGGACGGACCCAAGGCGCAAACTGCCGGTTTTACTGGAGTGCAACGTGAGCGGAGAGGAGTCCAAGTACGGCTGGAAAGCCTGGGATGAGCGGGCGCACTGGCCGGCGCTAGCCGAAAAAGTCCCTGAACTCCTGGCTTTCCCAAACCTGGCGATAGAAGGTTTGATGACCATGGCCCCTTACCTCTCCGAACCGGAGCTAGCCAGGCCCTATTTCGAACGATTGCGAAGATTGCGGGATTATCTGGAAGACCGCTTCCCGCAGGTCGATTGGCGAGAATTGTCGATGGGCATGTCCGCAGACTACGAGGCGGCCGTCCGAGAAGGCGCTACAATGGTTAGAATCGGCACAGCTATTCTAGGTGAACGCCCGGATTGAGCGTCACCTTACAAGCCCATTCACGGCAAGATTCAGGTAAATACTACAACGAGGAGCGCGTACGTGCTAGTTTTGATCCAAATAATTCGCTTAACTGCCACGGTGATCACCTGGTTGATCATCATCAAAGTCGTCCTTTCTTATTTCATGTCGCCTTATCACGCTGTGCGGCAAACGATCGATCAGCTGGTCGAACCGTTGTTGATGCCGATCCGCCGGATTATGCCGCAAACCGGGATGATCGATTTCAGCCCCCTCGTGCTGCTCATCCTGGTGCAGCTGATCGAGGCTGTATTGATCAACCTGATCGTGAGACTCTAGTTGTCAGTGTTTCGCGCTTGAATAGGATCGGTGGGTGAGTGAGAAACATCCGATCAGCCGAAGTTACTCAACAGATTGTCAGATTTAAGGGATTGGTGATGACTACGAGAGAATTCAAACTACACGATGGAAAGAACGGCGCGGCAATTGCCATTCGGGTGGTGACGCGCGCCAAGAAAAACGAAATCGCAGAAATCATGAGCGACGGCACGCTGAAGGTGAGAGTTACCGC
>CAYNWK010000172.1:0-9192 GCA_964400875.1 uncultured Anaerolineaceae bacterium | reverse complement strand
CTAGTTTCCATTAAAATGCGTTCCTTGTCTTTATACAGGCATTCCCCACTTCCCCCACTACCAGTATATTCAATCTAGTGCTGGCCTTCAATAAGGGAAATCTCTACTCGCGCGGTAGGGAATTCCCTACCATTCGTTTTCATGCTTCAACTTCCTCAAGAATCGATGACCCCGGAGGCTCAAAATTCCTCCGGGGTCCATACACTCACCCGATCAGCGGGCAAGTGGGATTTTTATTTCAAGTTTAGTGTGGTTAGGGCGCCTGCCGGATGATCTGGCCGAGATCGTCTGTGCGGAACTCATACTGCTGGCCGTTCACTTCTAGCTGTACCGGAAACCCGGGGTAACCACATCTGCACAGGCTTCATCTTGCTGGGGCAGGCCCAGGCAAGCATCAGGCCAATCGACCTGTTCGGTCCTGACGATCTGGATGTCACCCACCTCGACGCCCAAGTTTTGGGCTAACTGGTTGGCGGCCTCTAGCGCGGCCTGGGGCGGCACCCCAGTGGTGTCGCCGCCCGTGTTAGGCAGCATACCCTGGTTGCAGGCTGTCAATGCTAAAACCGCGACCATCATCAATGCGAATAAAAACGCGAAGTAACCCTTTTTCTCAAATAGATGTTTGCTATCCATATCTACCTCCTTAAAGATAGTATCTCCTCATCAATACTTTTCAACTATACGGTTTATCACTTCAGATATCAATGGGGGAAGTTCCTAATTCACAGCTAGGGAAATCCCTACTTCTCTTTGTCCCCCAACCGAGCGGACAGATTAAGGCACGCTGGAGAAATGGCTGCCCTCGGCATCCTGGAGGACATTGGCAGCTTCCTGGGCGAAGGTGATCGCGCTGAGAAGATTAGCGATAGGTGAACTTCCGCCAGTGCAGGTACCAGGCAAGCAGACACAGGCCTAGGCCGATACCCGCCAGGCCGCCAAGCATGAGTGGAGTTGGTGGGTTGCCGCGCAGGAAAATGTCCCGCATCATCACAACGCCGTAAGTGGTTGGCAGGCTCCACGAGAACACCCGCACCGGCCTCCAGATGAGATCCAGGCTGGTGATGAAGCCGCTGAAAAAGACGCTGGCCAATAATACGATCATGGTTAATTGGACCGCCTGGCTGTCTGTTTGGGAGACCAACGAGATCACAAAACCGATACTCAGAGAAGTAAACAGCAGCACCAGGACGATCAATGCGTAGAGCCACCAGTTCCCCAACATCGGTACGTCGAGCAAAAAGACCAACACCACGGTCAGGATGGCGGCCAGCACCGCGCCCAAAAGCATGAAACTCAGATATTTGCCGAACAGAGTCTCTCCAGCAGTAACCGGAGCTATCTGGAATAGCTCGAGCGCGCCCAGGTTTTGTTCCCGGACGATGGAAAGCGCCGCGGTGGTAACGGCGAGGTGCTGAAGGAGCAAGGCGATCACCGCCGGGGCGTAGAAATCTGCGGGTTTCGGATCGACTTCAGCGACGCTCTTGGTCTCGCTCTTAAATGGCCTGACGATAACTTGCGGGTCCAAACTGGTAAATTCATCCAGTCTGGATTGCAGCGTATCCAACCCGGACTGGACTTTATCCAGCTCCTGCTTCTGCTCGTCTAGATTCGTCGAACTTGGATCCAGTTGGTCTAGCTGGTCCGTCGTGGCGCGCAGTTCGTTGAGCGTGGATAGTAATTCTCCGGCGCGGTTGCTGTTTTCCAAACCCAAGGTATTCTCAACCGAAGTCAAAACCTGCAGGCTGGCCCCCGCCGCCAGGGCGATCTTATCCACCGACCTGCCCAGCGATTCGGCGTTATTTTGTGCCGCAATTGCGTCACCTGCATTCAAAGCCAGATCGAGTCGATCGGCCTGGTTCTGAGCGTCATTCAAATATTGTTCTACGTCGCCGGCTTCCTGCTGACCTTGCTCCGTGATCGCCAGCAACACCCGCCGGTTGACCTCATCGATATAAACCTGCCCAAAGTATTGCATGTAGCTCTTTTGTAAGGGATCGATCTCCTGGTTATACAGCACGAAAGTCGCCTGGCGGCCGTCCTGAATGCTTTCATAAGCATCCTCCGGCGCGACGGCGACCAAATCCACCTCGCCGTCGCGCAGCCTCTGGAGCGCGCCGACCGCGTCGCTGGTCACCCCCTCATAGATCAGTTGCGGACCGAGTGTGTCTGCGTACTCTGCGATCTGTTTCCCCAAAGCGCTGCCTTCCCGGGCGACGAACAACGTCCGTAAGGACCTGGGCTGGTTGCGGTAGCCGATGCCGAAGATTAACAGGATCAAGAATGGTCCCAGCACCAGGGTAAGCAGCAATTTGGGCTGTCGCAGGATGATGAAGATTTCTTTGCGCAAGAACGCCAGAACGCGGATGACGGCTTTATACATCTTGATTGCTCCCGTTATCTTTGCGCACCAGCTCGACGAATACATCGTCGAAGGCCGGGAGATACTCTTCAATGGACTCTACTTCCACCCCTTGCTCCTCACTCGATTTCAATAACGCCTGAATATCTGTGCTGGCTTCATTGACGATCAGGCGGATGATGTTTTTATCGATGCGCTCGATATCCCTTCTCACAAATGACAAATCCTGGAGTTTGGTCAGGTGGGCGTATGTCAACCGTTCGACCGTGCGCATCTCGACGATATCTCCACCATAGGCTTTGTACCGCAGACCGTGGGGTGTATCCACCTCGATCAGCCGGCCGGCGTTGATTACCGCCACCAGGTCGCAGTATGCTGCCTCGCTGACGTATTGGGTGGTGATGAACAACGTATGGCCTTCATCCTTGAGCGTTTGAAAGTGGTCCCAGAACTTGCGCCGCAGCACCGGGTCGATGCCGGCGGTCGGCTCATCCAAAAAGATCAATTCCGGATCGTGCAGCAGCGTCGCCGCCAGGCTCAGGCGGCGCTGCATCCCGCCTGATATGTCCCGGGCCAGCTTGCCTTTGTGCTCGCCTAACTCGACGAAGTCCAGTTTTTTATTAAGTATTTCGCTGCGCCGCAGTGGCAGCCCATAGATGGAAGCAGTAAAGTTCACGTTCTCCCAAACGGTCAGGTCCGGATAAAGCACGAACAGCTGGGGCAGGTAACCGAAGCGCTCCCTCTCCCGCTTACCGAATTTCTCGGGAGCACGGCCGAACACCCGAACCTTCCCTTCGGTCGGCTTGTAATATCCGGTCAGCATGCGGATGGTAGTGGTCTTGCCCGAACCGCTGGGTCCAATGAAACCAAAAATCGACCCGCGCGGCACTTCGAAACTAACCTCTCGGACAGCGTAATCGCCGTTGAATTCCTTGGCTAAACCATCCGTCCAGATGATGGCGTCATCTCGTGGTTGATCGTTCATTTAATCTAAGAAGCTCCTGTTGCTATCAAGAAAATATGGGTATCGGCACAATAAACGAAGAATTCGGCAAGTTTGCTAACTGCTCGCCGGTTAATCAGCCGCTGGTTTTGGCTCTAACTGGGAAGTACATTGCGGGCAGCGGGTCGCATTAATCGGAATGGTCTCCCGGCAATAGGGGCAAGTTTTCGTCGTCGGCTTTTCTTCCTTCGTCTGGTCGTCTTCCTGGGAGACCAGGTACAACCGGTTCATGCCCTGCACGATTAGAAACGACACATTACCGCGCAGGGCGAATTCTTTAAAATCGTTCCACATGCCGTTGCTTGTCTCCTCTTGTTAATCGCTGTGTCTTTGACGTCTTTATCGATTTAGAACCAGTGGATGTGCATAAATCTTGACTGGCTGTAGTATTGAATTGAAACGTTATACGCGCCCTCCCCATGGGCATCGTTGTCTGGCCCGAGACAACTATACTGCCCGGTCCGCGCACTCACAATGGGGGAAATTCCTAGTGTGGAGTAGGGAAAACCCTACTTTACTATAGGAAAACTCCCCATTGAAGAGCCGAACGACCCGTTGTACGATAAAGATGTAAACAGGCAACTTCGCCAGCCAAATCACAGACACGCACGATTGATCTCATCAGGCTGACGAATGTTGACAAACAGGTTCTATAAGCCAAAACGAAAGGAGAATTCTACCTATGGAAATGGACCCAACAACTTTGAGGACGCCCCGAGTTCTATCGGCCGGAACGCTGATGGATGATCCGGTGAAAAACCTGCAAGGCGAAGACTTGGGCGAGATCGAAGAGTTCATGATCGACCTTGACTCTGGTCGTATCGCTTACGCGGTGTTTTCCTTCGGCGGGTTCCTGGGCTTCGGCGACAAGCTCTTCGCCATCCCTTGGGAAGCGCTGACCGTTGATGCGGACGAGGAATGCTTTGTCCTCGACGTAGACAAGCAGACCCTCGAGGATGCCCCCGGATTCGACAAAGATAATTGGCCGTCCACTGCCGAGCACGATTGGTTGGTGGAAGTGTACGAATTTTACGGGTACCAGCCTTACTGGGAGTAAGGCGAACAGAATTCTTGAGGTTCGTTCGATTCACTGAAGGAGGTAACTAAATGTTAGGTTGGGCTGTATTATTACTGTTGATCGCCATCGTGGCGGGTGTGCTGGGCTTCGCCGGGATCGCCGGCGCCGCGGCCGGGATCGCCAAGATCGTGTTCTTTGTTTTCCTGGTCTTGTTTGTGCTCTCCCTGATCTTCGGTCGTCGTGGCCTCGTATAACCTAGCCCCAGGCTAAACCCAATTAGGGCGGATCACCCGGGTTCTCTCCGGGTGATCCGCGCACCATAAGTTTGGAGGAGGAAGAGCATGACGCTCTTTGGATTTATCATCTTATTGATCATCGCTGCGCTGGCCGGCGCGCTTGGTCAGGCCTTAGCCGGCTATTCGTTGGGCGGCTGTATCGTCTCGACCGTCGTCGGCTTCGTCGGCGCTTACCTGGGAATGTGGATCGCCGGGCAGCTGGGCTTGCCGACGTTCTTCACCATCAATGTTCAAGGCGAACCCTTCCCGATCGTCTGGGCGGTGATCGGATCTGCGATCCTGGCCGCGATCGCCGGCCTGCTCACTCGCAGACGTTATGATTGAAGTTCACTCGAAAGGAGAAAAAATATCATGGAAATTAAATGTTCCGATCTGGGTATTGCCAATTGTTCGTACACCGCCCGCGGTGAGACCCCGGGCGAAGCGGTCGAAGCTATGGTCAAGCATCTGCGCCGAGAGCACAATCTCAATTTGCCGGATGCTGAGGACATCCTCGATGCCAGTTCAGCTAAAGATCGGGCCGATCTCGACGCTGTAGCTGATTTTAGTTCCGGTGTCGTGCTGGGCGATGATGAGGATTTCCCCCAGACAGATGGGTCGGACGTGGTCGTCCGCCGTTTGCGCGAGATCGTGAACCGCGAGACAGAGCACAGTTAGCTATCTCGTAGGGCGTAATCCAAAAAGAGCGGGACGTATATCCCGTTCTTTTTTGTTCTCTATTAGATAGGACTTACGCACTTGGAGAAAGAAAGGGGCTGTTTGGGCGGGCAAAACCCGCCCAAACAGCCCCACTTTCCCGGTGAACTGCGTAACTCCTATTAGAATTAGTATTATTTCGATTTGCTCAGGTTGCCAAGCAGAAATCCACTTACCATGCTCACCAGCGCGGCGATCACAATCGAGAAGACCTGCACTGATACCTCACTGTTTTCTGCACGCCTCCCCTCCTCAGCCTTAGCTAATGGGGTCGGGAGATTTTTCCTATCCATCCTTATTGACTGTAAAGGTTTTGAAGAAACCGGTTTTTCAGGTCGGGAGGCAAGCTCAAATCCCCCATCTGCAGGTATGCCTTGCTCAGCCCGCGCCTCTTTCGAAAGCGAAACAGCGTCCTCATCGGGTACCACTCGCGAGCCATAGGCACTCGCGTACACCTGGGTGAACTCCGCTCCCAGGAAAGTAATCTGCGCTGAGTAATACACCCATAGCAGGATTACAACCAACGCGCCGGCTCCCCCGAACTGGTCCACCGGGCTGCTGTTCCCCAGGTAAAAACCGATCACGGCCTTACCAATTGTGAAGAGTACGGCAGTTACTGTTGCGCCTAACCACACATCTTTCTGTTTTACGTCTGCATCAGGCACGTATTTGAAGATCAGGGCGAATAATACCGTGATCACAAACAATGAGACAATGAAGTTCACTACTTTCAAGACCAATTCCAGGCCAGAAAATAAACTCACACTCCAGCTTGCCAGCGCTGACAATGCGGCCGAGAGCACTAGCGAGATCAACAAGAGAAAGCCTACCGAATTCACCATTGTGAAGGAAAAGAAGCGTTTCTTAACCAGGCTCAATATCCCCTGACCGGGTTTGGGAGCTACTTCCCAGATGGTATTTAATGCGTCTTGCAACTGGCCAAAAACACCGGTAGCGCCGAAGATCAATGCGGCAATGCTCACCCCAATCGCTAAGCTGTTCGAGCCGATATCCCTCGAGGCTTCCAGCATGGTAGCGATTAGTTCGCCTCCTTGCGAACCTGCCAGCCCGCTTATTTGAGCGATCACCAAGTCTTTCACGGCTTGTCGGTCATAAAACAAGGAGGCTATGGCTATAGCGATGACAAGAATAGGCGCTATGGAAAATCCCGCGTAATAAGCCAGGGCTGCTGCCAGGCGTGGAGCTTTGTCTTCACTCCATTCTGAAATCGTTCGTTTCACCAGTCGCCAGATTTTTTTCCTCATCCCTCACCTGACCTGGAAAATCTTTATGATCGGCTTTACGCCTTTTAGGAGAGAAAGTGTAAACATATTTCTCTTGGAGCATCGCCTCAAACCAAACTATTCCGAGTTCAAAAAAGCCTCTGTTTTGTTCACCAGGGTTTTTAATCGGGCGCGCAGGCTTTTTAACTCCGGTGAGGCCTCCTCCAGCTCCCCGGCGAGCGCCTCGTCCAGCGCTGCCAGGCGGTCCTTGACGCCGGCGTACGCTGGCGAAAGCTCCGCTTGGAAGGTATGCTGGGGCAGCTCGAGGTACTGGCGGAAAAAGATTTGCAGCGCTGCAGCTAATGGAGGCGCCAGGATCACACCGATCAACCCGAAGGCCATGCCCATGGGTATGATGACCACAACTGTGAGCAAGGAACTGTAGCTTTTGCGGGTGAAAAAGCGCGGCTCCACAAAGAATTCCAACAACATCAACACCACCAGTGTATATGCGGCGGCAAAAACCCCAAATGTGAGGCTCTTTCCCCAGCCAACCAGCAAAGGCGGTAAGACCGCTAACACGGCCCCCAACCAGGGGATCAACCAGGCGAGCGCTCCGAGCACTGCCAGGAGCGCCGGGTAATCGAGACTCGTCGCCCGGTAGCCCAGCCACAAAAGCAATCCGGCGAACACGCTTTGAATCGCTTCGCTGCGAATATAAGCGCCGACCCCGGTCTCTACCGCCCGCCACAGCTCGCGGGCCTGGCTGCGGCGTTCGCCCGGGACCAAAGAAAGCCATAGCCGTTCGAAGTGCAGCCGGTCTGCGCTCCAGTACGCGCTCAAGATCAGGATCACGGCCAGCTGGCCCAGGAATCCGAAAAAGTTCATTGCCCCGCCAAGAAACCCCTGCAGAATGGTCAACCCTTGCTCCCCGGACAACGCTGCCACGAAATCATCGACCGCCGGAAGTCCTTCCACCACGGTGCGCTGGAACATGGTCCCTGATAACGGCCATTGCGTTTTAATACCTTCGTACGAGGCGACGAAATCATCCGCAAAATGCTGCAGGTCGCCGAGCAGAGCTCCGCTGGCTGCGACCAGGAACACTAGCACGCACAGCACGAAGAAGAGATAGGTTGCAGCCAGGGACAGGCTCTTCGAGAAGCCACGACCGTTGAAGTAATCCACCACCGGCCGGAAAGCTGCTGAGGTCGCAATCGACAGAAGCAGCATTACCAGCACAAAGTTGAACTGCCACAAGACGACCAGGACGGTGAGCGTGGATAAGACTACCAGGGTGTACCAGGCGATGAGTTTCATACCCTCTCCTCCTGAACCTGCCCATCCAGTTCGGCGAGCAAACGGTCCAGCTCGTTGGCGCTCGCTTCGATCCGGTCTTTGAAATGATCTTCCCCATTTTCGACCTCGAGCCGATCGGATCGAATTTGTTTGCGCACGTCTTGGGCCAGGTCTTGCGCCTCGTAGCGCAGCAAATTGATGTAGTCTCGGCCGGGTGGATCTTGTTGATCCCAGTCGAGGCGCTCCAATAAATAGCGGTCCAACAACAGCTGCACAACTGCGGCGGCCGGGATGGCCAACAACCCGCCCGGAAGGCCCAGCAAGGAAGCAAAAGCTGCCAGGGCCAGCAGGGTAACGATCGGGTTTACGCCGACGTTTTTGTTCATCACCCGCGGAACGAGAAAATAATTCTCCAGCCCCTGCATGATCCCGGTGGCGACGATCACCCAGATCACCTTGGTTGGATCGACGGAGGCTGCTATTAACGCCGCTGGAATAGCGCCTAAAGCCGGGCCGAAGACCGGCACAGCCTCCATGATCGCGGCGAATAAGGCCAGCACTAACGTATTGGGCAGGCCGATCAGCCAATAGGCGATTAAAGCAGCGGTCCCAATGGACAGAGAAAGGATGAACTGCCCGCGGATAAACCCACCAACTTTCGCCTCGATCTGTTCGAGCAACCGGCGCAGGTCTTCCCGTCTATCCGGCGGGAAGAACAGTAGCAGTGTGCGCATGGTGCGTTCGCTTTCCATCGTCCAATAAAATGCTACCAAGAAAACCGCGTTAGCCGCCAGGAGGCTGCGAATCACGGAGCCCGCCAGGGTGAAAGTCTGCACCGCGCGGGTTAGAGGTTCTCCTTCAACATCCACCGGCGGGTTGAATAATTGCAATTGCGCAGGCAAGCTTAACGCGATCCGTTTGAGCAATCGACCGGGGGATTCCAGCATCCAGGCCCTCAAGCTTGCATAGAGTTTAGGGATTTGAACCGCCAAATCGGTGGTCTGATCTGCGATCAGCGGGAAAATAAAAGCCCCCACACCCAGCATCGATCCGATCAGCAAGACATAGATCAAAATGACACCCACAGGCCGGGAAAGTCCGCGCCGCTGCATCCACTCCACCGCCGGGCGGATCGCCGTCCCCAGCACGATCGCAACGATCAGGATGAAGACAGCTGCCCGGAAGCTGTATAAGAACCAGAAGACCAATCCGGTGGCGACGACGAACAAGGTCGCCAGGATCACCTGGCTGGTTGACCAAGAGGGTAACTGGGTTCGATCGGTTTCATTCATGTTTGA
>CAYNWK010000171.1:1367-9274 GCA_964400875.1 uncultured Anaerolineaceae bacterium | reverse complement strand
GGAATCCCGTGGAATCGGGAAACAACTGTTATTTTCGTTAGCAAAGCGGGCCTTTCAACTCACCAGCCGCCTCTTTCTCGTAAAAAGACGCCTCTTTGCTCGGCTTCCAGAGAGCGCAGCTGACTGACCGGCGTGCTCACATAGTACCAATCTCCTAGTCGAGTTTTGTAACGCTGCACGATCTCCTTCGTCATCAGGGGTAGAAACCGTCCAGGCGTGGCGTACCGGTCTAAACCTAACACAGTATTTCAGGAGGTAATTTCATGGAAGCACATTGGAAGGAAACCATGATTATATATCTGACCTACTAGTCGAGTTTGGTACGCAGTGCGACCATTTTCGTCATCGAGGTCAGACACTTTCCAGACAAAACACCCCCGATCCCCTCGTGAACTGCTTAACTTCTAAGCTCATTATTTTGGGAGGTTCGTTTCATGAAAGCGCATTTGAAAATAGCCACGATCATGTTTCTGATTGCAAGTTTGCTGCTCGCCGGAACCGTGTACGCCCAGGAACCGGTAACGCCCATAACACCTACCTGCGAGGGCGATGGCGTTTCCGGTACTGTCGTCGCCATCGATGAGCAGACCAATACGGTGACTGTCGACACTGGCGAGGGCTTATGCACGGTCGTCTTGGATGAGGCCGCCTCCGGTCATCCCATCGCTGTGCTTTTGGGCCAGTATTTTGGGAACATCTCCTTGGACGAGATCACTGCCGCGTTGCGAGACACTGAAGTTTGTGTGGTTTCTGATGGGGGCACTTGGTCTTGGTTAGGTGAGGTGGAGGATTGTGAAGCGAGTGGGGGGGTAATCGCTCAAGTCCTCTCCGATAATGGGGAAAACTCGTTTACGCTCCAGGTCGGAGATCTAGTATTTGACCTGACCTTCGATGACCCTGATCTGGTAAATCAGCTGGAGGACGCGCTGAAAGCGCTCATGGTTGACTGGGATTTGAACGGCGAGGGTTCAGTCCTCCAGACGACCGACCAGATCGCCCAGTATCACGATGACGGTATGGGCTTCGGCGTGCTGGTCAAGCTCTACTCGATGGCCGCCGTTTATCAGGGCGCTTGCGGCGACCAGGTCGTAGAACAGGCTGGAGATGATCCGGCTGAAACGCTCTGCGGCGTCACCGTCGAAGAGCTGGTGCAGGCCTTCCAATCCGGTGTGGGCATGGGCCAGTTGTTCAAAATGTACGGAAAACCGGCTCACCTGGGTGTTGGGCACATCCGCAAGGCGGCCGCACAGATGGACGCGGCTGATCCTGGCGAGGAGGAAGTCACAGCAGGCGAGGGTGAATCGAGCGCTTATTTCTTCACCACTAAAGGGAACAAGAATAAACCCAAGAACTCCGGCAATCCCTTTGTCTCCGGCGATAGCCCAGGCAATGGAAATGGCAACGGCAACGGCAATGGTAACGGGAATGGCAACGGAAACGGCAATGGGAACGGAAATGGAAAAGGCAACGGCAACGGTAATGGCGCTTGCAAAGGCAACGGTAAAGGTAAGGGCGGCGGAGGCTGCCCTTGAGTTGAAACCTCACCAGCTCATGCTGGGATCATAGAATCAGGCCGGGTTGAGTAGAAATCTCAGCCCGGCCTTCGCGTTCCCGTGATATGATTCGCGCCAGCAAAAATCACCTAAATGGAGGACGCCAACCATGCCCGGGGAGATCGAACTGACCGAGAAGTACGAACGCAACCACTGGCCCGCGGTGCCGCGCCCGGACTTCAAACCACCGCCGGGTTGGAGCCTGTCGCTGGTCACCGCCGTAGAGCGGGTGAGGAACCACCAGCTCTCCCCGGATGGCGAGCGCTTGGCCTTCATCTGGGACCGCGGCGATCTATCCGACGTGTACGTCATGCCCGCTTCGGGCGGCTGGCCGGCAAGGGTCACCACGAAGCGCGGCGCGGTAGCCTATTGGGACGACGAGGTTCCGCAGTGGTCGCCGGATGGCTGCTGGCTGGCCTTTTGCCTCGACGATCACGTGCACGTCGCCCCCGCAGGCGGCGGGTTGCCCGTCAAGGTCAGCGACTTCGCCGAGGCCGCCTCGACTCCGGTGTGGATGCCGGACAGCCGCGGCCTGATCGTCAGCGTCGAACGGGACGAGCGCACCCAGTTGCTGCTCACCGATCGCGAGGGTTCCTGGCCTCGCCCGCTGGTCACCGCTCCGGGAGGCGACGCCTGGGACCCGCGCCCCTCCCCCGACGGACGCCTGGTGGCCTACGTCCACCGCCCACACGACGACCTCAACCGCCTGGACCTGCGCATCGTCGAATTGGAAAGCGGCCAGGTCCGCACGCTGACCGGCGCTACAGGACAGAAAAACTGGGAGCCGCGCTGGTCGCCGGACGGCGCGCAGCTCGCCTTCCTCTCCCAGCGCTCCGGCTTCGACGAGGTCTGGCTGGTTCGGCCGGACGGTGAAGGGCTTCGCCAGCTCACCCGCCTGGGCGCGGATGTAGCCGATATCGCCTGGTCGCCGGACGGCGCCCAGATCGCCGCCACGGTCAACCGCGGCGGCGCCTTCGATCTGATGCTGGTCGCCGCGGGCGCCGGGGACGGCAACGGCGCCGTGACCATGCTGCGCTCCGGCAAGGGCGTGTATTCCCGGCCGCGCTGGTCTCCCAACGGCGATTTCCTCACGGTGGAGTACGAGAGCCCCGCCCAGCCGCCGGACATCTACCGCCTCGACCTGCCCGGCGGCGAGCTGACCCAGCTGACTTTCTCCCGGCTGCCCGCGCTGGCGGCGGTCGATTTCGCCATCCCTGAGGTGATCGGCTACACCAGCCACGACGGCTTGAAGATCCCCGCTTTCCTCTACCGCCCTTCCAGGCCCAACAGCGCTGCGGTGCTTTACCCCCACGGCGGCCCCTCCGGGCAGTACTTGTACGAGTGGGACCCCTTCGCCCAATACCTGGTCGCCAAGGGCTACACGTACCTGGCGCCCAATTACCGCGGCAGCACCGGCTACGGGGTCGAGTTCGAGCACGCCAACTACAACCAGTGGGGCCAGGGCGACGTCCAGGACTGCCTGCATGGCGCCCGTTATTTGCGCGAACTGGAGTGGGTCGACCCCGAGCGTCTGGCGATCTTCGGTGGCAGCTACGGCGGCTACATGGTAGCCTGCTGCCTGTCGCGCGACCCCGATTACCTCTTCGCCTGCGGGGTCAGCAAGTACGGCGACGCCGACCTGGCGACCTCCTGGGCGGGCTGCAACCGGAACCTGCGCCTATACACCGAGATGATGATCGGTCCCCCTTCGCGCAATCGCCGCGTGCACCTGGACGGCTCGCCCATCTACCAGGTCGCGAACGTGCGCGCTCCGGTGCTGATCCTGCACGGCCTATTGGACGACGTCGTGCCGCCGCAGGCCTCCGAAGAATGGGTCGAAGGCTTGCGCCGGGCGGACAAGGCCTATGAGTACAAGACCTACTCCGGTGAGCCGCACGGTTTCCTCCAACGGGCGCATCAAATGGACGTCTACACCCGCATCGAGCGCTTCCTGGACTGGCACTTGATGCCAGGGCATCCGATGCCTGGGCATCCAATGCCAACGACTCCAACGCCAATGCCTCCAAAGCCATGACCGGGTTCTTCGCTTACGCCGACCTGACCTGGCCCGAAGTCGCCGCCTTGCCGCGCCAAACTCCGCTGGTCATTCCCCTGGGCGAGGGCTACCCGCTGGAGCGCCTGGCCGAAATCTTGGGCGACCCGCCTCGCCTCGGCCTGCTGCCTCCGCTCCCTTACGGTTGGGCTGGCAGCGGCCTGCGCCTCCCCGAAGCGCCCCTCGGCGCTTACCTCCGCAGCCTGGTCGCCAGCCTGCGCGACGATGGCTTCAGCCGGGTCTTCGCGCTTACCCCTCAGGGAGTCGAACTTGGCCTTGGAGCCAGCCGCCTGGCCCTGCCGCACGCGAGCCAGTTCACCCTCTCCCCGCCGCTGCCCTCCGACGACGACCGCGATAAAGTCGTCCTGATCCCCATTGGGCACACCGAGCAGCACGGTCATCATCTGCCCCTATCCACAGATACCCTGATCATCCAGGCCATCGCTCAGTGCGCGGCAGAAAAGGCTCCGGAACAGGCCGTCGCCCTGCCGGCCTATCCTTACGGGGTCAGCACCCACCGTCAAGCCTTCGACGGCACGCTCAACGCCGGCGGGCGCGCTTTCGAGGACCTCTGGCTCGCCGCCGTTGACGCCCTGGCGGCCCGCGGCTTTGCCCGCTTCTACCTGCTCAGCGGGCACGGCGGCAACTGCTCTTTCCTCACCAACGTCGTTAAATACGCCGGGGAGTGCCACCGGCGGATCTTCTGCGCCACCGCCTGGCTGTACCTCTCCGGCTCGGATGGCGTCTCCGCCCTGCAGGCGCGCCGCCGCTCCTCCATTGGAGGGATGGGCCACGCCGGCGAGCTCGAGACCGCCCTCATGCTCCACCTTCACCCTGAGCTGGTCCACATGCAGCGCTGCGTCGACGAGACCGATTTCATCGCTACCCCGGACTACTTCATGGACTGGGTCGAAGGCGGGACCCTGGTCGCTAACCCCCCCTGGGACGACGACACCGCCACCGGCGCTTACGGCGCGGGCAGCCTGGCTACCGCCGAGAACGGGGCTTTTTGGCTGGACGCCGCCATCCGCGAGAAAGCCGCCCACGTCGCAGAGATTCACCAGCAGCACGCAAGGCGTGAGGCGCGTCGGGAGGGCGGCTACGGTTTATGGGGCGAATTCAACGGAAGCTGATCCCGACCGCCAATCCGGATTTGGGCATCACCTACCTCCTGGAGAAGAACCAAACCGACGGTAGCCTATAATGGTGTAGACGAGAGTGCCTGGTCTAACAATAGATTAAAAGTCGCCAATAGATGAGGAGGTATCTATGCTTGCCGAGATCATTTCTATCTTAGCTGGATTGGTTTTGCTGGCTGGCGTGCTCCAGAGAAACGTCGCCGATAACCGGCTCATTTCAACGATTTTGGCCTTCAAGGGTGTAATCGGATTGATCGCTTTGGTGGTCGGCGTTCTCAACTTCTCCAATATCATCGGCATCGCCCTGATCGTCGGAGGATTTATCTTGGGCGCTGACGCGCTGTCAGGAATTCCCGAATTCGGAGATGAATTGAAGCGCGCAGGGCAGGCTTTGAGGAGTATTGGGGGGTTGGTGGGTGCGTTCCTCTTGGTCCTGGCGCTGTACCGCTTGATCTAACCGGATCGGTCATTTATTGCTCGGATGGATGATCCTGCCAGATCTTGTCTTCCTCGTATCAAAAACACACGACTTTTGACGCCAAAAGCGCCTGATTTCCGCCCATAAACACCGGAGTCTCATCGATGCTCGCTGGTTGGAAGCAGCGCGTCCGGGCCCTTAAAAAGGAAGCCTACGCCCTCTACATCGCCATGCGCGATCCACGGGTCCCCTGGTACGCCAAGCTTTTCATGGGCTTGGTGCTGGCGCACACCTTCAGCCCCATCGACCTGATCCCCGATTTCATCCCCGTTCTCGGTTACCTGGACGACCTGCTGTTCGTCCCCTTGGGCATTGCTTTAACGCTGAAGATGATTCCCCCGGAGGTTATGGCCGACGCCCGCCGGCAGGCCGATGCGGTCATCAACCAGGGCGTACCGGTCAGCCGGCTGGGCGCTGTCCTCGTCGTCGCCGTCTGGCTTGTGCTCCTCCTGGCGGCCGTCTGGCTGATTTACCGCTGGTGGGTATAACGTGAGGGTTATTTAGACAGCTGGCGTTCGGATCTGGTTTTTCTAACCACTCCCGCCAGGTCTTGCCATACAGGCAAAATTCCTGTATGCTATATTCAACCCCCGTAACTACCCTCAGTTTTAACCGGACAACTTCGCTGCTTCACCACCGCCTGTGACCAGGGGTAATGGATAACACCTGCTCGCCAGGTGCTGTTTTGTTCTAGTGAGGAGGAACTGCTATGAGAAAATGGAAGCTGATCTCCGGCGTACTGTTTGTCGCGCTGCTGGTGCTGGTATTGACCACGGGCTGGTTGCCGCGCGATAGAGGTCTGCAAGGGGTCTGGAATATTATCCAGAACAAAGAATTTGTAGACCTGACCCATACTTTCGCGCCCGGCATACCCCACTGGCCGGGTTTCGCGGATGAAGAGATCGAGCTGGTGTATTGGTACGATGACCAGCCGCCTGGTCCTGGCACCCTGGGCACTGGCTTTTACGCCCAGCTGTTCACGCACGTCGGTCAGTGGGGCACCCATGCCGATCCACCGGCCCACTTCGTCCGCGGTTTACGCACCCTGGATCAGATCACCACCAAAGAGATGATCATGCCGCTGGTAGTGATCGACGTCCACGAAAAAGTGGAACGCGACCCGGACTACACCCTCAAGATGGAGGACGTACGCGCCTGGGAGAGGAGAAACGGAAGGATACCGGAGAGCGCGTTCGTCGCCATGCGCACGGATTGGTCCAAGCGCTGGCCGGATGCGGCCGCTATGGAGAATAAAGATGCGAATGGCATCGCCCACTATCCCGGTTGGAGCCTGGAGGTGCTCCAATACCTCTACGAGGTGCGCCATATCACCGCCTCGGGTCATGAACCAACCGACACCGATCCCGGCATCGCCACCAGCCAGGACGACTACTCCCTGGAAACCTACATTCTGAGCACCGATCACTACCAGATCGAACTGCTGACCAACCTGGATCAGGTCCCAGAGGCCGGCGCGCTGGTGGTCGTGAGTTTTCCCAAGCCAAAGGATGGATCGGGCTTCCCGGCGCGTGTTTTCGCTATCTTGCCGTAGGCTGCAAACCCTGGCTCCGGTAGCAAACTGAGGGTGAATTTTCCTGGCGTCTGAGGTCTCAGGCGCCAGGATTTTTTGTTGGTATGCAGCTCCATCCCCCACTTTCCCAACGAACTGCGTAACTCCTATGTATAATGGGTGAACGCATCGAAAAAATTCATTGGTTTAAAGGATTCGTTGGAGTTCGGAAAAATTAGCAGTTGCGAAAGGGAACAGGAGTGGAATCATGTTTACCCGAATACTTGGGAAAAGCGGAATTGAAGTCAGCGCCATGGGGTTGGGCTGCTGGGCAATTGGTGGACCGTGGGTGTTCGATAACAAGGCTGAGGAACCCTATCCGGCCGGGTGGGGCCAGGTGGACGATGACGAATCGCTGCGCGCCATCCACGCCGGGTTGGATATGGGAGTCAATTTTTTCGACACGGCAGCCAATTACGGGGCGGGGCACAGCGAGCGGATTCTGGCGAAGGCGCTGGCAGGCCGGCGGGATCAAGCCGTGATCGCTACCAAGTTCGGGTTTATCGTGGATGAAGAACGTAAACTCATCACCAAAAATGATGACGTTGTCGTAGAGAACCTCCGCCAGGATTGTGAAAACAGTCTGCGGCGCTTGAATACCGAGTACATCGACCTCTACCAATTGCACGTTGGGGAATATCCGCCGGAGAGGGCTGGCGCTGTCCGCGAGGGGCTGGAAGGACTCGTCAAAGCAGGTAAGATCCGCTGGTATGGTTGGAGCACCGACAATGCTGAAGGTGCGCGTGTCTTTGCCGCGGGTGAGCATTGCACGGCCATCCAGCAAGCCCTGCATTGGGCCACCAAGCGTGACTATGCCCCCACGCTGCAAGTGTGCGAAGAATTCAATCTGGCGAGCATCAATCGCGGGCCGCTGGGAATGGGTTTGCTGACCGGCAAATTCAAAGACGCCGATACTACCCTGCCGGACGATGACGTCCGCCACGATTGGAATTTCCAGGAAGGGAGTATCGCGGAATTCGTCCAGACCGTTGAAGATCTGCGCGAGGTCCTGACCAGCGATGGGCGCACCCTCGCCCAGGGCGCCTTGGGCTGGCTGTGGGCGCGCAGCCCGGTAACCATTCCAATCCCCGGATTCAAAACCGTCGAACAGGTT
>CAYNWK010000171.1:0-1267 GCA_964400875.1 uncultured Anaerolineaceae bacterium | reverse complement strand
TGCTGTCTTCGATTGGCTCGCGCGGGGACGTGCAGCCTATCCTGGCGCTCGCGCTGGAGCTGCGCGCGCTGGGACACCAGGCGAAGTTGTGCGTGGCGCCCAATTTCAAAGCATGGATCGAGTCATACGGGCTGGAGTGTACGCCGATCGGGCCGGACCTGAAGAAGCTGACCGGCGGAAGCGTGCCGGGCAAACCGGTCCTGCCGTCCGGCGAACAGCTGCAGCAAATGGCCACCCAAATGGTGCGCGGGCAGTTCCAGGTCATCGCCGAAGCGGTGCGCGGTTGCGATCTGATCGTCGCCGGAGGCGCGCTGCAGGTCGCCACGCGGTCCATCGCACAGGTGGGGAAAATCCCTTACGTCTTTGCGGCCTACTGCCCGGCCATTTTGCCATCGCCCGATTACCCCCCGCCGAAGACGGGCGGGCACTATTCGTATGATCTGTCGGAAGCAGAAAACCGGGAACTGTGGGTAAAAAATGCAGAGGAGTTCAATCAGCGCTTCGGCGCCACGCTGAACGAGGAGCGAGCGAAAATCGGCTTGGGTCCTGTTGCCAGCGTGCAGCCCTACATCTTTACGGATCGCCCGTGGCTCGCCGCCGATCCGGCGCTCGCGCCGGCCTCCCCAGCCATTGGCATGGAAGTCGTGCAGACCGGCGCCTGGATGCTCTCCGATCAGGCCGCGCTGCCGGATGAGCTTGAGAATTTTCTCGCCAACGGCGCGCCCCCCCTCTACCTGGGTTTTGGCAGCATGCGGGCCACCGAGCAGACCGCTCGTATGCTGATCGAGACGGCCCGGGCCGTGGGGCTCCGCTCGATCCTTACGCAGGGCTGGGCCGATCTCACGCCGGGCGAGACCGGGGACGATTGCCTCTCGATTGGCGACGTCAATCACGGAAAGCTGTTCCCGCGGGTGGCCGCGGTCGTCCACCACGGCGGCGCAGGGACCACGACCGCGGCGGCGCGGGCGGGGGTGCCTCAGGTTATCATCCCGCATAATTACGATCAGTTCTACTGGGCGCGCCGGGTGCAGGAGTTGGGGGTGGGAGTGTCCGGTCCCACGCGTGATGACCTCACCGTAGACGCCCTGGCTCAGGCGCTGCGCGTGTGTTTTCGGCCCGAGGTGACGGCGCGTGCCCGGGAATTGGCAGGCCGCATGGAGCTGCACGGAGCGCGCCTCGCCGCAGAACGCCTGACCGACGAATTCGGATAGTGGATCGTCAAACGGGATGCTTGGGGATGAGGTAGCAACCTCCCCCAGCTCGTCAT
>CAYNWK010000170.1:0-9358 GCA_964400875.1 uncultured Anaerolineaceae bacterium | reverse complement strand
ACCAGCTCCGGGGGCAGCAGCACGCGGTCGTCTTCGAGGCTGGCGCCAGCGTCAAGCAGACGTTCTGTAGCTCCCGGGTGGGAAAGCACGATCCCGGTTTCGCTCAAGATGCGCAGGGTGGCCTGGTGGATGGCAACGACTTCTTCCTCGGAGAGTACACGCAGGTGGGTCATCTTCGGTTGGTCCCTTTCTGGGGAGATGATGCGCGGCCGGATGGTCCGCCCGGCGCGTTGGGCGAGACGCTCAGGAGAGGTGGCGCGCCAGGAAAGCTGCCCGCTGGGTTTCCGCCTCGATCACGTTTTCCAATTTCAAGAAGCTGTGGCCTTCGTCAGCGTACAGGCACAGCTCGGCCTCTTTTCCCAGCGCCTGCAAAGCCGCGTAGGCTGCGCGCGCCTCGCTGGCCGGGCAGCGCGGGTCGTTCTCACCGCCGATCAGCTGCACCGGCGCGCGCACCCGCTCCAGGTAGAAGTACGGCGAACGCTCACGCCACAGGACTTCGTTCTCCTGCGGGTCGCCGAAGTTCTCCAGGTCCCAGTGCTGCAGATCTTCTCGCGAGTTGGCGTGGGCGGTGAACCAGTTGAGGAAAGGCACCACTGCCGAACCTGCCGCCCAACGATCCGGGTATTGGGTCAGGGCGGTCATGGTCAGATAGCCGCCGTGGCTGCGCCCGGTGACGGCGATGCGTCCGGGGTCGGCCAAACCCGCTGCGACCAGGTAATCCGCCCCGGCGACCACGTCGGCGGTGTCCACCCCGCCCAGGTCGAAGCGGCTGGCCTGCTGCCATTCGCGCCCGTAGCCGGTCGAGCCGCGGTAGTTAGGCGCCAGCACGGTCCAGCCGCGCCCCGCCAGGTGCTGCATGAGTGGAACCCAGGCGAAGGAGAAATGCCAGTTCGGTCCGCCGTGGATCACCACCACCGCCGGAGAAGAAGCTCCAGCATCGTCGGGCTTAAAGAGCAGCGCCGGCACGGGTACGCCGTCCAGCCCCGGGTAGAGAACTTCGACGGGGTCGGTGAAGGCGCCTCTATCGATATTGTCGGGCAGCGACCGTGTCAATTGTTGAAACGCCCCCTCCTGGAACGAAAGCCGCCACAGGTCTGGCGGGCGGCGCGGGCTTTCGAAGAGGCTGAGCAGCCCATCACCGCTCGCAGAGAAGCGCGGGGCGTGGTGCACGCCGGGTTCTACCTGGAAGGTGGCCGGGGCGCCGTCTTTCAGAGGCTCCACAGCAAGCCAGTTCTGTGGACCTTTGGCCAGCAGGTAGGCCAGGCGCTCGCCCTCTGGCGACCAGGCCGGAGCGCGTTTATCGCCTTCGCCGGAGGTCAACCAGCGGATTTCGCCTGTCTCGACGGCGTACAGCCCGATCTGGTATTCGCCAGCCGCGTCGCTGGCGAAAGCCAGCCGATCGCCCTTGGGCGACCAGCGTACTTCACGAGTGTTGAGCGCCTCGCCTGCAAAGGCGAGCGGCTGCGGCATAGCTAACGCGCCAGGGACCCCGGCCTCCACAGGAATCAGGTAGGTGTTGTAATCCTGGCCGCGGGCCTCGACGGTCACCGCCAGCCAGCGCCCGTCCGGCGACCAGCGCGCCTCCCAGGCCGGGTAGGGCAGGTCCAGGACCAGCTGCATCGGTCCGCCCGTGACGGGCAGGGTGCAGGCCTTGAAGTTTCCAGAACGGTCTGACAGGCAGGCGATCCAGCCTCCGTCTGGCGACCAGCTCAAGTTGGGCTGCAGGGCTTCGGGGGTATTGGGGGTCAGGTTGGTTTGCAGGCCGGATTCCCGGTCGTACAGGCAGAGGTCGTAGTTCTCGCCGCCGTCCTCATCCACCATGTAAGCCAGGTAGCGCCCGTCCGGCGAATAACGCGGCGTGAATTTGCCCCCCGGCCCGCTGCTGAGCTGACGCGGCTCGTTTGGACGGTCGAGAGCGAGCTCGTAGATCTCCCAGCGGCCGGATCGGTTCCAGGAGAAAGCTGCCCTTGCGCCGTCCGGGTCGAGGTCCAGTCCGCCATTCACGTCCACCCGGGGGACGCGCAGGAGCTGTTCTAAGTCGAGGGGTTCAGCCGTCATTAGCGCTCACCTGTGCCGAGTCGGCTTCAGGCCGGATCAGCTTCAAGCCGGGTCGATTTCCGGCAGCCGGTCCATGCCGGCGGCGCGGGCCTGCTGCGCGACCAGCTCGACCAGCGCCTGGCGCTGCTCGGCAGGGATCAATGGGGGCTGGTACGCTGCCAGCAGCTGCTCGACGCGCTCCCTGGCCCGGGCGAACGCATCTCGCCGGCCTGCTTCGTTCCAGGCGCGGATCGAACCGCGATCAATCACGGCCGAGGGCAGGTGCTGCTCGACCCGGAACAACTCCCGGGTGGCGCGCTGCTTGAGGAAGTCGCCCCGGAAACCGATGCCGGCGAACAGTTCCAGGGCCAGCGTCTCCGTGCGCGGCGTCATCCCATCCAGCAGCCGCTGGCTCATGGCGATGGCTTCGGCGTCGATCACCAGCTTCTCGGCGCTCTGGCAGGCCAGGAAATCTAGCATCCCCGCGCCCGAGATCATGTTGATGCCTGCCAACGCCCCGATCAGGGCGCTGACCCCGCTCTCGAGTCCGGCCTGCGCATCGACCAGCTTGGCGTCGCTGGCGCCCAGATAGGCGTGGGTGGGCAAACCGAGGTGTTGCCCGACCTGGGCGTAAGCGGTGTCGATCATGGCGGTCTCTACGGCTCCCATCGGCGTGGTGCCCTGGCGCATATCGAAGATAGCCGGCGCGCCGCCCCAGACCACCGGCGCGCCCGGATTGGCCAGCTGGTGGATGGCTATCCCGCTGAGGCATTCGGCGGCGTGCTGGACCACCGAGCCCAGCAAGGTGACCGGCGCGGCCGCGCCAGCCAGCGGCATCGAGACGATCTGGGCCGGGATCCCAGCCCGCGCCAGTTCGATCAAGTTCCCCGCGCCGAACTCGCTCCAAATCAACGGGGGTGAAGGACAAACGTCGAAGACGGCCTGGGGCCTGGCCGCCAGCGCCTCCCGCCCGCCTGCGAAGATCGCCAACATATCGAGCATGACCCGGCCGGTTTGATTGGTGAACGCCCCGGTGACCACCGGCTTGGTTGAGTGGAGCAAGACCAGATACAGCCGGTAGAGGTCCCCGATCGCCTCCGGCACGTCGCCGCACACCACGGCTGTGGATTGGGCGGCATATTGGGGCAGATTCTCGGCGACCTTGACCAACCGGATCAGGTCCGCCGTCTGGGATGATCTGTGTTCCAGCGTCTCGGGATCGAGCACGTGCACGCCGGAGGAGCCGGGGTCGAAGTGAACAGCTTTACCGCCGTACGCCACGGCGGTTTCGCCGAAGCGATCATACAGGCTGAAGGCGCGCGGCGCGCTTTCCAGGGCGCTCTCAATCAGCCCGGCGGATAAATAAGCAACCTCGTGGGCCGGATCGATTTTCGCTCCGGCGGCGGCCAGCAGCTGGCGCGCCTCCTGGGATTGGACTTTTACGCCGTGCTCGCCGAGCAGCTGGTAGGCTTCGTCCAGGACCCGCCGGATGAGTTCGTCAGTGAGCAGTTCGAGCTTCGGTTGCATGCGTCCATCCGGAAAGCGCCTGTAGGGGCGCGTTCAGGCCTGCTCCACGCCGGCGATGATCTGCTCCAGCTCCGCCGACAGGTGAGGGTCCAGCGGTTCGGGTTGGTGGGAAGCTAGGATCTCGCGCGCCCGAGCCAGCGCCCAATCCCGCGCGCCGTCTCCTTTTTGCTCCCATTCGTTGTATGGGCGGCGGTCCATGAACTGCGGCAGGAAGACTTCGCGCATGTGCACCCGGGTGTGTTTCTGCGCCAGGAAGTTGCCTCCCGGACCGACGGCGGTGATGGCCTCCAGCGCAAGGGTCTCGTCGTCCACCGGTATGCCGGACATGATCTTGTGCACGATGTTGAAGATCTCGCAGTCCATCAGCATCTGGGCGTACGACCAGATGCGGCTGCCGTGCAGAAAACCAACCCCGAGGAGCATGTCGGACATGGCCGCGCAGGCCATGAAGGTGGACAGGCTGTTGTCCACCCCGGCCTGCCAGTTGGGCTCCTTGGCGCCGGTGGCGAAAGAGCCCATGGAGAGCGGGATGTCGTAGAAATCGGCCAGGGCGTTGGTCGCCGCGCCGAAGAGGAAATCCTCCGGCCCGCCGCCCGTATAGGCCCCGCTGCGCAGGTCCGAAGCGGTCTGGGCCGCGGCGTAAAAAACCGGCGCGCCAGGGTGGGCCAGCTGGATCAGGGCAATGGCGCTGATCACCTCGGCGTTGCCCACCGCCAGGGTGCCCGCCATGGTCGCCGGGCCGGTGGTCAGGCAGGCCGCCATGGTCATGAAGCCCACCGGCAGGCCGGCTTCGGCGGCGATCAGGGCTGCTTCCAGGCTGCCCCCGTCCTGGCCCAGGGGCGGGGCGGTGCACTGCATGATGGACAGCAGCGGCCGGCTGCGCAAGTTGTCCCGCCCCCCGGCAATGGCTGCAGCCATCGCTACCGCCGCGTGCGCCTCGTGCTCGGAATAAATGCTCTCGGTTTGTACGTGCTTGGTGGAGTTCTCCCACAAAGCGTGCAGTTCGTGCAGGCCGCGGCTGCGCGCCGGCCGGTCCTGGGCGGACAGCGCCACCCAGTGGAAGGCGATCTCCTCCAGGCTGTCGGCGATCCGGGCGATATCGGCCACGTCTTGCGCGCACGAGCGCCGGCGCTCGCCGCTGTACAGGTCGAGCACCTCCACCCCGCAGCCGTCTGTGCCGACGTAGACGTGGTTTCCGTCCAGGGGTAGGTCCTGGGATGGATCGCGCGCCGCCAGTTCGTAACTCGCTGGCGCGTTCTCTAATGCGCCTTCGATCAGATCGCCGGGCGCCTTGACGATCTGCGTAGCGCGGTCCACCCGGGCGCCGTGCGCTTCCCAGACGTCCAGCGCCTTCTCGGAAGGAAACCGAACGCCGACGTCCTCAATGATCGCCAGGGTCGCGGCATGCACCCGCTGCACGTCCTCCGGGGTGAGCACCTCCAGGCGGATTTTTGGGTTGGTGATGGATTTGATTCTTCCGCTCACGCTGCGCTCCTCAGGCTTTCACCAGTTCTTTGGCCACCGTCACCGCCCCGATGGCGTCTTCGCTGTACCCGTCGGCGCCGATCTCGGCCACCCACTCGCGGGTGACCGGCGCGCCCCCGACCATCACTTTCATCTTAGGGCGCAAACCCATCTCATCCATCAGCTTCACCACGTCGCGCTGGCGCACCATGGTGGTGGTCAGCAGGGAGCTGACCGCCACGATATCGGCGTCCACTTCGCGCGCCTTTGCTACCAGGTTGGCAACCGGCACGTCGACGCCCATATCGTGCACCTTGAATCCTGACGAGGACAGCATGGTGCCGACCAGCGTCTTGCCGATGTCGTGGATGTCGCCCTGGATGGTGGCCAGCACCACCACACCCTGGACCTCCCGCTGGGATCCGCGGCGGGACATCTCGGGCTCCAGGGTGCTCACCGCCGTCTTCATTGCCTCGCCGGCCATGACCAGTTCTGGCAGGAAGGCATCCCCGCAGCTAAACTGGTCGCCGACGAAGTCCACGCCGGGGACGAAACCCCGGTCGATGGCGTCCAGCGGGTCGATGCCCATCTCGAGGGCTTTACGCGCCAGTTCGCCGGCTTGCTCGTCATCTCCATCGATGATACTTTGCGCCATGGCTTTAAACAGTTCTTCATGCATACGGAGCTCCTGGGCTGAGTAGAAATCGTTCGTTGGTTGTGAATTTTATCCCGAAACCTGAATTATAGCGCCCCTTCCACCCACTTCACCGCCTGGTCGGGCAGGCGATTGGAACGCCAGGCCTGGCAGCGTTCGGCCAGCTCGCTGGCGTAACGGTAATAATAGGGTTCGTTGCGCCGCTCTCGCTCGTAAAGCACGTAAGGGCCGATCTTCTCCCAGGATTTCGCGATCATCGGGTGCATCCAGGGCATGATCACCTCGTCCGGGATCCATCCGGATTGGGTCAGGAAGGCAACCCGGTCCAGGGAGTTGAGCACCTTTTTGACATGGGCGCGTCCTTCCGCGCTCATCTCGCGCAGTCCCTCCTGCGGATCGGGCGGCAGATTCTGGAACACCCAGCGGCGGGCGGCGATATTCTCCGTCGAATTGAGCTCCCCAAACAACCGGTCGGCGACTTCCATGTGGCGGCTGTTGGCCACTTCGGACAGCTCGCGGTAGGCGATAAAAGCTGCTCCGACCACGGTCGCCGCGGCCGCGGCGGTAGATAACGCTTCGGTCATCGCCCAGTAATTCGCGTTCAGGCCGAAGGCGCGCAGCGCCAGCCAAAGCAAGGCCAGGCCGACCACCCAGGCGATGAATCCGGCGGCGGTCAGCGCCAGGAAGACCAACAGGGTCGTGGATCCGGACCAGTTTCCTTTTGTCATTGTTCCTTCCTAAGTTGTGAGACAGGCGGCGGTTTGTCGGTTTCAATGTATCGTAAAAGACCCGGAGAGTCAATCAAAAAAAGTAGCTTTCCCTCGCTGTGCTATAATCTAATCGTCGCCCCAACCCCCGGCGACCGGTAAGCGGTCCTTTACCGGCGGGTGTTTCCCGTGCCCGATTCCCTCCACCTCACCCACTTCAGCGCCGAGCGATCCATGCTTAAGAATTGCCCTCCTTGGGTTTAAGCGAGGCATGATTGTGGGGTTGAAACATTTCGGGCTTATGAAATTCGATTAGACGGAAAGCGGGTTATTCATGACGAACGACTCTACGGCTGAAAACAAGAATCCGGTGGACATTCGCCTCGATGCCGAGCAGCACTCCGTTGCGCCGGGCGGCAGCACGGATATCTCGATTCGCCTGCACAACCAGGGTGAAGAGCATGATTATTTTGAGCTCTCCGTCAAAGGTCTGCCGGCCCAGTGGGTCGCCCTGCCGGCGGTCATCCCGATGGCCTCGGGTGAACGGAAAACCGTCACCATGACCATCGAGCCGCGCCTGTCCGAGAGCCGCGTCGGTCGCTATTCGTTCCGGGTCGAAGCCGTCAGCCAGGAACAACCCCACCTCAGCGCGGAGGTCGAGGGGACTCTGACCATCGCGGCTTTTGAATCGCCCGGGCGAGTTGGTTTGCTGATGGAGTCGCTGCATTTTTCCGTATCGCCGGGAGGCGGCGTCACCGTGCCCCTGGTGATGCACAACCGTGGTTTGGAGGAGGATACTTTCCGACTGTCTGTGGAGGGCATCCCCACCAGCTGGGTATCGACCCCCTCGGCGCAAACCCGCCTGGAACCGGGCGAACAAAAGAGCACCTCGCTCACCGTCCAGCCGCCGGTCTCACCGCACAGCCGGGCGGGACGCCATACCTTCACCCTGCGGATTACCAGCCAGCAAGACCCCAGCCAGATCGCCGAAGCCGAGTGCACGCTGACTCTGGCGGCTTTTTCTCAATTTAGCGCCGATCTCTACCCTCGCAGGGTGGAAGCCGGGCGCAGCGCTCACGTTCGCGTGGAAAACCAGGGCAACGTGCAGCAAGGCTTTACGCTCTCGTTGAGCAGCCAGGGCGACGCGCTCACACTTGAGCCGAGCGCGGCGATCCAGCTGCGCGTCCCGCCCGGCGAGGCTGCCGTAGCCGAATTCCGACCTACCCCCCGCCGCCGTCCGCTTTTGGGTGGGGCGGTGACCTATCCGTATACGCTGCGGGTGCTCTCTTCAGAGAATGAGTCCCAAACCTTGCGGGGTGAAGTCCTGGCCCGCGGCATCTTCCCGGTCTGGCTGGTCGCGGCAGCGGCGGTGTTGTGCCTCGCGCTGGTCTGTGTGGCCGCTTATCTGCTCAACCGCGGCCTGGGCGGCGACGCCCAACAAGCCCGCGCCACCCAGACTGCAGCCTACAACCAGACCCAGGCCGCGTTGATCGGCGAAGAGGATACAGATGGCGACGGCCTGACCAACCGCGAGGAGCTGGAGCTCGGCACCAATCCCCTGGTCGCCGATACCGATGAAGACGGCCTGTCCGACAGTGAAGAACTGCGCCAGTGGTCCACCGACCCGCTGACGCCGGACACGGACGGAGATGGTTTGACTGATGGCGAAGAAGTGTTGAACCGGGGCACAGACCCGCTCAAGCCGGACACCGACAGTGATGGGCTCTCTGACGCCGAGGAGATTGCGCGATCTACGGATCCGCGCAACCCGGATACCGACGGCGACGGCCTGATTGACGGGGATGAGGTGCAGCGCGAGACGGACCCGCGCAACTCCGACACGGACGGCGACGGCCTGCAGGACGGTGAGGAGGTGGACCTGGGTACGAACCCGCGCAACGCAGATACGGATAACGACCGCCTGGACGACGGCCGGGAACGGGAGCTCGGGACCGACCCACTTAACCCGGACAGCGACGAGGACGGCATTATCGATGGGCTTGACCTAGACCCCCTGGATCCGGCTAACCCCTCGATCACGGCCACGGCCGCAGCCCAGCAGACCGCCCAAGTCACCCCAGAGCCGGAGCTGACCGACACGCCGGAAGTGACTCCGGAAGTTACCGAGACGGCGCCCTCGATCCCGGCCGATCTGCCCGGAACGCTGGCCTTCCGTTCCAACCGGGAGGGCAATCCCGAGATCTACTCCCTCAACATGACCGGCCTGGCGCTGTCCCGGCTGACTTTGGCGCCGGGTGTGGATTCTCAGCCGGCCTGGTCGCCGGATAAAAGCCGCCTGGCTTTCACTTCCAATCGCGATGGGAACAACGAGATCTACCTGATGAACGCAGACGGTACGGCCGTCTCCCGGCTGACCGATAACCCTGCCGACGATCAAGACCCAACCTGGTCCACGGATGGTGGTTGGATCGCTTTCACTTCAAACCGGGATGGGGACCAGGAGATCTTCATCGTGCGCGTGGATGGGAGCGATCTGACCCAGCTGACCGATAACCAGGCCAACGACTCCCAGCCCAGCTGGTACTCCGACCAAGCCTTCTTATCCGGTGAGCAGCGCATCGCTTTCTCCACGGACCGGGATGGCAACCTGGAGATCTATTCGATGGCGGTGGATGGATCCGACCAGACCAACCTGACCAACTCTTCGGCTAACGAAACTTTCCCCAGCGGATCCCCTGGCGGCGGGCGCATCGCCTACACCTCCAACCAGGACGGCAACCAGGAGATTTACATCATGTTTGCCGACGGCAGCTCACCTCTACGGCTGACCAACAACTCGGCGGCCGACCGCCAGCCTGCCTGGGGACCCGATGGTAACTGGGTAGCTTTTGTTTCAGAACGCGACGGCGACCAGGAGATCTACGTCGTCAACGTGACCGACGGAACTGCCTTCAATCTCACCCAGAACCCTGCCGAAGACGTGGAGCCTGCCTGGCGTTAGGCAGGT
>CAYNWK010000169.1:6158-9394 GCA_964400875.1 uncultured Anaerolineaceae bacterium | reverse complement strand
AGGCTGAACAGCAGCCCCAACTGCCGGTCGGGCAGCGCGAAGCGGTCCAGGAAGAACACGTTCATGTACGGGATCAGGATCGCCGCGCCGAAGCCGATCAGCAGGTTGGGCAGGGCCAGCTGCAGGGTCAAGGGGCGCAGCACCACCTGCCAGACCGGAGGCCCCTCACGCGCCTCGGCCTGCTCCTGGGCAGTGGCTTCCGGCTCGCGGATCAGTGCGATCGGGATCAGGGTCAGCAGCGACAGCGCCACGCTGACCAGCAGCACCGCCTGGTAGGCCGCCGCGCTGCGCGCCGGGACCTCCAGCCAGGCGCCGAACATGGCCGGCAGCTGCCCGGCGAACAGGTTGCCCACCGCCCCGGACAGGGTCATCAGGCCAAAACTCAGGCTGAACAGCAGGGTGCGGTTGCTTTGGTCAGAGACCTTCATCATGAAGGGCGCGTGGCTGAGGAAGAAGAGCATGTTGCCCGTCCCGCCCACGAAGGCCGCCAGCAGGATCAGGTTCGGGCTGGCGACGGTGACCTCCAGCCCCATGGCCAGCATCGAGATGCCAATGCCGATCAGCATGGCGCGCTTGCGGCCCAGCCGGTCGGACAGCGCGCCGATGGGGATGCCCAGCAGCAGCGCCGACACCGAAGGCATGGCGTTGACCAGGCCGAGGAAGTCGCGCTCGAAGCCGCGCTCCAGGATGAAGAAGTTGAAGAACAGCCCCCAGGCGCTGAAGACGATGCCGTCTACGACGATGGCGATCAGGAACAGCCGCGCCGAACGGTTGAAGGTCGCCATCTCGGCGGCCAGGTTCTGGAGAGGTCGAATCTGCTTCATAGGTTTTCCGCGTTGAACGACCCCATTAATCGAGCGCAGGGCTCCGTTCGTTCCAGGAGGTCGCCTCCTGGTAAGCCCAGGCGGCGCGCAGCAGCCGCGCCTCGCTCCAGGGCGATGAGACCAGCTGCAAGCCGACCGGCAGGCCTGCCCCGGTGAACCCGCAGGGCAGGGAGAGCGCTGGCAGGCCGGTCAGGTTGAAGGGGGCGGTGAAACGGGTCAGGCGGCGGGCCTGCTCGATGGCGTCCTGCCCTTCGATGGGCGGGGCAGTCACCGGCGTGGTCGCGGTGAGCAGCAGGTCGTAGTCTGCAAAGAAAGCCTCGGAGCGGCGGCGCAGCTCGGCCTGGGTATGGCGGGCCAGGATGTATTCCGTGGAGCTGTAGGCCGCGCCGGTCCGCAGGCGTTCCAGCACGTCCGCGCCGAAGCGGTCCGGTTCGTCCTGCAGGCGCTGGTAGTGGAAAGCCGCCGCGTCGCTGGTGACCATCACTCCGTTGGCCTGGGCGGCCTCGTAGCCGGCGGGGAAAGCGACCCGCTCGACCTGCGCGCCCAGCTCGGTGTAAACCTCGGCGGCGGCGTTGACCGCCTCCGTTACCTCCGCCTCCGCGCTCCGGTAGAACTCGTCGTCGGCCAGGGCCACCCGCCAGCCACGCACCCCGTCCTTTAAATGAAGCGAGTAATCCTCCACAGGGACGTCGAGCGAATACGGGTCCAGCGGGTCGTAGCCGGCGATGACCTGCAGGAGCGCAGCCGCGTCTTTCACCCGGCGGGCCATCGGCCCGGCATGGTCCAGGTTCCAGCTCAGGGGGAGCACTCCGCGCAGGCTGACTCGCCCCCGCGTCGGCTTGAGCCCGACCACGCCGCACAGCGAGGCGGGTATGCGGATCGAGCCGCCGGTGTCAGAGCCCAGCGATCCCAGGCAGAGCCTGGCCGCCAGCGCCGCGCCCGAGCCGCCCGATGAGCCTCCCGTCATGCGCTCGCGGTCCCAGGGGTTGCGGCAGGCGCCGTAGTGCGGGTTGACGTTGGTCACCCCCAAAGCGATCTCGTGCATGTTGAGTTTGCCGAGCAGGATCGCCCCGGCGTCGAACAGGCGCTGCACGCTGGGCGCGTTGGTCTCGGGAACGTGATCTTGAAAGAACAGCGAACCGCCGGTGGTGGGCACGCCGGCGGTCCCGTACAGGTCCTTCAGCGCCAGGGGGACGCCGTGCAGCGGTCCGCGCCGCTGGCCTCGACGGATCTCGGCCTCCTCCAGCCGGGCCTGCTCCAGGGCGAGATCCGCGGTCACCGTCAGGTAGCTGTTCAGCAGCGGGTCGATCCGCTCGATGCGCGCCAGGTGCGCTTGGGTCAACTCCACGGGCGAGATCTCCTCGCGAGCCAGCAGCTCAGCAGCTTCGGTCAGGGTTAAATTGGTGAGTTCCATGGGATCAATCCCTTTCGAGTAATTCGGCGAGCGAGTTGCGCGCTTGCTGCGAGCCTTTGAAGTGGATGGCGTACATGCCGGCGGCGCTCGCCGCGTTGACGTTCTCGATAAAGTCATCGACGAAGACCGCTTCGTGGGGTTCGATGCCCAGCTGTTCCAGGATATGCTGGTAGACTTTGGGATCGGGTTTGGCCAGGCCAACTTCCGCCGAGATCACGATCAGGTCGAAGACGTCGCTGATCTGCCATTCTTCTTCTAACGCCTGGCGCAGGTCATTCCCGGCGTTGCTGAGTAACGCGATCTGGTAATCGCCTTTCAGCTCACGCAGGAAGTCGATCAATTCGGTGTCCAGTACATCCCCTCCCCAAAACTGCTCCCGCATGCTGGCGAGCTCTTCCGGGGTTAATCCCAGTTTTGTTCTGATGATCTCCCAGGCTTCGTCGGCCGAGATCTCCCCCAGCGTCGACTGGCGGGCGGTTTCGCTGTCGAAAACCACCTCGCTGAGCTCCTGGTAGCTCATGCCCAGGCGCTCTGCCAGCTGCTGGCGCGAGGTGCGGTCTTCGGTGCGCACCAGCACGCCGCCGAAGTCGAAAATTACGGCCCGAATTGCCATCAGATCTTGCTCCTCTTTCACTCAAGGTAAGTATTGCGGCGGCCCCGTGGCAGTCTCCCCAACGTTTGGGAACTAAAGGTCAGAGCGAGATGCAGCCAATCTCCTCTCCCGCCAGCGGGAGAGGCAGGGGTGAGGGTGGCCGTGGCAACTCCACCTTGCGCGCGCCAGCTCCCCTGGCTTGCCGGCGCCTCCTCCCTCACAGCGCCTTGTGATACGTGGTCGTGCGCTTGACTTCGCTAAAGCCTACGCTCTGGTACAGGCGCAGCGCGCCGCTCAAGTTCTCGGCGTCTACGCCCAGGGCAGCTTCTTCCATGCCCATCTCCTTGAACATCTGCAGGCTCTGGGTGAGCAGCGAGCGGGCCAGGCCGCGCCGGCGCCAGGGACG
>CAYNWK010000169.1:0-6058 GCA_964400875.1 uncultured Anaerolineaceae bacterium | reverse complement strand
GGGGGCACCGGGCGGACCTCCAGACCTTCCGGCATCGGCGTCACCTCGATCGGCTCGGACAGCGGACGGACCATATCCAGCTGGTAGCGCACCGGGTGGTAGCCCTCTCCTTCCAGGAGGGCAGCTTTTTCGGCTTCCGTGTCGCTGGCCCAGGCTTCAAAGAAGCGCGGCGTATCCGCCCGGATTTCGCCCTGCGCCTCCAGCTCGGCTGCAATCTGGCGCAGGCGCGCCTCGTTGAAGCGGTGGATGACCTCCCTCAATCCCTGGTCCCGCCACGCCGGGTGGGTGAATTCCAGGTGAAAACCGAACCACTTGCCTTGCTCGCCCAACCCCCACCATACCCGGCTGTATGCTGCCACCGCCTCGTCCACCTCGACGAAGAGCATATCCCGGTACGGGTTGCAGTTCGTCAGGTGGGCGTAGTATCTGGCGATATCTTCCAGGGTATCGGAGCGCTGGATCTCATCCGCTCGCTTGGCCGCGTTGATCAGCGCCAGCATGTGGGCGTAGTCGGACTCGCCTTGAAAGCCGCGCAGCTTCAAACCGGGGATCTCGGGAATAGCTCCCAGATCGATCTGGGCAAATTCGGTGATGGGTGTGCTCACGATAACCTCCAAACAATTACTGAATTAAGTGTTTACTTCCGCGGCTGGGGAGGGATTGGCTTCCTCTTTCGCTGGCAGTTTGAACTTAAACCACACCGGCAAGACCGCCAGCAGCGAGGCGAAAGCGGTCAGCCCGAAGGGGAAGCGCGGGCTGACCCGCGCCCACAACTGCGCGCCCAACGCCGGCGCCGGCAGCGAGACCACCCCCAGGCTGGTGTTGAACAGCCCGAAGGCGGTGCCGCGCACTTTCTCCGGCACGGCTTTGCTGATCAGCGACTGGTAAGCCGGGGCCATCAGGCCGACCCCCAACCCCAGCAGAGCCCAGGCTGAAGCGTAGCCCAGGAACCCGGCGACCCGCAGGAAGACCATCAGGGCGGCGAACTGCAGGAAGAAGCCCATGACGATGACCAGCCGGTCGCCCTTCTTGTCCGCCAACCAGCCGGCGGGCAGGGTGATCAGCATCATGAACACCCCGAAGATCGATTCCAGCCAGCCAATCTGCTGGATCGACATGCCGCCGATATCATCCAGGTAGATCGGCAGTAAGTTGAAGGATAAGGCGAAGGCCACGTCCCGCACGCCGTCGGTCACCAGTATCCAGGTGACCAGGCCGCCCGCCAGGATCATGCCGGTCATCAAGCCCAGGTTGGCGCGCAAGCTGGCGACGGTGAGCTTCTGCGGGTTGGCTTCCGTGCTGCGCGACGCCGTGCGGGCCATGCCGACGCGGATCAGGGTCGCCAGGGTGTACAGGCCGCCGGCGCACACCAGCATGAACTTGAAACCGTAGGTGTCAGCCAGCCAGCCGCCCAGTGGCGGGCCAACCACGTTGACGATCATGAAGATCCCCTCGGTCATGCCGTACACCCGGGCGCGGTTCTCCTCCGCCGACTGCTCGGCGATGAACGCGCCAAAGCTGGGACCTACCAGCGAGCGCGTGACCGCGCCCAGGCCTTCGCCCACCAGTATCCACTGCCAGGCCGGGGCCAGGATCAGCCCGACATAGGAGAATACCCCGGCGACGCTGCCCAGCGCGATGCTGCGCAGCCTGCCCAGCGAATCCGAGAGCCAGCCGCCCAGGATCTGCAGGGCCAGCGGGATGACCTGCGAAAGGGTGAAAAACAGGCCGACCTGCACGACGCTGGCGTTCAGGTTCTTCAGGTAGAGCGGCAGCAGCGGGAGGTACATGTTCCCCGCGGTATTGGCCAGCACCATAGCCAGCATAAACAGCAGCAGCGTTCTGTTGAGCAGCGGCGCAGCCGGGGATTTGACCAGGCTGCCTTCCGCAGCCGGTGCGGTAATCGGTTCGGGAGTCATCTCCTCAAAGACCTCTACCATGCTTTTTTCACTCAGGTCACCTCTGCCCACATCGCTGCGGAAGCAGGGCGAGCGGCCGCGAGAGCTGTCACGGGCTTCCGGTAGGTGCGCAGGCGGTTGACCACCTCAAAACCCAGCGCCTGGTATAGCCGCCGGGCGGCCGGGTTCTCGCTCTCGGCGCACACGATGGCCTGAGCCATTCCGGCGGCCCGCATACGCTCCAGGCCTCCGGCGACCAGGGCCGTGCCCAATCCCCGGCGATGGAAGTCGGGGTGGACGCCCACTGGTTCGAACAAACCCACACGGTTGGCTGGGTCCAGCCAGAACAGGCAGAAAGCGGCGCAGCGCCCGTCCGGGGCGGTGATGATCAAGTCCCGCGTCCGGTCGTAAACCGGCGTGCGCATGAAGCGCCGGTAGCGCTGCACGTAGCGCTCGAAGGGCATGTTGACTTCGAAGGCCGCATAGGAGGCGGCCGCCCGCAGCTCGGCCTCGCCCTCGCCGGCGACGGCGCGCAGCTGGAAGCCCGGCGGAAGCTCCGGCACAGGCAGCGAGATCCCTTGCAGCGAGCGCGCCCGATATTCTGAATGCCTCGCCGCACGGCTGAAACCCCGAGTTCCGAGAATTTGATTCAGCTCCGCGTCGTCCTCCAGCACCCATAGGGTGCGCAGTTCCGCTCCGCCGGTGGCGGCCACGCGCTCGGCGGCTTGCTCGCTGGCCCAGGCGTAGATCGCCCTGGCGCGCCGGCCGCCCCGCTCCTCCGGGTGAACGAATACGTCGAAGGTCTGCGCGCGCCGGGTAAACAGCGACCAGGCGATCAAGCGATCCCCCTCTTCCCACAAGTTGACGTCCCGCGGCCAATCCTGACCGTCGAGAAGGTAGAAAAGCCACCAGTCCAGGTCGCCGACGTGCACGTAGTCGCTGCCGTTATCGGCCCGGCGTCCTGCGACCAGCAAAGCGCGCATAGCTGCCAGGTCGCGCCTATCCCGGTACGGCCTCCGTGTGACGCTGGCCGGACGCGTGGCGATCATCCCGCCGCCTCCCGGGTGAGCAGGTCCTCGCCAGGGCGCAGTTCCTTCTCGTACAGGCTGTACTGGAACTCCGGATCGGAGCGCATGCCCGCTTTTTCGTACAGCCGCGTCGCGCCGGTCAGGCTCTGCGCGTCCACGCCCAGGCCGGCTTTGCGCAGCCCGCGCCGGTAGAAAACGTTAAAACAGTGGCGCAGCAGCGCCAAACCGATCCCGCGGTGCCGCCAGGGACGGCGCACGCCCAAAACCCGCACCCAGCCCATTTCTGGATCGTGATGCGCCTTGGGGGCGCACAGGGCGATCCCGGCGACCTCGTCGCCGTCCATCGCCAGGAACCACAGAGACGGATCGAAGTTCTCGTCCGAGCGCATCATGTGCAGCAAGCGCTGGTACTCTTCCTCGAAAGGCGTTTCCACGTAGCCCCAGTGATCCTGGAACGCCTCCCGGTCGGCGTTGACGATGGCGCGCTCGTCCTCCCCGACCCGCATGGGGCGCACGGCGATGCCTTTCGGCCAGCTCGGCTCGGGCGGCGGTCCGTCCAGGTCGATGCGCATGCGCAGCGAGTGGCGGATCAGCTCGAATCCGTGGTCTACGAAGAGCTGCCCGGCAGCCTTGTTTTTGCTCAAGGCGTGCAGGTACATCACCACGCGTGCCTCGGGCGGCGCCAGCGGAATCGCCTGGCGCGCCCGGTTCTCCGCCCAGCGCACCAGGTGCGAACCGATACCCTTGCCGGTGTGATCGGGGTGGACGCGCCCCCAGCCGTTCACCGACACGTGGGGGTCGTGCAGGTCCCATACTTCGTAGTAGCCGGCCACTCCCCCGTCCGGAGCCAGCACCACGCGCGTATCCCGCCCCAGTTCGAAGCCTGGCGAAGTCCATTCGCTCTCGATCTCGTTCGGCTCGAACATCTCGACCCCGGTCGTATGCCTGGATTCGGCGTTGAACATCGCTACGGTAGCTCCCAGGTCGTCCATCGTGGATGGGCGGCTGTGGTAGCCGTGCGGCAGATCTACGTTTGCCTGCTTATGCATTACGGATTGCTCTTGTACATTCATCATCATGCTTCCCTTACTCTTCGAACGCGAGGTTGGTGAGCGCGGCCGGCGTAGCGCTCGGCTAACGTTAAGACCTCTGTTTTCATTTCAACGATAAAACGCTGCACGTCGTTCGCCGATCCACCGGTCTGCGCAGCTCTGAGCAGCCGGGCGGTGTGCGCCGCCTCCAGCAGGGCATCGTTGCCGGCCTGTACCATGGCATAACCTGCGTTGTATCGGGCGTTCATTCCGGGCAAAGCCGCGGGCCGCGCCCGGTTCTCCGGTTTCTCGGCGTTTGAAAGATTCTCGTTCAGAATCTCGATAGAAATCACGTCGTTCTCCTCATCTTTGTACCGGGAAACCCAGGCTGATGCGCTCACGATCTAGATGGTCGCGGATCAGCCGTTGCGGTGCAGTTTTCCGGTGCGTTTGGCATAGCGTTCGGCTAGGGAGAATACCCACATGCCGAACGGGATTGCGATCAGACCCATAATCAGGGTCGGCCAGATGGATGGCCACAGGCTGCGCGTCGAAGCGCCTTCCAGAAAGGCCCGGCGGGTGCCGTCGAGCACGTAGGTCGCCGGGCTGAACACCGCCAGCTTGCGCAGCAGGTCGGGGAGCACTTCAACCGGGTAATACACGCCCGAGACCAGCAGCAACAGGGCGATGATCACGTGGGTCATCTGGGCGCCGCGCTCCGGAAAGAGCAGCGGCAGAACCGACCCCATCACGCCCACCCCGATAAAGGACAGGCTGCCTGCCAGCAGCATTACCGTGCCGCCCCACAGGTTGGCGTTGCTCATGTCGATCTGGAAGATCGCCACGGTCACCACCAGGATCACGCCGGTGAAGAACAGCGAGTAGATCACGGCGAAGAAGGTTTGCCCGGCCATGTGCGTGATGCGGTGGATGGGCGCCATCAGGGTGTACTCGATGGTCCCTTCCCAGCGCTCGATGCTGATCACCTCCGTGATCCAGTAGAAGATGCTGGAGAGATAGCGCCAGACCAGCGTACCGATCACCAGGTAGAGCACCAGGAAGCGGCCATCTACGTTTTGCCCGCCGCCGATGGCCTCCATGCCTAGCCCGATGAAGCTCACCGAGAGGCTGTTGGCGATCGAGTACACCATCCACACCAGCTCCCAGGACCAGTAGCGCTTGACCAGGTTGGCGTTGCGCTCCATGAAGGCGTAAGTCGCCCTGAATTCTTGTAACAATGTCGTCATCATCCACCTCCTCACATGGACCGGATCTGCGGTCCGATAATTCCAATTTACGCTAACTATTCGCCGCGTCCGCCCGGGCGCGCTGCCATTCTTCCCGCAGGATGCCCATGAAGATCATGTCCCAGCGGCGCCCATCGCGGTGCAGCTCCTGCCGGCCGCGGCCTTCAACCACAAAACCGGCCTTCTCGTAAGCGCGCCTCGCCCGGGTGTTGTATTCGAATACGCCGAGCGAAACGCGGTGCAGGTTGAGCTCGTCGAAAGCGTAGCGCAGTAAGACCTGCATCGCATCCGTTCCGTAGCCGCGGCCCCAGTAGTCTCGCTCGCCGATGCCGATGCCCACGAAGGCGTCCCCGTGGTGCCATTCGACTTCTCCCAAACCGACAAATCCGATGATCTTTCCGCCCGGCTCGTCCTCGACCGCCAGGGTCTCGATAAAGAAGAGGAAATTATTGACCGCCGAGTCCGCTTTCTCTATCTCCTTTTCCAACCATTCTTTGATATGCTGGGCGGACCAGGGGATCGCCGGTTCGATGTCCAGCAGCCGCAGGTACTCCCCATCCCGGCTCCAACTGGAGACTAAGGACGCGTTCACCTCTGGGTCGAGCGCTTTCAGGCGCACCAGCTCCCCACGCAGCAGCGGTTTATCCACGTCCAGCCTCCCATTCCTCTCGCAGCAGCCCGAATTCGAGCGCGTCCCAGCGCTGGCCCGCGCGGTGCAGAGCTTCCCGCCGGCGGACTTCCTCGACGAAGCCGGCGCCCTCGAACAGGCGTATGGCGATCCGGTTGTACGCCGGGATCTGCGCCACCAGGCGGTACAGGTTGAGCTCGTCGAAAGCGTAGCGCAGCATCAGCTG
>CAYNWK010000168.1:0-9462 GCA_964400875.1 uncultured Anaerolineaceae bacterium | reverse complement strand
AGGCCCTGACAGCCAGCGGCCAGTTGGCAGCCTTTCGCAGTTATGGGGGGCAGGTGTTGATCTCGTGTGACGGAACAGGCACACTCTCGTCCCAGCAGATCCACTGTCCGAATTGTTCGCAGCGGGAACTGGCCAGTGGAGCGAGCTTGTATATCCACTATGCGATCCTGCCAGTGATCGTCAAAGCCGGGGAGAGCCGGGTGGTGGCGCTGGAGCCGGAGTTCATCACGCCGCAGGATGGGCACGCGAAGCAAGCTTGTGAGCGGGCCGCCCTCAAGCGCTGGGTGCAGCGTCAAGCGGGGCGCTACGCCCGATACAAGTACACGTTGCTGGGGGATGATTTGTACGCCTGCCAGCCGATTGGTGAGTTGTTTTTGGAGGCGGGCTTCAACTTCATCCTGGTATGCAAGCCGGAATCGCATGTGGCGCTCTACGAACAGGTCGGTTTTCTGGACAAAAACGGGCAGGTGGAGCAACTGGCCAGGCGCCATTGGAACGGACGCTATGCCGAAATCCATCACTACCGCTGGGCCAATGAGGTGCCTTTGCGCCGCGGAGAGCAGGCTTTGCAGGTCAACTGGTGTGCAATCACCATCACCCGGGAAGACAACGGTCAACGGCTGTACCACAACAGTTTCATCACCAATCACCCCCTGACCGCCGACAACGTGGTGGCCATCGTGCGGGATGGGCGGGCGCGTTGGAAAAGCGAGAATGAAACCAACAACGTGCTCAAAACCAAGGGCTATCACCTCGAGCACAACTTCGGGCATGGCCAGCAGTTTCTGGCCAATTTCATGATCACCTTAAACTTGCTGGCTTTTCTGTTCCATACCCTGCTGGAACTGTTGGACGAACAATACCGGCGGCTGCGCCAACATCTGGTGGCCCGTCAGGATTTCTTCAATGACCTGCGCGCCTTGCTGCGCTACATGCTCTTTGACAACTGGAACCAGCTGATGCGTTTCATGCTGATTGGCTTGGAACTCATCCCTGATACCTGAAGGAGTCTCGGGCGGTTCTCTTGAGGGGCGTGGCAACTGCGGCGGCTCGTCGACAGTCTTTTCCGCTTGCCTGGAGGTGGCCTGCAGCTCTTGACTTGCCAGACTATGCAACGGAGGTGTACCCGAAACGATCAACTGAGTATCACCATATCGGCCATTTTTTGAAGCCCAATCCTTGTTCCTGGCGTATTCCAGGTCAAATTTAGAATTGCTGGGGCCAGGGCCAAAAAATGGCTTTTACAGGGGGTGATATGGTAAAATTAAACGAATCAGATGACAACGAATGACGTACAGGCATTACCTTCTCCACCCAGTCTGATAGGCTCTTTTCGAACGGGCTTTGATGCAATAACCAACCACATCTCCTTAATTCTGTTCCCCATTGCTCTGGATCTTTTCATCTGGTTAGGCCCGCACCTGCGGTTAACTCAGCTGATCCACACGATTGTAGACCAGATGAACAGGCTGTCCGCCTTGCAGGAACCACAGACAGAGGAGATGTTACGAGCCAGCACGGAGATTTGGACGCTCATTGGAGAGCGTTTTAACTTGCTGGTGCTTTTGCGTTCGTATCCGGTGGGCATACCCAGTCTGATGGCGGCGCGCTTGCCGGTAGAGATGCCCTTCGGCTCCCCGGCGATGTGGGAGGTCTCCACGCTGCTCGGAGCTATGGCAGCCTGGGGGATGATCACCTTGATCGGATTGGCAGCAGGAACGCTGTTCTACGGCATTGTCTCTCAGGCGGCGCTCAACGGCCAAGTCCGGTGGATCAGTGTGCTGGAACGATGGCCCAACGCAACCTTGCAAGTAGTATTCCTGACGGTATTTTGGGTCGTGCTTTTACTCGGCGCCAGCATTCCGGGTAGTTTGTTAATTTCTTTGTTTGGCCTGGGTGGTTTAGCATTGGCCCAATGTGCTTTGTTGATGTACGTTGGTTTTGTCTTGTGGTTGCTCTTTCCCTTATTGTTTTCTACGCATGGCATCTTCGTGAATGGGGCGAATGTGATTAATTCGTTGAAATCGAGCGTGCGCCTGACACGCATGACCTTGCCGACGACCGGGTTGTTTATTTTGTTGGCAATCCTGCTCAGCCAGGGTTTAGATCTGCTGTGGGAAGTCCCTGAAGAAACCTCCTGGCTGACTCTGGTTGGCATCACCGGGCATGCCTTCGTGACTACCGGCCTGCTCGCTGCCAGTTTCGTTTATTACCAGGATGCATTTCGCTGGGTCCAGCAATTGAGTGAAAAATCGAGTTTTACGGTTGTCCAGGATTTGCTGCGCAAATCGTGAAGAGACCAAATTATTTATAAAGGATTTTCGCCATTGGGTGAGTAAAGGTGGTGGTCGGGTTGACAGACCCCATCCAAACACCTTCTCTTCACCGGTGAACTGCGTAACTCTTGGGTAAACATTATTTCGATGGTTGAATCGTCATCCATCCATCACGCAAAGCAGCATGGAGGCGTTTGTGAATAAAGGCAACACCCCTATCGTTTCTTACGAAGCGAAAGATATCCAGGTCCTGGAAGGTCTGGAAGCCGTGCGCCGTCGCCCGGGCATGTACGTGGGCGGCACGGATATCAAAGCCCTGCACCATCTCATCTATGAGGTAGTGGACAACTCGATCGACGAAGCCCTGGCTGGTTCTTGCGACAGCATCGAGGTGATCATCCACGAAGACAGCAGCGTCACGGTCACCGACAACGGGCGCGGCATCCCGGTAGATATGCATCCGCAGATGAAAAAGCCGGCCTTGGAAGTTGTTATGACCGTTCTGCACGCCGGCGGTAAATTCGGCGGCGGCAGCTACAAGGTTTCCGGCGGTTTGCATGGCGTCGGGGTCTCAGCGGTCAACGCACTCTCTGAAAAGTGCGAGGTGGAAGTTTGGCGGGACGGAAAGGTGTACGTCCAGCGCTACGCGCGGGGCATTCCGCAAGGGCCGGTCGAGATGATCGGCAAGACCCCGCGCAACGCAACTGGGACCCGCACCACCTTCAAATACGATCCGGAGATCTTCAAAGGCGAAGTCGATTATCGCTTTGAAACCCTGGTGCAGCGTTTTCGCGAGATGGCCTTCGTCACCCGGGCGGTCAGGATCCTGCTGAAAGATGAGCGCACGGAAAGGGAGATGACCTTTTATTTCGAGGGCGGCATCACCTCTTTTGTGCGTTATCTCAACCGCAACCGTGGGGTGCTGCACCCGGTGGTGCACGTTGAAAAAGAGGTGGACGGCATCACCGTAGACGCGGCGATCCAGTACACGGACGCCTTTGCCGAATCGGTTTATGCCTTCGCCAATACGATTAACACGATAGACGGAGGTACCCACCTGACCGGCTTGCGGGCCGCGGTTACCCGTACGATCAACGATTACGCCCGGCGCAGCAGTTTGCTCAAAGATTCCGACCCCAATTTCACCGGCGATGACACCCGGGAAGGGCTGACCGCTATCATCAGCATCAAACATCCCGACCCGCAGTTCGAAAGCCAGACCAAGGTGAAGTTGATGAATCCAGAGGTGCAGACTTTCGCCCAGCAGGTAATCAACGACGCGTTCGGCACCTTCTTGGAAGAAAACCCCTCGGCTGCGAAGGCTATCGTGCAGAAATGCCTGACCTCGGCGCGGGCGCGCGATGCGGCGCGCAAAGCGCGCGATCTGGTTATTCGAAAATCTGCCCTTGAGAGCCTGACTCTGCCGGGTAAGCTGGCTGATTGCTCCGAGCGCGATCCGGAAAAGACCGAGTTGTACATCGTCGAGGGTGACAGCGCCGGCGGCAGCGCCAAACAGGGCCGCGATCGCCATTTCCAGGCGATCTTGCCCTTGCGCGGCAAGATCCTCAACACCGAACGAGCGCGACTGGATAAGATCCTGGCTAACAACGAGGTCAAAGCGCTGATCTCGGCGTTGGGCACCGGCATCGGCGACAGCTTCGACATCACCGGCATACGCTACGGGCGGATCATCGTGATGACGGACGCCGACGTGGACGGTAGCCACATCCGCACTTTGCTGCTGACTTTCTTCTTCCGCTATATGCAGCCCTTGATCGAGTCCGGGCACCTGTACATCGCCCAGCCGCCGCTTTACCGTATCACTTACCGGGGCAAATCGCATTATGCCTACACCGAAGCGGAAAAGGAACGCGCCATCAAGGAGTTCGGCGACGGGAAAGCCTCGCTCTCTCGCTTCAAGGGTCTCGGTGAGATGAACCCCGATCAGCTGTGGGATACGACCATGGACCCTGAGAACCGCACGCTGCTGCTGGTCACCGTTGAGGATGCTGCCGAGGCCGACCGCACCTTCGACATGCTGATGGGTTCCGCGGTGCCGCCGCGCCGTCGCTTCATTCAGACTCACGCCCGCGAGGTGCGAAACCTGGACATCTGACTTTCCCCTTTCTTTCTTCTAGCAAGTGCGTGACTACTTACCCGAAAGCTAGTCACCCCGCCATCCAGACGTCTGGATGGCGGGGTTTTTTTATTTTTCGAACGTTTTGATGTAACCGGCACGGGTTTTTCCCGTTTATGTATGTATAGGCTAGCCAGTGGAAGGGCTCATCTCCGATCGACAGTAAAGAATTGTCACATTTGTCTCATCATCTCGGATGGAATTGTTAGTGTTATGTAACAATTTAATCGGTGTTTTAACTGTTATAATCCGGATGTGACCTCCGTCCAGGGCGCGAACACAAGAATGCGGAGGAGTTGGATCGGCTCCGGGTCGCTATAGCGTAGCATATTTTCCCCTTTGGAATAAACAATAGAGTGAGGAGCGATAGATGCCAGGAAATTTCCGGAAAGTGCCTCGGAGGGGGGCGCAAAGTGCAACAACAAAACCAGATGCCAGGCATAAGTCTATACCGGTTCCTCCCGCGCCTCGCCCAATATCCAATGTAATCCGTCGTTCGACCAATTTAAACCGGTTGGGCCAGCGCGCTGCCCGGCGCGTCAACGCCCAGAAGGTCGCCGAACGGGTTCAAAACCGGCCGCGCCACGCGGTTCGCCCCACCCAACCCCCCAGAAGAATCATGCCGGCAGTGCCTGCGCCTGCGCAGGCCAAGTCAGCCCCCCGGACTCCCGTACGAGCCCCTCAGGCGGCTACCGCCAGGCGCGTCCGCCCGCAGCCGGCAGCCTCGCGGCGCTCCTCTGCCGGGGGAAGCTTGGCAGCTGCGGCAGCTGGCGCAGCGGTGGTCAGCCTGGCAGCAGTCAACCTGGCAGCAGCGCACCAGGATATCTCGGCGGAAGTCTCCACGCTGCAGCGCGATTTAGAGGATCTGGGGGAGACCAGCGCGCTGACCGGCGTGCAGACCGACATCGCCAATCTCGACTCTGCCTTGCGGAACGCCATCGACTTATTGGAGGGCGCTCGGGAAAAAGGCTTTCGCTATCAAAAGGATCTGGAAGAAATTGCCTACCAGACGATGAGCCAGTGGGAAGCGGTCAAACCCCAGGTTGAGAGCGCCGTCGTCCAGCGCAGCCGAGAGATGAATGCCAAGCTGGCTGCTGTGAACCCGCAGATTAATTCCTTGAACTCACACTTGGGCAACCCTCCGGCAGCCGCCGCGCATCTACGGACGACGCAAACGAAGGTCAACCAGCTCTTGCAAGAGGCAGAAACCATCGAGCGAAACCTCGAGCAGAGATACAGCCAAATCGAATCCCAAACTCACCAGCTCAACAGCCGTTTGACTCGCATCCATTGGGCGCTCGAGCAGCTCGACGAGGCTCGTTTCGAACTGGATAAAGAGGAGCACCTGGTCATGGGGGTTCCGGCCCGCTGGGACAAGGAGGGCAAGGACGATCCCGAGGGCGTGTTGTTTCTGACCAACCGGCGGGTGGTTTTTGAGCGGAAAGAAAAAGTCGCTACAAAAAAAGTGCTCTTCATTACGACAGCTTCGGAACTGGTACAAGAGGTTCTGATCGACCAGCCGTTGAACAACCTACCGGAAGTCCAGGCCTCCAGCCGGGGATTGTTCGGTCACCAGGATTTTCTCGAGGTGACCTTTTCCGATCCCGCACTAGGCAGGATCGCGTTTCATCTCGACGGGCAGGATTCGCAAGAATGGGCTGTCTTGATTGGGGAGGCGAAGTCCGGGAAGATCGAGGAAGATCGCGCCAGCGGTTCGAAGCTGTCCTTCACCGACTTGACCAAACCGCTCACCCAGGCAGATCTTATCGCCGTTCAAAACGAGGTCAATGAGCTGCAGGACGAATTGATACTCAAAGATGTGCGCGGGGAATTGGAGCAGTTGGAGAACGAGGTGCGCAATCTGGAACGCAGCCTTGCCGGGGTGCGGGCGCGCGGTTACGCCATCGAACCTGAGCTGGAAGCCGATCTTCAAGTGCTGATTGCTCAATGGGAGCGAGTCAAGCGCAATGCTGAAACGACTCTGGATGGCCAGGCCCGCCTGTTGAGCGCGCAGCTGAGCGCGATCCAGCGTTCGCTGTCCCAGCTGTTGGGCAAATCCGGCGATCTCGCCGCAGCCCGGCCTCTTTATGTCCAGCTCAAATCGGCCATCGCCTCAGCCGAGGCGCAAGCCGATGCGGCTGAGACCACGGTATTTACGCAGTTCGATCAGTACGCCGATGAAGTAGAATCGCTGGCTGCCCATCTGGCGTGGATCGATTGGATGCTGGAAGCGTTGGCCACTGCCTCCTTTCGCTTGCTGGCTACCGAAAGCGGCGTGGCTGCTACGGAGGCGTTGTGGGAAGCCCCCGGGAGGGAGGCTGAGAACGGCATCCTGTTCCTCACCGATCAACGCCTGCTGTGGGAAGACCGCCTGGGCGACTATGAATTAAAGGTAAATATCCCACTGCAAGAGGTCGGTAAAGTTATGAATGCGAGCGGCGATGCGAGCGATGCGCCTGCGTTGAGGTTCGACTTCGAATCTGGCGCGCCGATGCCCAATGCCAGCTTCCGGCTCACCCAGCCGGTTGTAGATGATTGGTTATTGATGGTCGGCCGGGCTCGTTCCGGTGAGTACGTTCAGGCTCGAGCTATTCCCGTGGATGACGCTGAGCTCGAGCGGGTGCGCAGTGCTCCGCAGCAGTGCGCTAATTGCGGCGCGGCTTTTACCGCGCCGATCTTGCGCGGTCAAACCGAGCTGATATGTGAATACTGCGGGTTGGTGACGCGTATTTAACTTCCGGAGCTTGCAATTCTATTAGGTGGCGTCCGTCTATTCTCGTAACATGACGGAGGCTTTACAATAATTAGATAAGTCATCAGTTATGCGGATTAGGGACAACTTGCACCCTCCCGTCGGCTGTGTTAGACCTTAAATAATATGGCTTTAGGTCGCGGTTCTATCCTGAATAACCGGTACCGCATTGTCGAAATTCTCGGCCAGGGCGGCATGGGGGCAGTTTACCGCGCCGTGGACGAGAATTTGGGTGTGGATGTCGCCGTGAAGGAGAACCTCTTCACCACGGACGAATACGCGCGCCAGTTCCGCCGCGAAGCTGTAATCCTGGCCAACCTGCGCCATCCGAATTTGCCCCGGGTGACGGATCATTTTGTCGTCGAAGGGCAGGGCCAGTATCTGGTGATGGATTTCATCGAGGGTGAGGACCTGCGCGAGCGCATGGACCGGGATGGTTTACTCTCCGATGAAGAAATCGTCATCCTCGGCGTCGCGCTATGCGATGCACTCAGCTACCTGCATTCCCGCAACCCCCAGGTCGTCCACCGGGATATTAAACCTGGAAATGTCAAGATCTTGCCGGATGGGCAGATCTGCCTGGTGGATTTTGGGTTAGCCAAGATCGTTCAGGGCAGCCAGGCGACCACCACCGGCGCTCGGGCAATGACCCCGGGTTATTCACCACCCGAACAATACGGAACCGCTCGGACGGACCACCGTACCGATGTATATTCCCTGGCAGCGACCTTGTACGTTGGCCTGACTGGGGTGCTGCCGGAGGATGCCCTGGCCCGCGCCATGGAGCAAACCAACCTGACCGCTACGCGCAAACATAACCCCAAGGTCTCCAGGCGGTTGGCCGGGGTGATCGAAAAGGGTCTCTCTTTGAACCCCGATGACCGCTACCAGAGCGCTGCAGAGTTTAAACGCGCCTTGATGAACTCCAGGGTGATCACCGGTCGGAAAGATTCGAAGGAACTGACACTCACGCCTCCACCGACTGCCGCGCCTCTCAGCGGAGGCGGAGCCAACGGCGAAACATCGGCTAATTCCGCCAGCGGAATGCGGGAGCCTCCTTCAAATTCCATCTTCGGATCGAACCCATTTCCCACCAGCACGCCTTTGCCGGAAGTGCTTTACGAACCAGAAGCAAAGCCGCGGCGTCGCTGGGGTTGTTTGCTGGTTGTCGTTTTGCTGGGTTTGTTGATCGGTGGCGGGCTGGGTTTGTTTTACTTCCAACCGAAAACCTTCGAGCGAGCCGTAGCCTCACTGTCATCGATTGTTCCGGTAAGTGGTCCCATTTCGCAGGAAAGGACCTCAACGCCGACTTTGGAACCAACCGCACTCGCTACCAAGCCGGTCGATGCGCCGCCCACCCAGCGCCCAACCGAGTCGGAGGTCGCCGCGGTGGTGAGTGAAGCCACGCCCACGTTGAAACCGACATTAACCCCTATCCCGACAATTACACCTACACCCACAGTGACTCCGGTTGGCGGTGGAGCCGGGCAAATCGCATTCGCCTCCACCCGGACCGGGATCGCCCAGATCTGGTTGATGAACGCCGATGGCACCGGCAAACACCAGATTACGGATATGCCAGAAGGTGCCTGCCAGCCGGACTGGTCGCCCGATGGGCAGCGCCTGGTGTTTATCTCCCCTTGTGCTGGGAATCAAGAGACTTATCTCAGCGCTAGCCTTTTCATCATCACCGTAGGTGGCAGCGAAGATCTCGTCCCACTGCCGGCGATGCCCGGTGGAGATTTCGACCCGGATTGGTCACCCGATGGCAGGTACATCGTTTTCACCTCCCTCCGGGATTACAACCGGGCGCAGGTCTATATGTACGATCTTGAGGAGAACGAGGTAATTCCGGTATCGAATAACACCGTGCGCGATGCGCAGCCGGAATTTTCGCCCAACGGAGATCACCTGGCTTTCGTCAGCACCCGGCGCGGACCCTTCCAGATCTGGATCATGAGCGCTGACGGCAGCGATGCGACCTTGTTCTCCCGCAGCGGCAGCCTGAAAAACTCCAACCCGGTGTGGTCACCGGACGGGAGGGTAATCCTGTATACACAGTCGGAAGTTCTGGGAGGGGTGCCGCGCTTGATGACCGCTCGTTACGAGGAAGGCGCGTTTTTCGAAAGCCCGGTGCCAGGTGGCGGGCCGATGCGTGAAGCGGTCTATTCGCCAGACGGTTTCTGGCTGGCTTTTGAAAGCTGGCCCGAGGGGGAAAACCACGACATCTATATCATGACCACCAACGGTCTGGCTCGCCAGTGGCTGACAGAAGACCCGGCCCTCGACTTCGATCC
>CAYNWK010000167.1:0-9499 GCA_964400875.1 uncultured Anaerolineaceae bacterium | reverse complement strand
CTCTATGGATGGACCTTCCTCATCTGGCATCAAAACTATCCTTTCACTTCAGGTCGTTTTGGAATCATACCGGGATCATTAGACTATCCAGATCCCGCGGGTAATAAGTCAGGATCTCAAGCCCGTCTTCGGTGACCAGCACGGTATCCGAGTGGCGGAAACCGCCCACATCGGCAGCGTAGAGGCCCGGCTCAACAGTGAAAACCATGCCCGGCTTGATCTCGGTTGGATCGCCGAGGTCCAGGAAGGGTCCTTCGTGGTAGCGCAAACCGATCGTGTGTCCAACGTGATGCTTCCAGTAGCCCATCAAATCGTGTTCTTCGTAATAAGCGCGCACGGCGCGATCTACATCGGAACAGTTTACCCCGGGGCGGATAGCCTCAAAGGCGGTATCTTGCAGCGCCACCATATGCTCGAACAGCGTTCTCTGCCGGTCGCTGGCTCGCCCGATGATCATGGTGCGCTCCAATTCCGAGTGATAGCCCCAGATCGGCGCACCCGCGCCCGTGACCAGCACATCCCGCTCCTGAAAAGAGATGTTGTTCGCCAGGGCGTGCGGGATGGCCGCGTTGCGCCCGATCTGCCCACGATAACCGGCGCTCGCCCCGCGCGAAAAAGCGCTCTGCGCCCGGTAGAGCGGGCCGATAGCGTCCAGCATGCGCATATTTGCTTCCGCGCTGGCTCGCTGGCTGACTTCCGTCTCGGTCGCGCCAGCTTTTGTATAGCGCTGCAGTAAAACGTGCGCGAGATGGCCCCATTTCACGCTCTCCCTGATGAGCGCTACCTCCGCCTCACTCTTGATCATCATCTGGTCTTCGACGAACCCGGCCACACGCCTGACCTCTGCGCCGGTCAGCTCACTCAAATCAGGCCCACGATACCCCAGTACCCACGGGTAGCCGTCCGTATCTACGCCGATCCGCTCCCTGATGCCCATATCGTCTAGGGTCTTCTTGAATACCTGCAAAGGATGCGGATCGAACGGGTACTCCAAATAATGATCGACCCGGTCGACCGCCGCATTGGCAGACCCATGTTCCAGTTCCAAACGGGGGACGAAGAGCGTACGTTCGCCAGCTGCGTTCATGGCAAATGCGATCGGCCGCTCCGTGGGTATGAATGCAAAGCCGGTGTAATACAGGATGTAATCGTGATCGAAGAGCACAACTCCCGCTAACCCCTCAGCTTGCAGATAAGCTAAAAGTCGTCCCGCTCGATTGCTGAATTCCCCTTCAGAAATTCTCATGGTCGGATATTCGGTCACCATGTCAGCTGCCTCCGTTCGCATTCATTATTACCAAGCTCAATCTTCCCCAAAACCGGCGTTAATAAAATCCAGGAAAAGCTGGCCGATGGAGGGTTCTTGATCCCCATCAAACAAATCCATTCCGTGAGCATCACCGGTATAGATCTGCTTGTGGTAGTCCTCTCCGGAAGCCGACTCGCAAGCCTGGGCCGAGGTTTGGTCGCCCTCCGACGCCAAGCACCAGAAAACAGCCTGTTTACTTTGGGTCCTCGCCTGGTCGACTGCCTCCGCATAGGGAACGTTGAGAAATCCGCCTGGGGAGAGCGACAGCGCCCCACGGCAGCCGTCCTGGCAGACCAGCACGGCCGCGTCTGCGCCGATGCTCGCGCCAATGGTCAGATAGCGCTCCGCATTGACGCCCGGCAACCCCCTGGCTATCTTCAGGGCTGCGCGTAAGTCCTTAGCCCACCCATCCGGGTCCCAGATGGTGATTGACGGTCCAGCGCCGAGACCGAATCCCCGGAAATTGAAGGTGAAAACGGCGTACGAAGACCCCTCAGGCGCCTCTGGTAAAGGATAGTCCGGCTCGAACGCCGACCGGTTCTGCAGCCACAGGGCAATGCTCCGCCAATCGGACTGGTCTCCCTGCGCCCAATGCATCATTATGATCAGTGGAGCTGGATTGGTAGCCGCCGGGAAGTACGTCCCGGTCAATTTTGTGCCATCTTCCGCCTCGAATTCGATCACCAGCGGATCTGAAGGGAGCGGCTCTACCGTTGGGGCTGCAGCAGGCGTTATCGTTTCCGTAAAGGTCGGCCTGGGCGTCCAAGTACTGGCGGCGGTAGCAGTCGGGCTCGGGGTTGGCGTCTCATCCGAGGATATAGGCTGACCCGAGCAACCGGTCAGCCACACCAGGCTTACCAGCAGCCAAAGCGGCAGCCATCGTCCGGGTTCTTTCGAAGCTCGCGCCTCCAGTCCTCTCATCGTTGGTCAGAGAATTTCAAAATCATAGGTGATATCCACCGCCTTATTCAAGGTATTCGTCACCGAGCAGTATTTCTCCTCGGAAAGTTGAATAGCGCGTTCGATTTTGCTCCTATCACAATTCCCTTCGACGATGTAATGCAAGTGAATATGGGTGAATTGAAAAGGTGGCTCGCTTTCCTGGTCACCGGTACAGATTACCTGTAGATCCAGCAGCGGTTCGCGTTGTTTTTGCAGGATGGTCACCACATCATGGGCGGTGCAGGCTGCGGCGGCCATGAGAAGCAGGTCTGAAGCTTTGACTGCTTTCAGTTCTGGCTCGTGATCTTTCCACACTCCGATGGCGAGAGATTGGCCGCGCGAATCGAAGCCGGTCATTAACGTCGAGCCAGCCCACTTGATGATGACTTCACCGGATACACTGGCCATGATAAGCGTTGCTCCTTTTAATTTGTGATTGAAGTTGTAGTCTTGCAGGAAGGGTTAAGTTAATTCCCAAAGTTTTTTCGCACGCTCCACCATCGAAGTCCAGGCGCTGGTTTCACGCGTCGGCGCTTCGCCGGAAGCTGCTTCACCGGCCTGGCTTGCGAATGATTCCCAGGGTTCATCCAACAGAGCTGAAGTTACCGCCAGGGAACAAGCCTTCGCCGCGTCCAGATCATAGCCGCCTTCCAGGAATAACGCGATCCGCCCTCCGCAGTGCTCGTCCGCCCATGCGGTGAGTTCTGCGATCAACCGGCGATACCCCGGTGCGGTTAATAAAAGGTTGCCCAACGGATCAAGGTAATGCGGATCGAAACCATAACTGATCAATAGCATTTGTGGTGAGAACCGTTCCAGGAGCGGGACGATCAGCTCCCCCATGACGGTCTGAAAGGCGCCGTCGCCGGAAAATGGCGGCAGGGGGAAATTTGCCGTCGCCATCACTCCCTCGCCTTCGCCGGTTTCTTCGAGTGCGCCTGTCCCAGGATATAACGGGGATTGGTGTGTCGAGACATAAAAAATTTCCGGCCGGCGGTAAAAAATATCCTGGGTACCGTTGCCGTGGTGCAGATCGAGGTCGATAATAGCCAATTTCTCGGCGCCGCCGTTTTGAAGCAGATATTCCGCTGCCAACGCCACGTTGTTCAACAAGCAGAATCCCATCGCCCGTGACCGGGTAGCATGGTGCCCTGGGGGGCGGGTCAGCGCAAAACCGCGCCCGGCGGAGCCATCCCAGACTTCCTGGGCAACGGCGAGCGCCCCACCCGCCGCTTGCTGCGCCAGATTCCAAGATGACGGTGTTGTATAGGTATCCATGTCAAAGCGCCCGCCGAACTGGCTGACCTGTTCCAGCCTATCCAGGTATACGGACACGTGGATGGCTTCAAGGACGGACTGCGGTACCGTCAAAGGCGTTAAATGCGGATATTGATCCCACAGACCAGCCAAGGAAAGCGCCTCCCGAACAGCTTCAACTCTCTCGGGCCGTTCGGGATGGCCTGGCTCAAAATGGGCTTCGTGTCCTTCGGGATAAAAATAGACTAAATCCTCCACAAGAGGTCCTCTTTCGCAAGACAAGCATGCATTCAAAGCCGGGCATATTGCTGAACTGCCCCTATTCTACCTCGAGCAGGGGATCAAGCACCGAAATTCTAAACCGGCAACCGGACGCGTCGCAAAGCACGGCGCAGCTTCGACCACCAGCGTCTAACGAGTCCGGCAGTCTCTTCGCTGATTTCATGCTGGCTGTAGCGGGCTTCAACGAAGGTAGACGTCATCTCCGTGAGATCCTGGCTGAGGTCCGGTATAGCTGCGCGCAGCGTACGTTCGTATTCATAGGGGGTCTCGTCGTCGCCTCGCGGATGGCCAGCTTCCTCGCCCCTGCGGAGCATCGCAAGATAAAAGAAATAGACTTTCTCTCTTGGCGACAAGTTGCGCAAATTGATGAACCCCCAGGGTCGGGTGGTCTCAGCCGTTCGCCGCCTCATTCGCACCCGGCGCAACCCTGACTTCACCACCGAGCTGATCCGCCCGTTTACCCCGCCGATCAGGGAGCGCAGCCATCGCCAGATCCGTTCCAACCAATCCGCTCCTGGAAATTTCCTCACTTTTTGCCAGGCATCGCTGTTATGAGCATAATACTGGTAGATCGAGAAGCCAATCACCATCAACAAGAACACCCAGGAGATCAACGAGATCGCCAAATCTAGCCACGGCGCTGGCTGGGTTGGCGCTGCCTGGGGAACCGGTGGGACAGGCGGGATCGCCGGGGATTCAGGCGCTGGTTCTGAGCCGGATCCAAACAGCGAGACGATAGAGACCATCAAAAAGATCAATATTTGGATGATTATTGCGCCCGCGTAAAAGACTAAGTTTACGAGATACGCCAGGAGAGCCAGGAATCCGACAGTAAAACGTGTGGGCAGCAGCAACGCCAGCGCTGCGACGCCGATTAAGAACACCAGGCTGTAAAACGCCCACCGGATCGCCAGATTATGGTCGAGGGAAAGCCCCTGCCAGCTCCACCCTGCGTGCAAGACGGTGAACTGGGTCTGGCTGAGCAGGGTGAGTCCGAATATAAAATACACCAACAGGTAGATCGCCCCGGAAAAGACCGGCGGTCGTTCTCCAAAGACAAACGCCAGGTCCAGACGGACCAGGGTAACCAGCACCAGCATCACCGCGCCGTGCAAAAATAGGCGGTTGACCAGCGCGTGTCTGGCGCGCAGCCGTTCCTCCGCGATCCCCTTCAAGATGCTGTCAGCCGTCGAAAAATACTCCGTTTCCATCACCAACAAGTCGTCGGCGTACTGGCTGCTGAACGTCCACAGGAAGAAAATCAGCGCCAGGGCGCTTAGGAATTCCCCGCTGAAGAAGTTAGCAATGAATGAAATCCTCAAATTCTCGAGTGCAATCCAACCATCCAAGGGAACTGCAGTCAGGTACAGGACAATCTTCAAAGCGATCGCCAGAATGACCCACTCGCCAATTCGGTAGCCAAACCATTCTGGCGACAACGTCGGCAAATTGCGTGTCGATCGGGCGCTGATCATCGCTTCTATGCAAATCAGCGCGCCAAACCATGGCAAAAAACTCCCATCCCAAGCCGGCAACAAGCGTTCACCGAATTGCTGGACCGTCACTGCCAAACAAACCTGCATCACGATAACCAACGCAGAACTCACCCACACCGAAGTGAGCAGGTTCAATCGAGCCGGTTCGCGTGGAGCTTCCATGATGCTACCGCCAGACGTTCAAGTCTTGTTCGTTAAACAACTGGAAAATCGGAAAACCAAATTGCAGCGCCTGCCGGCGTATGCTGCTGTATCCGGGAACAGGACCGCAAAGCACCAGCACGGCAGACATCCCGGAGCGTCGTGCGCCGAAAAGCTCATCGAAGATCCGTTCGTCAACAAAGTTGGTGATTAGGATCAGAGTCGTCCCCCAAGGCAAACGTGCGATCTCCCGGCTCAATAAGGAGGGGAACGGTTCCGCCTCTGACATCTCGAGCCGGGCAAGGACCTCCAACAAATGCATCAAACCCTCGCGCCCCTTGCGCGGAGGTAGCGGCTGGGCTTTGTCCTCCACGCCAAGAGGATCACCCCCGTTGGTGATCAAACCCACGGATTGGCGTTGCTCGACCACGTAATTGGCAATCGAGGCCGCAGCGACGATAGCCAGTTCGGTTGAGCTGAATTTAGACTTGCGCCCGTAATCTCGCCCATCCAAATTTAAGCAGATCGCCGTTTCCAGAGCGATGGACGGCTCGAAGACCTTCACCTGCAGATTTCCGGTGGTCGCAGTAGCCTTCCAATCGATCGTGCGCAGAGAATCACCGGCAATGTAGCTGCGCTTGCCAGTGACCCGGCTCGGATCGGCGAAAATGGGTTGATTGTGCCGCAGAGTGCCCATCGGTGAGCGAGAAGGAAGGACCAATCTGTTCAGCGGGACGATCTTGGGAAACACGGTGATTTGGTGGAGGAGACGCTCGTCGCTGAAATCTTCGCCTATTCCCAGAATATCACCGCTGTTCAATACCAAGGGGCCAATCTGGTAATAGCCGCGCTTTCGAGCTCGTAAAGAATATGTGAAGCGCTTATGCTCGTGCGGCGCCAGGCTTACGACCATGCGAAAGGGACCTTCAGCCAGGTCGACGGGTATGCTCTCCAGCGTACGCAGCCAGATTACAGGCAGCAGGCTTAAATTGCTGAGTTCGAGTTCAACTTCGATTTGCTCGCCCAGAAAAGCGCGTTCCGGAAGCTGTCGGCGGATTTCGACGGCGCGCAAAGCTTTCCGACCCCACCAGCGACTGAGTGCAAAAGCGCCTGCAAATAAATACAACAAGGTGAAGACGAAATCTTCCTGGAAGAACGCAGCCAGGACCAGGAGTAAGAGGATCAGGGGCAGGTAATAATCGATCACTGCTGCTGCGCCAAGCTTAATCTTCGAGTTCTAATGGCACAGATTTGAGTATGTCATCCAGGATGCTCGCCGCCGTCCTGGCGCGCAATTGTGCCTCCGGCTTGACGATCAGCCGGTGTGTCAGCGTCATCGGTGCGAGATATTTAATATCGTCCGGGATGACGTGATCGCGCCCCCGCAGCAACGCCAGGGCTTGGGCGGTCTTGAACAGGGCCAGGCTGCCCCGCGGGCTGGCGCCTAACGATAGGTCTGGGTGTTCTCGGGTGGCGTGGATAATCCGAACCATGTAATCTTCCAGCGTCTCATCCACGTACACGTCCCAGACCTCTTCGCCGAGCCGCAGTATCGCTTCTGCCTCAACAACCTTGGAGAGGTATTGGATGGGATGTTCACGCTGCAGATTCCTCAGGATCACCTTCTCCTCCGTTTTTGAGGGATACCCTAAGGATACGCGCAGCAGAAAGCGGTCCAATTGAGCTTCGGGCAGTGGGAATGTACCTTCGTATTCAATTGGGTTTTGCGTGGCGATCACCAGGAAAGGGCGCGGCAGCCCCCGCGTGACCCCGTCGACCGTCACTTGCTGCTCCTGCATCGCTTCGAGCAGCGCCGACTGCGTGCGCGGCGTGGCCCGGTTGATCTCGTCTGCCAGCAAGATGTTGACGAAGACCGGTCCGGGCCGGAACTCGAACTCCCCGCTGCGCTGGTTGTACACGGATACGCCGATCACGTCGTTTGGCAGCAGGTCGGGAGTGCATTGCAAACGTTTAAATTCCCCTCCCAGGCTGATCGCCATTGAACGGGCCAGCATGGTCTTCCCAACGCCGGGTACGTCTTCAATCAGGACGTGACCCTCACACAGCATCGCCGCCAACAGTAACTCGATCGTCTCCCGTTTGCCGACGATCACTTGCTCGACGTTCTGGATGATTTCAGCAATCCGGTTATTCATCCAGTTCCACGTAAATCCTTTTGTTGATCTTTCCCTTGCTCTTATAGTCCACTACCCGGATACGCCCGACCTCACCGGTTGATTTGACGTGTGTGCCCCCATCGGCTTGCAGATCGAGACCCTTGATCTCGACGACCCGGACCATCTGGATACCGGGGGGAAGCAGGTTGATTTTCGTGCGGATCAGATCTGGAATTTGGAAGGCTTCCTCGCGAGGCAGAATATCCACCGCTAACGGCCGGTCTTCAGCAACCTCTTTATTAATTGCCGCTTCGATCGCCTCCACCAGATCTTTGTGCATAGTCTCAAATTCGAAATCCATGCGGCCCTTCAAGGGCTCCATGTCGCCTCCGGTCACCGAGGCGCCATAGTCGCGGAAGATTACGCCGCAGAGGATATGCATTGCGGTGTGGGTGCGCATCAGCTTGTAGCGCCGCTCCCAATCCAATTCTCCGGTCACGACCTCACCAGGCTCCGGAAGGGCAGCCTCACCCTCTAGTAAGTGAACCAGGTTAGGTCCGACCTTCTTTGCCCGTTTAAGAGAAAATACGCCCCGGTCAGTGATCAGGGAACCCCGATCGGCTGGCTGCCCGCCTCCGCCAGGGTAGAATGCAGTCTGATCGAGGATAACCCCGTGATTTTCGGTGTCAACCTCGGTCACCTTTGCTTTGAACATTTTCAGATAGCTATCCGATTGGTACAACAGCTCAGTCATATCTTCTCCCGCTTCATTGGTGTAAAATATAGCACCGAAGGAACTGGGGGGAGTTTTGGCATGCACGGCGTGCCAAAACTCCCCAACTTAACGCATAAATAATTTTACCAGTACACGTAGTTACAGTTGTGAAAAGGAATACCGCGATGCAAAGGTTAGTATCCCATCCCACTTTTAGGAAACCAACCCATCAATGGCTGCGGCAGGTCTCGGTGACTCTCGTCCCGGCGAAACGAACGCCTCTTTTAGAACTGTTCACCGATAACCTGCTGCAAAGCTTTCAGGAACACGGTCATCTGATCCAGGAGGCTCCAGACGAGGACACGGATGCCATCCTGACCACGGCGGTCTTTGGCGAACCGGTCGGCTGGCGAGATGCCTTAATGTTCACCGCCAGACGCCGTTACGACCTCGACCACTCTCCTACGGTTTTCACCATCGTACAGATCACGCCCGAACAACTTCAGGATACATTGGCCCACTTTTCCCGTGTGCTGCAAAAAGATCCACTGGATCCTCAGGATTTCGACTTCCCCGGATTGGGTCCTGACGCTTACCAGACGCTCTCGGAACAAGGGCAGCGCGGTGGGCCCATCCTGAGCCTGGTGCGCCTGGTTCAAACCCAGGCGATGAGCATCCGGGTGATACTGGTGGTCGGCGAGGACGAACCTGAGGAGGCGTATACCTTCGACCTGGTTGGCGCTTACCCGCGCACCGAGACCGACGACGAGCGGTTCTTCTATGAAGACCTGATGCTGCGCATCGTCACCGCGGTCAGCACCCGAGAAGTGACGAAACACCAGGTCATCGGGGAGCCTATCCCTCAGGAAGTTTGGGAGCAGCTGGAAACCCCAGAAGCCATGTTCCAAGCCGGCAAAGAATTAGGCAAGCGCAACTTCTTTACCGAGATGGTTCGTGTGACCGATTTGGCCCACGTCCCGGCGCTGCAAAAAGCGATCTCCAGCCAGTACAGCGAGGGCTGCTACGCCACCTGGGACCCACGCATATCAGCCCTGATCGCCACGATCACGGGGAGCGCGCGCCCGGTGGTGAAAGATAACCTGACCGACGACGAATTGGCTGTCCTGGTAGGCGTCCGACCGGACGGCGAAGGCGCGATGGTGCGTCACGTCGCAGGGAAACGCAACGATCCGCCTTCTTCCGAGGCGGTGGAATTAATCGAAATGGACAGCCCGCTTCC
>CAYNWK010000166.1:7818-9580 GCA_964400875.1 uncultured Anaerolineaceae bacterium | reverse complement strand
GTGATCACGGTCGCCAATCAAAAAGGGGGCGTCGGTAAGACGACCACCGCCGTGACCCTGGCTCACGGCCTGGCGCGGCAGGACTACAAGGTCCTGATCATCGATCTGGACCCCCAGGGACATGTCGCTTTCTCTTTGGGCCTTGAAAAAGAGCCCGGATTGCACCGCTTGTTGGTGGAAGAAGCTCCGGTGGGGGAGGTAGTGGTCTTGGCGCGCCCCGGCTTGGAAGTCATTTCGGGAAACAAGCGCACCGAGGCGGTCAAACGCTACGTCACCACGCTGGATTTTCGCGAGCGGGTGCTGATCAACAGCCTGAAGGAGGCGAATTTGCGCTACGATGTCGTCTTGATGGACACGGCGCCCTCCCTGGACGTGCTGCACGTCGCCGCGCTGGTGGCCTCGGACTGGGTGCTGGTGCCCACCAAACTGGACGCCATGGCGGTGGATGGGGTCAACGAGATCCTGCTCTCGATGGGCGAGGTGGCGCGGCAAGATCACGCCTTCCTGGGCTACAGCATCCTGCCCACTTTTTTCGACCGCACCACCCGGGAGACGGCCTACCAGCTGCGCCAGGTGGTCAACGCCTTTGGCGGGAAAGTTTGGCCGCCCATCCCGCAGGACACCAAGGCGCGGGAGGCCGCCGCCTATGGCCGGACCCTGTGGGAATATACGCCCAACTCGGCCGCGGTCACCGGCTACGAGAGCAACGGCAGGCAGATCGGCGGCTACGCGGACGTATTGGAGCGCATGATGGAGGTGGTTAACCATGGCTGACGATCAAGAGCGCCGGCAGACGATCGACCCTTCCACGGCCGAGATCCTGGAAAACATCGAGCAAAAGCGGGACGAAGCGCGCCTGCCGCGCGACGAGCGCTTGAAAAAGGTCAAAGCGCGCCAGAAGGCCAAGGCCAGGCTGCCCGGACGGGTCAATTGGGACCTGCCGCCGGAGCTCAAACAGCGCATCTTCGATCTGGCAAAGCGCAATCGCATTCCTTCCAGCCAGGTGGCCGCTTTCCTGTTGCTGGACGGGCTGAAGCGCCTGGAGGCGGGGGAGATCGATTTCAGTCCATACAAGCAACCGAGCACCTCACCGCGCTATGACTGGAACCTGAATCTGCCCGAATCGCCCTAAACTCGCCAAAACTGGCGCGCCAAATCGGAAATAACGGAGCCAAGGGACGCCCCTGAAATGGTCTCAGAGGCGTCCCTTGGGTAATTAAGCGGCGTCCTTGCCAATTTTCCAAGCGGCGTCCCTTACTTGTTTGCAAGGACGTCCCTTAAGGCTTCAGGAAGGCCCTGAGAGCACGTGCTTCGGGGGAGCAATAGGGAGAGACGATCGGGATAATAAAAGCGCTGTCTGAGCCTGCAGGTAAAAGAGTGATTTTGGGCCAATAGTACCAGCGGCGTAAAAAACATCCCCATCGATTCTTAAAGTGGGTGTGCAAGTTAACTAAAGAGGACTAAAATTATCTGCATATCAACTTAATCCGGCCGTAGCAGCACTACATTAAGGACAGGACATGCCAAAAACCGGAAAACTTCTCGTCATCTCGCTGGCGCTATGGGGGGCAATGTGGATGGTCAGCTTCCACGTGCAGGCCGCATTTAACCAGGGGAGGCAAGGGGAGGGGACCGTTTTACTGGCGCGCACGCCGCCGCCAACCTCTCCTGGCGGCGCGACGCCGACCTCCACGCCGAGAGGCAACCCCACCGCAACAGCCACTTCGGGCGCAGGTTTGACGCCTACGGCCACCTCAACTTC
>CAYNWK010000166.1:0-7718 GCA_964400875.1 uncultured Anaerolineaceae bacterium | reverse complement strand
CGCCGGTCAATGCAGGCGACCCGGTGCAGGTACAGGGCAAAGTCAGCGAGTATTTTGGGCGCACCCAGCTCGTTCAGTCGCGCAGCCTCTATGTTTGCGGCACGGCTCCAAACATCAGCCCGGTGAGCCTGTCCCTGCCGGTGCCTTCAAGCGATGCGCTTGAAAAATACGAGGGGATGCTGGTGATCTTTCCTCAGTCCCTCTACGTGACCGAAAACTACGATCTAGGCCGCTATGGGGAGCTCTCGCTGGCCTCCGAGCGGCTCTGGCAGCCGACGAACGTCACATCTCCAGGCCCAGCGGCGCTCGCCTGGCAGGCGGCCAACGACCTCAAGCGGATCGTGCTCGACGACGGCAGCAACGTGGAAGATCCCGACCCCATCGATTATCCTGCGCCGGGGTTAACCGCGGGCAACACCCTGCGCTCCGGCGATACGGTAACCGGCCTGACCGGCGTGCTGGATTACGCCTCCAGCGATTACCGCATCCAGCCAACAACCCTGCTGAACTGGGCGCACGTGAACCCCCGCCCGTCAAACCCGGCCGTCGGCGGAACGCTGCGAGTGGCCAGCTTCAACGTGCTCAATTACTTCAACGGCCCTGCTTTCCCCACCAGCCGGGGGGCGGATACGCCAGGCGAGCTCGCCCGCCAGGAAGACAAGCTCGTCAGCGCCATCCTGGGCCTGGACGCGGACATCATCGGCCTGGTGGAGTTGGAAAACGACGGGTTTGGCGCCAACAGCGCCATTCAGCAGCTGGTCAACAGCCTGAACGCCAGCGCGCCATCCGGAACCACCTACGACCTGATCGACGGCGGCGTGCCCCAGGTAGGCTGGGACGAAATCACCGTGGGGCTCATCTACCGCCTCGAGACCGTGCAGCCGGTTGGCCCGGCGGCGATTAAAACGGACGGCGCCTTCGCCAGCCTGAACCGCGCCCCGCTGGCGCAGACCTTCGTCCAGCTGAGCACAGGGGGCCAGCTGACCGTCGCCGTCAACCACTTTAAATCGAAGGGCTCTGCGTGTCCGGGTGATCCCGACACCGGCGACGGGCAGGGCAACTGCAACCAAACCCGCGTCGCAGCTGCCAACGACCTGACCACCTGGCTGGCCGCCGATCCCACCGGCAGCGGCGATCCGGATTTCCTGATCACCGGCGACCTGAACGCGTATGCCCAGGAAGCCCCCATCGAGGCGATCAAAAACGCCGGTTACACCAGCCTGCTGGAGAGCAACCTGGGATTGTTCGCTTACTCGTACGTGTACTTCGGGCAGGCGGGATATCTCGACCAGGCGCTGGCCTCCTCCAGCCTGGTTCCCCAGGTAGCGGGCGCAACGCTGTGGCACATCAACGCCGACGAACCGGTAGTGCTGGATTACAACACGGAATACAAATCCCCCGGGCAGCTCAACAGCCTGTACAGCCCCGACGCGTACCGATCCTCCGACCACGATCCGGTGGTGGTGGGGTTGAATCTGGCGCCATAGGGCACCTTCTTTAGGAGATGCGCAGTTCGCCGGGAAAGCACGGGTGGATTGGGCGGGCAACCCCCGTCTAATTCACCCGCTTCCTCTTCTCAGGGGGTCAGGGTGAGCGGCAGGTAGCGCAGCTGGCCGTTCACGATGATCGTAGCACTGCGAGTGAAAACACCCGCCGAGCCGGCGTCGATGGTGGCTGTATTCGTGATCGCCTGCGCCCCGGTTTCCGTGACGGTTACTGAGTAGGTGATGGTTAGTAGATCGCCGTTCAGGATTCCGGTCCAGGTCAAGGTGGGAGCAGCGCTCTCATCGACGGTCCCTGAGGAGGCGCTCAGGCTGCCCGGAATGTACGCCAGCCCGGCCGGGATGGTGTCCGTCATGGAGATCTCCTCGACCAGAGGGGCGCCGGTGTTGCGCATGGTGAGGGTGTATATAAGCACTTCTCCGAAACCGGGAGCAAGGGAGCCGGCTTCCTTGGTGGAGGCGCTCAAATCCGGGACCTGCGCGCGAGGCCCGTATTCCGGCAAGGGCTGGCCGTATTCGAAAGCGCCGTTATCCGGAGGGCCATCAAGCGGAAAAGCATCGTTGAGGTTTGGCAAGGTTGCGCCGGCGTTTATGGCCGCCGAGCCGGCGACCAGGCGCAGGTCCCGGCTGCCCGGCTCGGCGGCGACGTTCCAGTCCGAGGGCAGGCTTGCGTTCGCCAGGTCAGCGAAGCCCACCGGCACACCGTGATCTTCCACACCCGGGGGTAAGTCGGCCAGGGTGTCATAGCGGACATTGTCCCACTTGAAGTGGGGCGCGTCGGGGCCGCCGATGGCACGGCTGGTTCCCCAGGCGTTGTAGTCAAAATCGCGAAAGCCCTCATCGGCGACCGTGGTGAACTCGAAGGCGTAGCGCGTCCCGAGGAAAAGGTTGTTGCGCAGAACCGCGTTGCGCCACATGGCGCCGTTGTCGCCGTAACCGTCGGAATGCTTGGCGCCGGTGTTGTGCACGATGTAAAAGCCGGTCGTGTCGTTGTGCATTTTGATCGGCACACTCTCCAGGTTGAAGAACTCGTTGCGGAAGATATATGCCGGGCCGCCCCGGATAGGCTGCAGGCTGACTCCCATGCGCGCGTTCATCACCCGGTTGCGCCAGACGCGGGCATTGGCCTGGTTGTAATCGATCTCAATGCCGTCGTCCACACAATAGGAAACGTCGTTGCCGAAGATATCATTGCCGTAGGATGGGCCGGTGAAAGGCTGGACGGATACGCAGTCGCCAAAATAGCGCACGGTGTTATGGCATACCACGTTGCCATCGCCGCGTAAGTCTATCCCCCGTTCGGAGGGGATGCCGCTGCCCGGCCAGGGGGTGCGCCCTTCGATGAGGTTGTCGCACACGGTCTGGTTGTACTCCTGGGCATCGCCGCGGCGGTTGATGACGCCATCGTCCACGTCGCGGATGGTGTTATAGCGCAGGACGAGGTCGTGGCTGTGCTGGGCGTCTACACCCCAGTGCCCGTTCTGGATGATCAGCCCTGCGATAATGACGTGGCCGATAGTGCGGTCATAGTTTCCGAGCGTAACCACGCCCTGACCGGTGCCTGCGCCATCCACCACTGCCATTCCATTGACCGGTCCCAAGAAGGTGATCAGGTGTCCGGCTGTACCACTGGTGAGCAATTGGAAGGGGGTGTAAGTCCCAGCCGCGAGGTGAAACGTATCCCCGGGTTGGGCGGCGTCGGCGGCGGCCTGCAAGCCCTGAAACGGATTCCCGGCGCTGCCATCCCCACCCCCGGCGCCGGGGACGACGTACAGCTGGCGGCCCAGAGGATCGGGTTGGGGCTCCGAACGCGTGGCGGCGGTGACGGTGCGCGTCTCGCCGCCGCCGTCCGGGTCGGTCAGCGTCGCCCGCAGTTCATAGGTATCGCCCGATTCGAGGAAAAGCGCGCTGGCAGCCCAATAGTTCAGGCCCAATGGCCCGTCCTGGACGTAGATGGTCGGGTACGCGCGCATGGCCGGCGCGCCGGGATGCCAGGTCGTTTCTCCCAGACGGCGGAACTCCAGGGTCATGGCGCTGTCCAGGTTCTCATCGCCGGTTACTTCCCACAGCAACCCGATGTGGTCGTACGTGGCGTCGGTGCGCAGCTCGCCCGGGATGAGGGCCTCCCCCGCGGTTGTCGCCTGAACGTGGCCGCTCAAGGCGAGCAGCAAAAGCGCGGCGAGGGCAAATACGGGATAAGTTTTCGTCGTCACGTGGCTTTATCAGGGGTTTTTGATCGCTACAGGCAGGTGCAAAAAGATGTCCGTCGGGATCACCGTCACGATTCCGGATAGCACGGGCGCGCCATCCTGCATGGCGTCGAGGGTGAGGAGGTATGGCGTGAAATTGGTCAGCCCGGTCAGGGTATAAGCGCGGGTCGGTTCGGGCAGGCCGCTGATGGGGGAGGGTTGATCGCCCGGTGGCCCAAGGTACGTGATCCGCCAGGTGGTCGTGGGGGACAGGACGGTGTTGACCTCCCAGGCCAGCGCGATGCGCTCGTCGCCGGGGCTGGCGTGCAAAGTCAGCGAGGCTGTCTGGCTGCAGGCCAGGCCTTCAAACCGCCTTTTCGCCGGGATATCATTGACGTACCCGACAACGTCCGGGCCGATCGCTGGCCAGAGCGTTTCCTGGCACCACCACGACGGCTTTTCACTCAAATACAGCGAAGCAGGCAGCTCGTGGTTGGGTATCGCCGCGTCCCAGATGACCGAGTTGGTGACGTAATCGAAGTTGCCGTGGCGCAGGAGTGTGGCGGCGACCTCCGGATCGTCTACGCCGCTGCCGATCCCCAGCGCCCAGATCACGTTATCGGACCAATCGTCATACGGCTGGCCGGGCAGCACCTCGTAGCGGTTGGACTTTCCGGGCGTTCCCAGTACGGAGCCAACGACGTTCAGGTAGGTGTTCTTGGCGGCGATCTCAACCGCGTTATTGCGGGTCGTGATGGTATCGCTTTGCCAGCCTTTCGACTGCGAACGGAAGATCGTATTGTGGCTAGACGAGCCGTGGATGATATCGGCTTCGGCTTTGTAGCCGACGTTCCCTTCCCACAAGTTCATTTTGGGATGCGGGTTGTGGTTGAGGTAAGGGCTGCCGATCAGCCACCAGGGATCGTCAAAGAGGATGTTGTGCAGGTAATTGTATCCGATCACATTTCCGGATGCGCCCCCGCCGGTCATCACACCGCCGCCGTCGATGGTGCTCAACACGTTGTCCACGACCAGGTTGTTGGAACTGTGGATATCCAGGTAGATGCCGTAGCCGCGGTCGCGACCGTAGCCGTCGATGCCGGTGTGCACGTAGCAGCCCCTGATCTCGTTTTGCAAGGAATCGATGATCCACATGGCCCGCCTTTGAATGTTCTCGATCTCGACGTTCTTGACCCAGGAGTACTGTGCGCCGTCCATCTCGATCATAAATTCAACCTCGGGAAGATCCTGTGTCAGGGTGAGATCTTCCAGCCCGGCGTGGCGGATCATGGCGTAAGCGTCCACCTGGTAGGCCCAGGGGTCCAGCGCGAGATCGTAGGTCCAATGCAGCGGCAGGTTGAGTGAGACCTGGTCCCCGTTCACGGCAGTCACTTCGACAAATTGCCCCAGGGCGCGATCGCCCCCCTCATAACCGCAATACGTGCATTTTCCCTCGACACCGACGGGATCGACGAGCTCGCCGTCGTTGAGCTGGTTGATCAGCAGGATGTCGCCGGGATGGATGCCCGCAGCGCTGTCCAGCGTGATCGTCTGAGCGTCTTTATTGGCCTGGAGCACATCGTGGGTTTTGTGGAGGGTAGCCAGCTGGTAGTAGATCGAGCCGCGCATATCCACCATGGATCGCAACCAGCCCCCGGTGTGCTGAAGGATGGTCTTGCCGGGACCGGCGCCCCGGAGTGTGTTGTAATCATCCAGGTGGATCGTATCGCTCACCAGGTAGGCGCCGGGGGGCAGATAGACCACCTGTTCGTCCGGGCAGCCGTCCAGCGCTTCCTGGATGGCGTTGGTCGCGTCGGTGGCGCCGTTGCCGAATACGGCGCTGTCGATGGTCGCGCAAACGGTCGTCCTGGCCGGTATTCCATCAGGGATGCCAGCATGACTCCAGTCGATTTTCCGGTCGTTGGGAATGATTTCCATCGCCGCGCTCACCCCCGTAGCCGTGGGCGGGGTGTCCTCTACGTCAGCGGTCCTGCCGCCAACCGCCGGAGCGAGGTCTCGAGAGAAGGCCACGCGTCCCACCCCGCAGATCAGCGCGCATAGCGTAATCAATATCACTGCCAGGGGCAGCCGGCTGCCTTTGCTTTTCATCCCAAGCCTCCCGCTGGCAGCAACCATACGGTTGAGCCTAATCGATACGAGCTCATGGCGACTTCAACACCAGCGCCAGCTGCAAAAGGTTGTCCGAGGGCAGCAGCGTAAGGGTATCGGTCAACAGCGGCGCGCCAGCCTGCATGGCGTTGAGGGTGATGGTGTAAGGCGTGTAATTGGTCAGCCCGGTCAGCGCGTAGGCGCGGGTTGGATTGGGCAGGCCGCTGATGGGCGAGGGCTCGTCGCCGGCTGGTCCGGTGTAGAGGATCTGCCAGGTGGCGTCCGGGGGCAGGGCGACGTTGACGCTCCAGGACAGGTGGATCGCCTGGTCTGACGGCATGCCGCCCAGCTGCAGCGCCGGGGTAAATTCGTAGGCGCCGATATCGTAGCCGTTTTGCTGGGGGCGGGTTGCGCCCTCCAGGTCGGTCGTCACGCCCACATAAATCCCGGCGTCGATGGCCGGGCTGCCCGCCAGGATGTGGTAATCGTCGGCTGCGGGATCGGCCAGCAAGGGATCGAGGTTGACCAGGTCATCCGGAAAATCGCCGGGATCGATGGTATCCCCGGTCGCGTACAGCAGGTTGTGGCTGCCCTGGACCGAGCCGCCGTCCGAGGCCCAGTAGTTCGTGCCGGCATTGTAGAAGATGTTGTTGTACACCTCGCCGGTGGCCCCGTCGCGAAAGCCGATGCCGTGATACTGGATGTCGGCGAAGACGTTGTGCACCGCGGTGACGCCCTGGATCTGGTGCACGCTCATGCCCCAGGCGCCGCCGTGGGCGAAAATGTTGTTGCTGAAAACGAGGTCGGAGATGTCGCCGTAATAGGCGGCCTCGCCCATGAACCCCTGGTGGAAGTCGAAGCAGATATTGCCGTCGAAGGTGATATGGTGGGCGGACTCCCCGTTGTTGTCAAAGGTCTGGAAGCAGTCCACATGCGCCGTGCCGATTTCGTTGAACAGGGTGCCGTGGAAGAAGTTGCCGTGAATGACGTGGTCATCCCCGAAGAAGCGCGAGTAATCCGAATCCCCGCCGCCGTAGTTGAACAGCCGCTCGACTTCGTTGCCTTCCACCAGCCAGCCGGACCCGGAAATGGTAATTCCCATTTGACTGTGATAGATGTGATTATCGACCACGCGCGCTCCAACCGACGTGCCCGAGATGGCGGCGCTTTTCAGGTCATACAGATAGTTGTCCACCACCTCTACTTGATCGCTGGCAATGAACACGCCGTTTTGTTCGGTCCAGCCCGTCAGGGAGGGATCGGTGGTGATGTTGAACCCTTCGACCCTCAGGTAATGGGCGTACTGGGTGTAAAAGCCCCACATGGTCGCGGAGCGCCTGGGCTGCGCTTTGAAGGTGATGACCTTGAACAGTGCCCCCCGGGTGCCCTTCTCAAAGGTAACCCGCTCGTTGTACACGCCGGGTTTGACGATCACGGTGTCGCCCGCCCAAACCGTGTCGGCCGCCTTTTGGATGGTCAGCCAGGGCAGACTTTCCGTGCCCGGGTTGGAGTCGCTGGCCTGCAGGTTACTCTGATCAACGTAGTAGGTGACCGGCGAGTAAATGTCCAGGAGCAGTGTGGGATAGATTTTGACGTTGTCTATGTAGAACCAGGGAGAGCCGGGCTCGCCGCCGGCGCTCAACATGCCGACGCGCGTTCCGGTGAATTTGGCGACCGCGGCCGGATCGGTATCGATGATTTCGAGGTCATAATCTACTCCATCGCCATACCGGTCGGCCTTGACGGCGATGGAACTCCCGGTGTTGTGGGCGTAGACCTTGAACCTACCGGTCTCGCCGGGACCGTGCGGCAGGCGGACCAGCTCCTCCGGGTCATCGAGCAGCTGGACCTCGACGCCGTTGAGCTTGCGGTAGATGCCGGGCTGCTCGCCCAGGCCGACCGAGTAGTAGTTGTCCGC
>CAYNWK010000165.1:0-9618 GCA_964400875.1 uncultured Anaerolineaceae bacterium | reverse complement strand
TGGTGAGCGAATTCGTCAGCGGAGGTTGGCAAACGGTGCGTTGGGGTTTGCTGGCCGGATCGGCCCTGGTCTTTTGCCTGGGCTTATACGATGACTTCAGGCCGCTCACCCCCCAGACCAAACTGGTGGGCCAGATCCTGGCTGCCGCCGTGGTCGTCTATTTGGGATACACCACCCAATTCTTTTCTCCCCGCTTGCAAAACGAACTGATCGCCCAGATCCCTAACGGGTTGGTGACTTTCATATGGCTGGTCGGAATCACCAACGCGATCAACCTGCTGGATAACATGGACGGTCTGGCGGGTGGTTTGGCGTTGATCACCGCCGGGATCTTGAGTTATTTCTTCTGGGAGGGCGGGAACCAGAGCCTGTTGTTGATTTCGATGGCCCTGGCTGGCAGCGTCTTGGGATTTCTGTTTTTTAACTTTCCTCCCGCATCGATCTTCATGGGGGACGCAGGCAGCTTGTTCTTGGGCTTCACCCTGGCTGTGTTGGCCATTGCCCGCCAGCCGCAAGCTTCGAACGTGTTGGCGGTGATGGGAGTGCCGACGCTGCTGTTCCTCCTGCCGATCCTGGACACCATCCTGGTGACCTTTACTCGGGTGCTGCGAGGACAGTCTCCAGCACAGGGCGGGAGGGATCACGCTTCCCACCGCCTGATCGCCTTCGGTTTATCCGAACGACAGGCGGTGATCGTATTGTATGCGGTTGGCGTGACCTCCGGGATAGCAGCAGCGGCGCTCGAGTCTCTGAATTATTGGTACAGTCTGGTGCTGGCGCCGATTTTGGTACTCGGCCTCGCCTTGCTGACCGCTTATCTTGGCGGGTTGAAGGTCGTTCATTCCCAAAAAGAACTGAGCCGCCACGGGCCAATCACGCGCATCATGCTGGAGCTGACCTATAAACGCCGCGTGTTGGAGGTCATCTTGGATTTTGTCCTCTTTGCGGTGGCTTACTACCTGGCGTTCTTGATCTCCTCCGGGTTAAGTTTAAATACGGACAACCTGGCCCTTTTGCTGGTCAGCGCACCCGTAGCGCTGGGCTCCGCTTACCTGGCAAACTTTGTCTTCGGGGTTTATCGGGGGGTGTGGCGTTACGTTGGGATCGACGACTTCGTACGGTTCTTGAAAGCTGCGCTGGGCAGCGCTGTGCTGGTCTTGCTGGCGACCGCATTGCTCTATGGTTCCCAGGCTTACCCCACGCTCGTACCGATCTTGTACGGTGTGTTCTTGTTCCTGGGACTGGCTGCCACACGATCTTCCTTCCGGTTGCTCGACCAATATACTCTCCGGCACTCCGACGGCAACGAGGCGCGCGTGCTGATCTATGGCGCCGGTGATGGGGGCGAGCTAGCCTTGCGCTGGATCTTAATGAACCCCCAGCTCGGTTATCGCGTGATCGGTTTTGTAGACCCGGACAAGTTTAAGGCTGGCCGGCAGATCCACGGCGTGGAAATCCTGGGCGGGCTCGAGCAACTAGCGCAGTTCTCATCCGAAGAGAAGATTGATGGGGTCATCTTTACCCACGACGATGACGGGAACCTTGCCGCGATCGACGAAGTGTTCGAGTTTTGCCGTACACATCATATCTGGGCGCGCAGCATGCGGCTCGAATTTGAACCGGTTGATCTGGGGGATCGCTAACCCGTCAGCCGCGCGAGAACATGTGTTACACTGTTAGCGGAGGTATTTAATGGAAGAAACCCGTTCGTTTCTACCTCTGCTAATCGTCGTTTTTCTGGCTTTCTTAGTCCCCATCTTGCTTTCCCGTTTCAAAAAACTGAGTTTACCGATTGTGGTGGGTGAAATTATCGCGGGTATCCTGATAGGGCGGAGTGGGTTGGGCTGGGTGCAGCAACACGATCCGACCCTCGACCTGTTAGCAGAGTTTGGTTTTGTCTTTTTGATGTTCCTTTCAGGGATGGAGATCGACTTCTCCAGCCTGAATTTATCTTTCGGCAACTCCAGTAGCAAGCAGGGCAATGGTTGGGGTCCACTGCCCATCGCCAGCCTGACTTTTTTTGTGACTTTAATGCTCTCGGTGATGGCTGCATTCCTTTTCCAGGGAATGGAATTGGTGCGCAACCCGTGGATGATGGCGTTGATCCTCTCAACCACCTCCCTGGGCGTTGTGGTTCCCGTGCTCAAGGAGCGCGGCTTGAGCAGCGGTCGTTACGGTCAGACGCTGATGATAGCGGCGCTGATCGCCGATTTCGCTACCATGCTTCTGATCACCGTGGTCGTTGCTGCCATCTCCGTGGGCCTTACCTTGGATATTTTGTTGATCGGCTTGCTGTTTGTGGCCTTCTTCTTCATGTATCGCTTCGGTATGTTCTTTTTCAACCGCATTCCCGGCGTGCGTCACATGATGGAGGAGCTCAGCCATGCGACCGCTCAGATTAAGATACGCGCCGCCTTCACCTTGATGTTGATCTTCGTCGTACTGGCCGAAACCCTGGGCACCGAACTGATCCTGGGCGCTTTTTTGGCCGGAGCGATCGTCTCCTTGCTGCGCGGCCCGGAGGACGTCGACCTGGGACACCAGCTGGAGGCGATCGGGTTTGGCTTCTTTATCCCCATCTTTTTTATCATGGTGGGCGTGGATTTCAACCTGGCCGCGCTGCTTTCTTCTCCGGAGGCCTTGTTGTTGGTGCCGCTGTTATTGGCAGCTGCCATCCTGGTGAAGCTGCTTCCGACCTTGTTGTTTCGCCTAAGCTTTGATTGGCGTGAGACTTTCGGTGCCGGGGCGCTGCTCTCAGCTCGTCTGTCATTGATTATCGCCGCTTCTGCTATCGGGCTGCGGATTGGCGTGATCAGCGAGCCGGTTAATGCGGCCATCATCCTGGTGGCGATCATCACCGTGACCGGCTCTCCGTTAGTGTTCAACAGCGTTCTCCCGCACGGACAAGCGGAGGTTCACCCGATCGTCATTGCCGGCGCAGGGCAGCTGGGCCTGCAGGTCGCCAAAAACCTGGTCGAGCATGAGGAAAAAGTGGTGCTGATCGACAGCGACCCTCAGCGCATCTTGAAGGCGCAAGAACGCGGCTTCGAAGCCGTGCGGGCACATCTCGACCGATATGATGGAGCCGCAGAGTCGCATTTAAATCAGGCGAAATCCCTGGTTTGCGTGTACAGCGACGTAGAACTGAACTACCGCGTATGCCAGAGGGCGCGCACCACGTACGGCATCGATCACGTGGTTTCCAGGGTTACCGCTCCGGGTGAAGTCGACCGTTTCGAGCGCCTGGGTGTGACACCGTTAAATGCAGCCATGGACCAGGCGATCCTGTTGGTGTTGCTCACCCGCAACCCGGCTTTGTACGAGCTGCTGACCCGCACGGACGACGACAAAGAGGTGTGCGAGGTCACGGTATTTAATCCTGCTTTTCTCGATCGCCCGCTGAGTTCGTTAGAGCTCCCAGAGGACATGCTCATCCTGGCTGTGAGAAAGGAGGGGGAATTGGTCGTTCCGCACGGCTATACCCGTCTCAAACCGGGCGATAAACTAACCCTATTGGGGACCAGGGACTGCATTAACGCCAGCCAGATTGAATTTGCCTGAGACAGAAATCGTAAAAAAACGGTAGTGTTTGGGCAGGCCACACCCGCCCAAACACTACCAGCTGACAGTGGTAATATATACTGTTGTTCGCTGAAGCTTTCGGGATCGTTTGTGGGAAGGGATTGTTTGAGCGGTAAAATCCGTCTAAATACAGTCAGTTTAGTGATGGATGACGTATTGGAGGTTGTAGGTCTGTGTTTCACTCGTTAAGAGTAAATTTACCGCAACTGCTCGACCGCTACCAGTTCTCCGAACCGGCTGTACTATTGGGCACAGCGCTGGCGATCGGCGCCGGGACCGGCATAGGAGCAGTCTTTTTTATTGGATTGATCGGCGTGGTCGAGCGAGCGTTCTTCAGCGGCGGCGAGCAACTCTTGGGTGGGCTTGGGCGGGGGTTGATTATCCTGATTCCAATGGCTGGCGGTTTGCTGGCCGGCCCGATCATCGCTTTCTTTGCCAAAGAGGCCAAGGGCCACGGCGTGCCGGAAGTCATGCAGGCGATCGCCTTGCAAGGCGGGCGCATCCGGCCGCGTGTGGTCGTAGCCAAGATCGCGGCTTCGGCTTTGTGCATCGGCAGCGGCGGGTCCGCAGGTCGTGAAGGGCCGATCGTACAGGTTGGCGCGGCGCTGGGCTCCTCCCTGGGGCAGTGGCTGAACCTGTCTGAGGAACGGATCCGCAACCTGGTAGCCTGCGGCGCAGCCGCCGGGATTGCAGCCACCTTCAACGCACCGATCGCTGGAGTCATCTTTGCCCTGGAAATCATCATGGGCGAGCTGCACCCGCAGGCATTGGGCAACGTGGTTATCTCGGCGGTGACGGCTTCGACACTGGCGCGAGTTTTCTTGGGCGACAGCCCTGCCTTTCCAATTCCAAAATACCAGGTGCAATCAGCCTGGGAAATTCTGCTCTATGCTGTGTTAGGCCTCCTGGCTGCGATCGTGGCGGTCTGGTTTATCAAGCTGCTCTACTGGTTTGAAGATCGCTTCGATGAATGGACGTTTCCCGATGCTCTAAAACCCGCCGTGGGCGGTTTGTTGTTGGGCGGATTGGCTTTCGGCTACCCAATCGTCCTTGGGGTAGGAAGATTGACTTCAGAACAGCTGGGCAGCGGCTTGCCAGTCTCCGCCAACATACCGCACGTATTCGGAGCAGGATTTGTGGTGATCGAGGAAGCGCTCCTTGGCCACACTCCGTTTCTTCTGCTCCTGGCATTGATCTTTCTCAAACCGCTGGCCACTTCCCTGACGTTAGGATCGGGTAATTCCGGCGGCGTGTTTGCGCCTGCTCTGTTCACGGGCGCCGCGTTAGGCGGGGCATTTGGGCAGGTCGTCGAACAGATCGCGCCAGGCCTCACTGCCGGCCCGGGGGCGTTCGCGGTCGTCGGCATGGCGGCAGTGTTCGCAGGAGCGGCCAGGGCGCCTATCACGGCAGTATTGATCGTGTTCGAGATGACGGACGACTACCGGCTAATCATTCCGCTGATGGCCGGGGTGATCATCAGCACAATCGTGGCCGAAGTCATGCACCGCGAGTCCATTTACACGCTGAAGCTGGCCCGGCGAGGCATCCGCTTGCAGCGTGGCCGGGACGTTGAAGTCCTGGAAACTATCCGGGTAGAAGAGGTGATGAAACCGCCGCCGGTGACTATGAATGAGCGTGATAACCTGGCTACCGCGGCTGAGATGTTCTTACGAACCAGACACCACGGCGTCCCGGTGGTCAACGATCAAGGCAAACTGATCGGAGTGGTCACAGTACAGGATCTGGACCAGGCCGAGGAAGCCGAATGGTCGCGAGTGAGGGTGGGGGAAGTGTGCACGCGACACCTGCTGGTAGCTTATCCGGACGAATCGATCGGCGCGGCGTTGCGCCGCATGGGCGCGCGCGACGTCGGACGGATGCCGGTAGTGGCCCGGGAAGACGAGACCGAGCTGTTAGGTTGGCTGCGGCGTGGGGATGTGGTCAAAGCCTACGATGTAGCGCTGAGCCGGCGAGCAGCCATGCGTCATCGCACCCAAGAAGCCAAGCTGAGAGCCACCAGCGGTCGTGAAGTCAGCGTGGAAGAGGTGCGCATCGAGGATGAAGCCTGGTGCGCGGGAAAACGCGTCAACGAAGTGAGCTGGCCCAGGGAGTGCATCATCGCTTCCCTCCGGCGTGGCGGGGTGTTGATGATCCCCCACGGGGATACGATCTTGAGAAAAGGCGATGTGCTCGTAGTCGTCGCTGAAGAAGAGGCCCGGGAGGAAGTGCAGCGCCTGTGCCGGCTGCTCCCCGAAGAAAAGCATCTGGAAACCCCAGCCGCCGAAGAGCAGGCCTCTGAATCTCCCTGATCGAAAAGATTGGATAAAGGCTCGGACGGTTCAGGCGGCCTGTTGACTTAAGTGGCGCAAGCGTTCGATGCGTCCGGGTTCGGCTTCCGCTAACCAGGGGTCCTTCGATAAGATTTCATAAGCCTGTTGAAAATACGAGCGAGCATCCTCTGCCCTGTCCATAAGCAGCAGGCACTCACCGAGCTCCTCATTGACGTAGCCGGGCTGCTCGTCCAGAGCCTGGTATTCTGCAAGCAGCTCACGCTGAATCTGGTAAGCCTGGTCGATTTGCTCGAGGGAACGCAATGCGCGGGCGACGCACCAGCGAGCGATGCGCGTCTCTTTTTCCTGTCCGTGTTCCTCTCGCCAAGCCTGGGCTTTTTCGAAGAATTCCAGCGCTTGCGCAAAATCACCCCGATCGTGATAAGTCCAGCCGATATTGTTGTACAGCGAGCCAAGCCACTTGCGCGCCCTCGGCTTCTCGCTTTTTTCTGCCAACGCCAGCGCATCCAGGTTCCAACGGAGGGCCTCCTCGGGCGGCGCAGCGATGGCCAGCATGTGGGCAGCGTCCACGGCAAAAAAGTCTTCCCCGATCTCCCCGGCTTCCTGCCAGGCTTTCTGGAACAGGGGCAAGGCCAGGGCTTTCTGGCGGGAGGAATTAAATACCCGCCCACGTTCCAACAAGTAACGCACCTTGGCGCGCTTCATTTCCGTTGAAAGCATGCCTTTAACCCGGTCCAGGGTCCGGTGGGCGTCTTCAAATCGATGCTGCAAACCCTGAGTGCGGGCGATTTGGGTGAGTAATTCGGCGTGATACGCCGGTTTCGCCTGGGCCTGGGGCAGTAGGTCCCGGAAGCGCACCTCGGTTTCGTCCGGATGGTCGTAGTCCCACCAGGCGTCAAAATCAGGCAGATCGTCAGATGTAGCGGGCATGGTGATATCCTATTCCAGCGCGGCTTGCATGAACTGCTCGATGCGGTCGATCATGCCCGCCGGGTCGGGGTGCAAACCCTCGATCAACAAGGTGTCCTCGTAGATCTGCTCGATCACCAGGGCGTTGAGCGCGTGATCCTGGGGCAGGGCGTTCAAGCGGGCGACCAGCGGGTGGCGCGGGTTGAGCTCGAGCACTTTCTTGGGAACTTCAAAATCTTTATCCAGCATGCGGTACACGCGCTGCATTTGCTGGTCGAGCCCACCCTGCGGATCGACCAGGCGAGCCGGCGAGTCGGTCAGCCGGTCCGTAGTGCGCACCTCGGTGACCCGGTCGCCCAGCTGGGCTTTAAAGCGCTCAATCAACGCTTCACGATCCTCCACCGGCAACTCGGCTTCTGGTTCATCCGCCTGACCTGCTTCGACCGCAGGCAGTTCGAGATTCGGTGAGGCTACGTTGGTTAGCGGGTGGTCTCTGAATTCGGTCAGGCGAACCAGCATAAAGGCGTCCAGCGGGTCGGTCAGCAATAGCACTTCGTAATTGTGGCGGCGAACCGCGTCCAGGTGTGGACTGCGCTGCAAGGCTCGCTCGTCGTCGCCCAGCAGGTAATAGATCGCCTGCTGATCAGGCTGTACGCGGCCCAGATATTCTTCAAGGGAGGACCAGCCCTCCAGTTGGGCGGTGGTGTGGAAGCGCAGCAGCGGGTACAGCTTCTCGGGGTTGGTTTGCTCGATGGCGACGCCTTGCTTAAGGTGTCGCTGGTAGGATTCCCAGAAGCGTGTGTATTTCTCCGGCTCTTTCTCAGCCATTTCCTCGAGCATGCCAAATACTTTGGAAGTGACCAGTTTCCTCAGGTTGACCATGATACGGTTGGTCTGGACGCTCTCGCGCGAGACGTTCAGCGGTAAATCCTCGGAATCGACCACGCCTTCAACAAAGCCAAAATATTCAGGCAGCAAATCCTTGCAATATTCCTGGATAAGAACCTTGCGGGAATACAGTTTAAGGCCGTCTTCTTTGCGCGGCGAGAACATGTTGCGCTCAGGCGATGAGGGGACGAACAGCAGCGCGTACATTTGCACCGGGGCGTCCACCACCATGTGCCCGTGACTCAAAGGAGGCTCGCCGTCCAGGGTGAGCTGTTTGTAATATTCCTCGTAAGCCTCAACCTCGATCTGGGAGGGTTGTTGGCGCCAGAGGGCCGTCTGGTGGTTTACTTGCTCCTTTTGTTCGCCAATGTAGATGGGAAAAGGGATGAAGTCGGAGTGCTTGCGCACTACCTGACGGAGCCGGTGCTCCTGGAGGAATTCTTCGGCGTCTTCCTTAAGATGGATGATCACGTCCGTGCCGCGCTCGGCTTTCTCTGCAGGTTCGATGGTGAAGGTATCTTCGCCGCTGGACCGCCAGGCGGCAGCCTGCGCTTCCGGTTGATAGGATCGCGAGACCACATGAATCGAATCGGCGACCATGAAGGCCGAGTAAAAGCCGACGCCGAACTGCCCGATGATGTCGGCCAGCTTGATATCCTGCTCCTTGCCGGCGCCTCTGGCAGCCTCCAGGAATGCTTTGGCGCCTGAATGGGCGATCGTGCCCAGATTCTCGGCGAGCTCTTCGGTGGTCATGCCGATGCCGGTGTCTTTGACGGTCAGCGTTTTCTCTTCGGAGTCCGGGATCAGCCAGATGCCCAGCTCGGCTTCCGGGTCGAGCACCTGGCGGTTGGTGAGCAGTTCGAAGTCTATACGGGTCAGGGCATCGGCAGCGTTGGAAATCAGCTCGCGCAGGAAGATTTCCCGGTCGGTGTACAGCGAGTGGATCAGAATGTCCAGCAGCTGGCGGGTCTCGGCTTTAAAGGGGATGGGTTGGTTGTCTTCGGTGGGGGATGCGGATTTCGCTTCGGTCATAGTCACCTACCTTTCTTTCTCAGCCTTTGCATTGAACCACGCGAAGTTGAAAGCAAGAATCGTCGTTGTTAAACTTGCGCGGTTGAAATTCGTTGGTCTAGCTTACCAAACTTATATAAGATTTGCGTTAATCGAGAGCAGTCTGGAGAGCATACTTCTCCAGACTGCTCATTCGATTGCGTGCTTTCGCATTGAATAGCGCGTAATAGCCAGGAGGATGGTCGGAGAATTTTAGAGGCGTGGCCATCCAATTCACGCCGCGCACTTCTATTTTAACGGGCCGCCACAGGGAGGAAGGCGTAGGAGATCCGCAGGATGAAAAAGGTGATGCTGTCCGAGACATCATCTTCTACATCGTAAGAATCAGCAAAGATCTGGTTATAGCCATAATTGAGCTCATCCGGATCGGTGATCGTATATTCAAACGGTGCGGAGTAGTCCACAAAGAGGGTCTTATGCATCCCGGCCTTCGCATCCCAGCGGTAAAAGCGCACGTGATCGATCGACTTCAGCTCATTGGGATTTTCTTTCATCACCTGCAAGGTGATCGGCCAGGAGTCAAGGGTTGCATCATAAACTTCAAACTCGTTGATCACCGGCTCGACCCATTTGATGGCGATGCCCTCGTCGTCATCATTAGTGACGGTGACTTCTTTGGTGGGATTTCCGTCGAAGACATCCGTCCCGTTATAGTCTCCGTCCCCACTTATCGCCGGGCCGAGCTTGATCTTATAGCTTACCGTATCGTCGTTGACGGTGTCGTCTTCACCAGTCACCGTTACCGTGACCGGTGTGGTCCAGTTCACCGGGGTGAAGACGATCTCGCTCAGGTCCGGCAGACCTTCCGTGCTGTCGAGGGAAGCGATTGGGATGGTTACGTTTTCCAGCGGCTTGGTGTTCAGTAAGACCGTAAAGG
>CAYNWK010000164.1:0-9623 GCA_964400875.1 uncultured Anaerolineaceae bacterium | reverse complement strand
CGTTGGGTCAAGCGTGTCCCAAGAAGCCGTCTGCTTTAGGAGACGGAGCGTCACTGGTCTTTCCATACTTTGTATTCTCCCGCAAATCTTTCCGCCGGTCTTTATCCCTTATTTACCCGCACCTTAAAGCCAGCTTATGTGTCCGAAGGGTGGTGCGGCTCGCTTAACCGGTGCCTTGGGGTTGGCTTCAAAATCCCAACGCCCCCTATCCCCGCATAGTTTAGGTGTTTTTAAGGATCTGATAACACTTATATAAAGACACCTGAAGGGCGCCATGTTATCTTCAGGAAGGCGCACACCATATGTTCAGACCAAGCAGGCCTTGATCTGCCCCTGGAAGGCACTTGTATCGACTCGCATGGATGAGAACCCTGAAGATTTAAATGAAATTCATGCTCATCTGATGGACAGCGCTGAGGCGGAACGCCTCCGACTCGCCCAGGACCTCCACGACGGCCCCATCCAGGATCTGTATGCGGTTTATTATCAACTCAAAGAAATATTTCCAATCATTGAGGACCAACAAGCCATCGCTGTGGCTAACGATCAGGGCGCTGCGGTAATCCCTTTGGTTCGGCGCGTGATCGCCCAGTTGCGCTCGCTCTGCGGTGAATTACGTCCCCCTACGTTGATAGCCTTTGGACTGGAGAAAGCCATCCGTTCCCACATCGGCGATCTCCAAAATGCCTATCCGGACCTGGCAATCAACCTGGAATTAGAACCAGGCCCTGGGGATTGGCCAGAACAAATCCGGCTGGCTTTTTATCGCGTATACCAGCAGGCGATCAGCAACGTCATCCGTCACGCTCAGGCAGAGACGATCTGGGTGCGCCTCAGCAGGCAAGACCACCAGGCAAAGCTGGAAATCCAAGATGACGGCTGCGGTTTCGAACTGCCGGAAAGATGGCCGGAGTTAAGTAAAAAAGGACATTATGGCATCGTGGGCTCTTTCGAACGCGCGAGATCGATTGGGGGATACCTGGAAATTCGATCTCAGCCCAATCAAGGTACGGCAATTCAGCTAACGGCGCCGATCCTCTCCGAAGAAGGAGATTAGGATCGGCGGTTTTTATTAATGCTGCCAAAGGAGAAAATCATGGCTACATTAATTGAAAACCCAGCAGTAATGGGGGAAAAGGGACATCCCGCGAACTGCGATTAGATCGCGTGTGCGCCTAGGCGCCCTGGCCCTCGCCGTCTCAGGGGTCCTTTTTGTCTTGTATCCCGCGATCCGGCCCTTTTCCGAAGAGGTGACTTTGCAGGGCGCGGAGGCCTTTGCCTCTCCCCAATGGATTCTGGCACACGTTAGGGACAAGAGGTGATGAAACCTTATCCGTCTAGCGCAAGCGCAATGAATTGGCGACCACCAGCAAGCTGCTGGTTGCCATGGCGATCGCCGCGATGACCGGGCTGATGATTCCAAAAGCCGCCAGTGGTACGGTGATCAAGTTGTATGCAAAAGCCCATCCCAAGTTTTCCCGAATAATTCCCCGGGTGCGCCGGGAGATCTGGATGAACTGCGGTATCAAGGTAAGATCGGATCGGGTTAACACCACGTCCGAAGTCTCTCCGGCGATGTCGGTACCCCCAGCCACCGTGATGCTGAGATCGGCTTGGGCCAGAGCCGGCGCATCGTTGACGCCATCCCCCACCATAATCACCCGTTCTCCGCTTCGCTGCCAGCCTTGGATACGTTCGGCTTTCTCCCCGGGAGAAATATCGCCAAGATATTCGCGAATGCCTAGCTCTTCAGCGATAACCCGGGTCGTATCCCGGCTGTCACCGGAGAGCATCACGATCCGGATTCCCTGCCGGGCCAGTTGATCCAACGCCGGCACAGCAGTCGCATTGGGTTCGTCGCGCAGCGTGATGAACCCAAAAACCTTCTCTCCCCATCCAACCCAGACAATCGTCTCACCCCTGGAAGCGTACTGCCTGGCTTGATCGTGATAACCGGGACCGCCGTTGACGCCGAGGAAGCGAGCCGAACCCACCATGATGCGCGCGGGGTTTGCCTCTTCCAAGCGAGCGCTCACCCCCAGGCCGCGCAGATTTTTAAAATCCGCGCCTGGTGGGATTTCACCCGAACAGGCCTTGACGATGGCTTGCGCCAATGGATGCTCGGAATACTGTTCGACAGCAGCTGCCTTGCACAGAATCTCCTGTTTGCCGATTCCGGCACCTGACAGCGGAACGGCCTCCACCACTTGCAGTTGGCCGCGGGTTAGCGTTCCGGTTTTGTCGAACGCGACCCGATCAATTTGGGTGACCGTCTCCATTGCTTTTGGGTTGCGAACCAGGATGCCCATCTGGCTTGTGCGGCCCAGGGTGATCGCAAAAGCCAGCGGCGTCGCCAATCCTAGCGCGCACGGGCAGGCCACTACTAAGACGGCGACAGCCGCCAAGAGCGCCTGGGAGGGCGGATGTCCGCTGAGCAGCCAGCCCAAAAAGGTGATCACCGCTGCTCCCAGAATGCCGAAGGCGAAGTATGCTGAAGCCCTGTCCGCTAGTCGTTGGATAGGGGGTTTGGTATTTAGGGTTTGTTGGACGATCTGGGTGATTTGCGCCAGTCGGGTAGCTTGGGAGGCGTGCAAGACCCGGCAGACCAAAGCATCATCCGTCACCACGGTGCCAGCATAGATCATCTCCCCAGGGCCCTTGTCAACCGGCTGTGACTCTCCGGTGAGCAGCGCTTCGTCCAAAGCTGCGGAGCCTTCCTGGATCTCCGCATCCGCCGGGACGCGTTCCCCCGGTTTAATCAAGATCTGATCTCCCGGGATCAGTGCAGCAGCGCGCACATCTTCCCACCCCCTTTGCGATCGGCGGGTGGCCTTATCCGGACGCAGCTGCAATAACTTGCGGATATCCTTGCGCGCCTGGGCGCCGCCCATCTTTTCCAGGTAGCGCCCGAACAGGATGAAGGTGGTGATCATGGCGACGGAATCGAAATAGACTTCGCCTCCTCCGGTCAGGGTGATATAGGCACTGTAACTATAGGCCGACAGCGTCCCCAAAGCGACGAGGGTATCCATCGTGGCGGTGCCGGCGCGCAGCGCCCGCCATGCGCCTTTTAAAAAGGAACGGCCGCCAAAGAGAATGACAGGGGTGGCCAGCAACCAGACCAGGTACTGGATCTTGCGCACCTCTGGGTCGTTGAATTTGCCGGCTGCGTATAGTGGATAGAGCTGCACCAGATAGAGGAGCATGACCTGCATCCCGAAGGCAACCGAGGCGATCAGTTGCAGGGTGAGGGTCACCTGCTGTTCCTCAGAGCGCTCATCCTCCGCATCCGTAACCAGGCGAGCACGATATCCCAAACTATCCAAATCGCGTAAGACCTTGTCGAGGTCAACCGTATGCGGATCGTATTGGATCCGGCCTTGCTCTGAAGCAAAATTGACATCCGCTTCTTTGATACCGGGTTGTTTGCGGATCACCCTCTCGGCGGCTTCGGCGCAGCCTGCGCACCACATCCCGTTTACTGAAATATGGACGGTCTTGCCGGGATTGAAGACGATGTCGGTCATCTTCTGGTGCTTTGGCTCCGGCTTGCTCGTCACCTCGTCGAGCATATCGTTTTCCTGGGCGATCTGGTACACCCGGGCGCAACCCTCACAGCAAAAATGCTTCTCCTCGCCATCAAAGTCGCGCCGGATCGGTTCGCCCTGGATGTCTAAGCCGCACAGATCGCAGCTTTCGGTTATGGCTACCATAACATGAGTTTTCCCAGATGCTGGTGAGGGATCCAGCCCAGACCTCCCGCCCCGCGCAGCAAGAGCTGCATCCCCACGCCGATAATGAGCAGCCCAGCCAGCTTAGAAAACGTCAGGCGGACTCGAGCGCTGAGCGTCCCCGCTCCTAATCCGAGCACAAACAAAGCCGGTATCGTCCCAACTCCAAAGGCGAACATCCCCGCTGCGCCGGGGAGCGCTCCTCCAGACGCGGCAACCGCGAGCAGCGCGCTGTATACCAGGCCGCAGGGCAGTAAGCCGTTCAAAGCCCCCAAACTGACCACGCCGAGCACGCCCCCCCGGCGGATAGCGGCGCTCATCCCACTTGAAATCCACCCCCCGACCCCGGAAGCCGGATTTTTTAGCAAGACCGTGGGCAGCCAACCTGTGTAACCCAGCCCTAAAACAATTACTATCGTCCCCAGCCCCAGACTGAGCATCCCGGCGGCGGTCGTGAATTGCGTCCCCAAGCCAACCAGGGAACCCAAGGTGCCCATTAAGGCCCCCAGCAGCACGTACACGCCGATGCGGGAGAGATGGTAGAGCAAATTGAAGAAGGGGAGCGGCAGAGCGACCTTCTTTAATCCGGCGTTCAAGATCATGACAAGCGGCCCGCACATCCCCAAGCAATGTCCGAGGCTGCCCACCAACCCGCTGAGTAGAAGGCCCAAATAAATACCGCCGTTCACTTTGTCCTGGCTTTCTAATAGGGTCAGGGTGTTTTGGCGGGCACACCCGCCAAAACACCCTCGGTTGCTTCGCGGGGCCGTCAGGGTATTTCTTCGAAAATATAGGTTTTTAGATCCTCCAGTTTCACGTGCGGTTGAAAGTGAGTGAGCAGTTTATCCTCATCGAGGTAGGAAGTGTGGATATGTTGATCCAGGTCTTTCCAATAATCCCATTCACTTTGGAAGACCACCAGGGTGTGCTGGTTGCCATTTAGAGAGTGCATGGCGCGGGCCGAGATAAAGCCAGGTTCGGAGGGTAGCAGCGTTTTTAAGTAACCCAGCGCCTTTTCTAAAGCCGAACCGATCTCCAGCAGGCCCATCTTGTCTTTAGGGATTTCAAACTCGATCTGATAGATATATGCCATGCCGCTGCTCCTATCGAGGCACCCAGATCTGGCTCGCCCAGGAGTAAAGGTGCGGCTGCCAGTTCACGATCATGTAGATCAACCACCATCCCAGGATCCCCACCAGGGAGAGCTTGACGATGGGGGTTAAGCTCCCACCCGCTTCTTCGATATCCTTGGCGAAGCTGTCGATATAGCCGTCCGGTCTGATGGTTTCGTGCTCACCTTCGTCTTCTCGCGGGCGGGGCCCGCTGCTGCCTGGGGGCACGGTGGGGCGATGACCCAGTACGAGCGCAACCGCAAACAGCAGGAGAATCGCGGCGCCAATGGTGACTGCAATGATCTCTCCCCACAGACTTAAGACGTTTACCGTCATCCTGCACCTCCTTGATCTCTGGCTTTCCCGCCAGCAGGAGCATCCTCTCCCCGGCCCCCTTCACGCCTGGTCCAGGGAATTGGTTCTTTATCTTCCAGCATGGTGTACTTCGGTTCTTCGATGTCTTCGAACTGTTTGTGCAGCAACCCCCAAATCAACAGGCCAAGCCCGATCAGGGCAACCAGGACCATCCATCCGAGATACGCCCAAAGGGAAATCGACATTTTATCCTCCATGCGCCAGCGAATTGATCAGCCTCCCGAGGTGGTAAAGCCCAGGCTTTCCAGGTAAGCGGTCAGGTCCCAGACATCTCCAGAGGCGAAGATCGCTTTATAAGGCGGCATCAGGGTCTCTGGTACCCCTTCCCAAATGCGCCAGTAGGTATACGACTCGCTCATATTGGAGGCGAACGGCGCCGGACTGGGGATACCGTGATCGACGGTGCCGGGGCCTTTGCCGCCCCCATCCGCAGCATGGCATTCGGCGCAGAATTGGTCATACAGCTCGGCGCCGTGATCTGCCGAAATGGTATGACCCTCTTCCTGCCAGAGCGCGCTGCTGGTCTGGATGAAGTTGGCGGCAACCGCGCCGTCTGCGTACACGCTCGGTACGATGGTGGGTCCTTGAGAGCCGCTGACTTGAGCCGGCTGGTTTTGGACGATGCCATCCTCCAGGAACTTGATCACATTCCAACGATTCTCGAAGGGCATCCATTCGCCCCAGGTGGGCATCGCCGAGTTTTGAATCCCAAAGCTTACCCGAGCGAACCAATCTCCATCTGATAAGCCCCGAACCATTTCGCCGGTGAAATTGGCTGGCTTGACATCCAGGTATTCGCCATCCCACCCGTCGCCTACGCCGGTCAGGCCGTGGCAGTGAGCGCACATCTGCAGGTACATGGCTTTCCCGGCAGCAAAGGAGGGTGTGACCGGTTGGGGTTGGTCCAAATCCTGCTGCAAAAGCTCAGTCGTGCCGATCGACTGGGGCATTTCCTGGGCCAGGTAAATCCCCGGATAAACCATCTCGGCGTTGCTCACCGGGCGCTGCTCGGTCTGGGTGAAGTTCACTCGGATGTAATGAACCAGCTTCCAGCGATCTTCCTCGCTGTATTCCAGCTTCCAGGTAGGCATGGCGGTCCAGGGCACCCCCTCGCTGATCCGCCAGTAATAATCGGCATCGGTGAAGTCGACATAACTCTGCTGATCGCTAAAGTCCGGAGGGACCGGAAGCAAGCCGTGCCGGTAGACGCCCTCGCCCTTGGCTGCGTCCCCGTGGCAAACCCAGCATTCTCGGATAAAGATATGCTTGCCTTCTTCCAGCACATCCACAGTCAGGGGTAAAGGGTTGGTCGCATTGGCGTATTCGCCTGGGGGATCGCCTTCAGCCGGATCTCGTTCCACCGGGTTGGCGAAAATTTGCTGGATGTAGCGGATCACTAACCAGCGCTGCTCCTCGCTCAGGCTTGCTTTCCAGGTGGGCATCAGTGTTCCCTGGACGCCTTCGGAAACATGCCAGAACCATTCGTCATCCGGCATACTGCGGAAAGGTTCTTGTTTGTAATCGGCCGGGGTGGCAACCATCGTGCCGGCATAATGGCCCAGCCCATTGCCGGCACAGCCATGACAGGTCAGGCAGTGGGTGATGTACAGTTCTTTGCCTTCTTGGAGTTTGGCCTCAATCCAATAATCCCACCCCTGGTCGCCTGAGGCCGGCTGAACCATTGGGTATTCGACAGGATCTGACTGCAAAGCATAGGGGAAGGGCGGTCGGATCATGGTCTGGGACGAAGTGCGGTCGCCCATGTTGAAGAGATAAGTTGCCATAGCGTTTAAATCTTCGTCGGATAGGAATTCAAAGCTGGGCATGATCGAGAGGGGCGACATCTCCCTCGGATCTTTCCAGTGGCGTATCTCCCAGGCCTCTGAGCGCTTGCGCCCAATATAAGAGAGGTCAGGCCCCGTACGCTCCGATCCGAGGATCATCGGGCTGTCGAAGACGTAGTTGCCGCCCATCGAAACCGGACCGCCTGCCGTATCAAAATAGCGCGAGTATTGTGTGTGGCAGTAGTTACACCCGTTGGAATAAAAGACCTCTCTGCCCTGTTCTTGCTCGGATGTGTATGGGTGGGCTATCCATGTTTGGGGTGGGTCCCAAACGAAACCAGGGATGAACACAACCGCCATAACCACGGCCAGGAAGACCATGATGCCTCCGGCGATGACGATTGCAGGTGTCATTTTCATCGTAGCACCTCCATATGCTTGCTAATCACTGCTGGCCGAAGGGAGCACCGGAGTAGGCGAGCCGGGCAATGGTGAGGTCTCCTGGAGCGGAAGGGAGGGCTGTGAAACCGCGCGATGAGCCAGGATCGTGGCAAAAATGTTGTAAGTGAACAGCAGGAAACTGATCCACAGCAGCGCACCGCCCATCGCCCGCATGGCCATATAGGGTCTTAAGCCCGGTAAGACTGACCAAACCGGCAACCCCTGATGCAGCCATGCCGTGCCCTGCACCAATCCGGTGAGCAGAAAGCCGCCGAAGAAAAAGGTAAAACCGATCACGTACAGGCTGTATTGGGCGTTTGCCAGCAACCGGCTGTAGATTTCGACCTTGAAGACGCGCGGGACGATGTAATACATCGCCCCGATTATGGTGGACGCAGCGAAGAACAGAAGTGAGAGGTGGGCATGCCCAGGTACATATTGGGTGAAGTGCGTCAGCAGGTTGATACCCCTGATCGCCTGGTGAGAACCCTGATAGGAAACCAGGATGTAGGCAGCCCAACCGGTGATCACGAAGCGCAGCGGGATACTGGTCAGAAAACGGTTCCAATTGCCGCGCATGGTCATGAAGATATTCATCATGAAAGCCACAACCACCAGGATCATGCCGATGCTTTCAGCCACGGCGATCGTCTTGAGCCAGTAAGGGATAGGAGCCCATTCCAGGTGGTGGCCTCCTACGCCGGTATAGAAGAGGGCGATCCCCCACAAGGCGATCAACGAGAGGAAATGGCTGTAAAGTGGGGTTCGAGTTTCTTTTGGAACGATATAGTAAATCACCGGCAGCAAGCCGGTAGTAAACCACAGGCCGAGGACGTTGTGGCCGTAGAACCAGTTGAAGATAGCATCGTTGATCCCGGTCAGTGCCCCTGTTGGGGGGTTCCACATGACGTTGCCGATGAAGTACAGCATGGGCATCCAGATCACCGTGCCGCTGATGTACCACAAGGAGACGTACAGCTTTTTCTCGACCCGCTTGCCGACCGTAGCGTAGATGTTGATCAAGATCAGGATCAACACGATCATGACGGCGACATCAACCCCCCAGACCAGTTCGGCGTATTCGCGGCTTTGGGTCTGGGCAGCCAGGATCAACACCACTCCGACGACCAAGGCTAGCGACCACAAGATCGCGGCGATGTTCCCCAGAAATTCACTCCATAGCCGCCGTCCTGTCAACCGTGGTACGATGTACAGCCAGATACCGATCATTCCCGGTGAAAGCCAGGCGAACATCACCGTGTTGGTGTGTGCCTGGCGCAGACGGCTGAAGACCAGCCAGGGCACGCCGCGGAAAAGCTCTGGAAACACGAATTGCGTCGCCAGGATCAGTCCCATCGTCACCCCGAAGACGAGCCAGATAGCCGCGGAAAGCATAAACGTCATACTGGCGCTGTTCTCCCTGGTGAGCGGCGCGTACCAAGCAGATTTATTTTCCATGACTATTCTCCTCAGTCATTTCAATTGTCAGGACTTACTCTCTTGGGAGGGATGTGTAGGAGCCTTCCTGCCTCCCCTGTGGATTTAAAAAACGCTAGCACCATCCCTCGGTCACGACGGTGAATCTCAAAAATCAGATTGGACCATAGGGTCGATGCCAGCGCGGTTTAGCTTTCAACAGAGCAGCCCCCTCCTTACCTGCAGGATGGGTTTATTCTTCGGATGCGGAGGATCACCCGAACCCGATACCGGCAAGCTCGCTATTTCGTAACTTATCCTTTATAATATTGTACAGAACACCACTTATATGGTAAGAATAACAGCTTTCAAAAGCCAAAAACCTTATCGATTCCTTTCCGAAACCTTAAAATAACATTAATAGAAGTTGCGCAGCTCAGGTAAAATTGGAGCTCTTGAAATGTGCCCGGGCACGCCCCAACGGCTCCAACCAGCAGAATGAGACCACGCAATGGAATTGAATAGATTTCAACCGCTGTTTGAAAATCTTCCGATCCCTGCTTACATCTGGCAGCGCCAGGGGCAGGATTTCGTGTTGGTTGAATACAACCGCGCCGCGGGCATCAGCACTACTGGACGTATCCAGGAATTGCTTGGGGAAAAGCTGAGCAGCCTGTACGCGGACATGCCCGACGTCATGGCGGACTTTCGCCAGTGCATTGACGATCAAGCTACTCTGACCAGGAAGCTGGTCCACCGGTCCA
>CAYNWK010000163.1:0-9626 GCA_964400875.1 uncultured Anaerolineaceae bacterium | reverse complement strand
CGCTGGTTGGTTGGAGTAAAGTCGCCATCATACGGATCGTGCTGGTTTTACCGGCGCCGTTGGGACCGACGAATCCAAAAATATCACCTTCCATCACAGTAAGCGTCAGGTACTCAACGGCGGGGCGGACGCCGAAATTCTTGTTCAAGTCTTTGATCTCTATGATCGGATTCATGTTCAATGCGCCACAACTAGCGAAAAATCAATCGCTTGGATGGCGATTCCGTTGGGAGTACTGGCATTCTCAACACGGATGCGGATTTCTGACTCTGCACTTACGAATTTTTCCGCTTCGGGTATATGGAAATCTCCCCAGTTCAACTTGGGCAGCTGTTCCCAGGCCTCGCTTTCGAAGTTCCACAAAGCGATCTCCAGGTCACTTGCTCCTGAATTCCCGGCGCCCTGTAGGTGCAGGACAAGGTCCTCAATCATAGTGTATTGGATTGGATAGGTCAAACGATACTGCAGGCTGACTTCACCCGGATAGAGCCGGGTGTCATAAGGGGAAGAATTGTCCATTGGTCCGGAGCTGAGCATTGACCAATCAAATAGCGCCGGCGGCAACGCCGAACTGTCTCCGCTCAAGCTAATCTCGGTTGGAAGTGCAACAATGTACAACGATTCTCCTTCTTCTTGATAAACATCACTCTCAAGACTGACGGGTATCGGAGAAGTTTCGGACCAGCCGGTCAAATATACGCCGGTGGTGCGTCCCACTGTCCCCTGATCGGTGCCCAGCGAGGCGCTTAAGAGGTTAAATCGGCGATACAGGGTTGGATCGTCGTAGTATGCCGTTGTCCCCAGGATATCTATAATGGTCTGGTCGTCGACCGGGTAATAATAGTAGCTGCTCGGTGGTAAAGGACCGCTCGAAGTTGGAGCGTGAAGAGCCGGCAGAGAGCGACTGGCAGATTGAAGCGAGATCTGGAAAGGGCGAGTTTCCCCTGGGAGAAAATCCCCCAGTGACAGTGCGCTACCCGGAGCGAGCAAGACTGCGTCTCGCAGGAGAATGGCGCTTTGGTTTGCTACCTCGCCGGTAAGTACAGAGTCTCGATCGCCCACTTCAAGAGTAAATGCACCTTCAAATTTAGGGGCTGCGATACTTCCTTCAACTGCTAGAGCTGTTAGTTCGCCAACTTCCATGTGGATATCCTCCACCTGGATTCCATCGGCCTCTTCCCGGATCAACCAGTTACTTCCGGCAATACCGCGAGAATTGGGAATCGGATGCGATAGGAAATTTTCTTCGAGCGTTAAGTCATACGTTTTTCGGTCAGGGGAGAATAAACCGATCATCCCATCGACCTGGGCCTGTTCCACTCCGGGCCAGACCTGTACAACCGCGAGGCGGTTTAAAATCGGCTTGCCGCCTCGAAGTTGACTGCCCAGGATAAACGCTATGCCGCTAAAAACAACCACCAGCACTGGAATCGAAACCCAAGCGAGTTCCCGCCGGCGGAGCTTGTTTAGAAAGAACAAATTTACTGGACCCAGGATGATGACATACAAGCCGAGAAAGCCGCAGACCATCCACGACAAGGGCAGGGATAGCCCCGTAAGAGATTTGGCTGCTTCCAAGGCTGAATCCCAGTTTTGAAACCCATCAGCCCAGCCTGGTTTCTCACCAGCTTGGGCAAGCAGTTTGCCATATACGATCTCCATACCGGTCCAGCTGCGCAGGGGTCCGAAGGCTGGATCGCTGGCGAAGTAGAGCACTTCTCCGTTGCCAATTACCCGGCTGATTATTAATGGGATCCCATCCTGCTCGAGAAGGGTCTTCGCTCCCGGCAAGGCATCACCAGTGGCGACTACCATGTTTCCAGACAAGGTTTGTATCTCCAGACCGGCAAATTCTACCAGTTCGGCAGAATCGGTGATGATCGTCGTTGCCTTCGGCTTAAGGGGGAGTAAATCGGCCAGACCTGCAGCAGTTTTTTGCCAGCCTGTACCACCGGAGACGAACAACCGTCCACCTGCGGTAACCCAATTATTCAACGCGCTGATCTGTGCTGCCGAGAAATTCCCTGTATCGATATCCGAGAGCACCAAAACGTCAATGGCTGTGAGCGCCTGGCTACTATTCGGGAGATCTTCCGGCTCCAGCTGAGCCACGAAAGTATTGCCGTTGAGGGGGTCGAGATCGGCGAAAAGGTTAAACGCGGAAGGTGAGGAGGCCATAACTCCGACCAAACGATCGGCTGGGTTAAGCGCGGTTACTCTTTGCTGTGCAGCGATGAGCTCTCGTCCATGATCAGTTAAGGCAACTTGTAACCTCGATGAAGCTAAGAAACCTTCCGGAAATACATTAAGGTAGACATTCTTGCGAGAAGTGGTCGGCAAGGAGATTGGGTAAATATATGTTGTGGCAGCATTGTTCAAACGGGGGATGCTTACCTCAAGCGTTCCTTCGACTTTGGGGCCATTATTTTCTACGAGAACGCGGATCGGGATCCAATTTCCCTCCTTGTAATAACCATCAAATCCGGCGCTGACTTCGATGGCGAGCGCATCGTTTTCCTGGGTGAACGCTCGCGCCTTGAATGGTAAGGCCAGACCCATTAAGATGGCGGTCAGGGCTAACAGTGCTATAAAGGAACTTTTATGATGGTAGTTGCCCAATATCTTCGGCCTTATGAGTGCGTTCGTTGGATTGCAATATATTATAGACGCAGATCGATCGTGTTCTGTTCCCCAGCACGGCAGGGATAATTACAACGATATTTCGTATAGCCATAAAACATCATCGATTAAATAGGTTTTAGACTTGCGCACCTGTATAGATTAACCCCAATGGATTATTTTTTCTCCGAACCGTTCCTGCAACACGCCGATCGCACGTCGCAGGCGCGCTTCTTTATCGTCGATCTGGGCTTTTGAGAGCGCTTCCCAAAGGGAAAGTTGGCGGATGGGGGGGCCTAATCCACTTAAACCTACCCCAATCAACCGTACAGGCCGGCCAACTGGCCAGTTTGCCTCGAAAAGCTGCTTTGCGATTTCGAAAATGTCATCGTACCGGTCTGTTGGGTGCAAGAGGGTACTTTGGCGGGTTAAAGTCGTAAAATCGGACCAGCGCAGCTTCAATTTTACCGTTGAACCGTATACTCCTTCCCTGCTCACCCGTTTGCAAAGCTGCTCGGTAAGCGTGCTGAGTTCGCTAATCAACAAATTCTTGTCCCGGATATCCCGAATAAAGGTATTTTCCTTACTGATCGACTTGATTTCATGCGAGCAGGTCACGGGTCGGTTATCAATGCCCCTTGCTCTGTCGGCGAGATCACGCCCGTTCTTACCAAACTCTTTTTCCAGGAATTCAATAGACGCATTGGCAAGTTGTCCAATCGTTTGGACACCGAACTGGTTGAGCCTTTCTGCGGTCTTGGGTCCAACCCCCCATAGTCGATCGACAGGCAAAGGATCCAAAAATGCGGCTTCTTCCCCAGGCGGCACAACCTGAACCGCGTTAGGCGGCCCATCACCTCGCGAAGCGGCCTTGCCTACGTCAGTAGCAATTTTGGCAACGAGCTTGTTTGCACCAATTCCGATAGAACAGGGCAAGTGTAATTTCCCAAAAATAGAAGTTTGCAACTCTTTCGCCACAATTACGGCGTCAGATCCGGACTCGGACAAATCGAGAAAAGCCTCGTCAATGGAAATTTGCTCGACGAGATCGGTCGTTTCTCGTAATCTTTCCATTACCAGCCTCGAATACTTTGAATAAAGAGCATAATGTCCGGAGATCACTTCTAATCTCGGGCACAATCTTACCGCGTGGGCCATCGGCATCGCCGACCTCACGCCAAATTTGCGCGCCGCGTAAGAACACGAGGCGACGACTCCGCGTTCATCGGGTTTTCCACCCACGGCGAAAGCTTTCCCTTTTAGCGTGGGATCGCGGATTTCTTCTACTGCGCAGTAAAAGGCGTCCAGATCGATGTGTAAGATCGTTCGTGGCATTAGAATTGAAAGGATTCCGAGCCGATCACAGGATTTGGAACAATCCAATCGGAGAGATTAAGATCCAAGATCGAGCGTATCAAATGTAGAGTAACCTGTTAAATCATACTGCCCTACTGGGACCAGCTGATCATCACCGCAGCTCTTCTTGAGGATAAAATTTGATTGCCTAGGTTGAAGGTGAAGGCGGTGGTAGCCATCTCCGTCATTGTTGGAGAACAGTACCGCTTCCTGACCATCTTCCAGAGGTTGTATATCTATCAAACGATAGGAAGATAGATATTGATTGTTTGTATTTTTTCGCAGATAGTATTCTGCAGCCTGGGCTGACTTCGGATAGCATGCTCGGCCCCGATAATTGTCCAGGAACAATTGTCTACGTGAGTAAGACTGTACAATCTTGCCGAGTGCTTTTTCATCCACGCGACCGTAATAAATGCCGTGCGGGAAACAAACCATATTTGCTGCGAAGCGGTGACCTCCGAGGTGGGAGGTTTGCCAGGCAGCGGCGCCGGCTTTATTGGCGAGCAGCCCAAAGGTTACTAAGCCGAATTTTGCACAGCATGGGTCTCGCTTACCGTTCGTACAGACCAGGTAAAGCGGCTCGGGGCGCAGGTGTTTGCGGTAGGTCGCCTCTCCGGAGAAAATTCCGGGTAGATCCAGTTCGAGCAGATCCTGGTAGCTGTCCAGCAGGAACTGGAAGATCAGCGGATCTTGCTCAAGCGAGTTGACCAGGTACAGATGAATACCTTGCGGTGCTGCTGGCGTCGTCCCCTTGATCAATAACAACTTGGAGTTATGCGTGTTGTCGAGAAAGGCAGAAAGATTGGTTTTTACCGCCTCAGGGATCTGGCTTTCCTCGAACGCTTTCGTCCCCCAGGCGCTCGGGTATTCGAGGAGCAGCCAATATTGAGTTTGGGACACAGTTGCGAAGAGCTGTTCGTCTACCTCACGGGACAACGAACTGCAGAAACCTTCAGCAGGACTGCTCATAATGTTCGCAAAATTCGTCTCGTGGGTATAATGAAGAGAAGTATCATCGGTTGGTAAAATGGTACTATATTTCTAAGGTCTATTCAAGCAAAAACCGATAAATCTCCCTTCAAAAGTTCATGAATCGGTGAACACCCAAGAGCACTTGAGTGCGCTCACCGAAAAGAGGTGCTGAGATGGAGTACGAACTATTTTTAAAAGCCCTGGAAAGCATCTTCCCACTCGATCGCGTCCTAACCAATCCAGCTCAGCTAGCTCCATTTGAATCCGATGCTTTAACTTCATTCAAAGCGCGCCCTCGGGCCGTCGTGTTGGCGGAAACTCAACAGGAAGTCATCGAGACGCTGCGCCAATGCCACCGATTCCAGGTCCCGTTCGTCGCCAGGGGGAGTGGTACGAGTCTGTCCGGCGGTTCGCTGCCTGTTGCAGAGGGGATTGTCATTGCGCTCAATCGCCTGAACCGCATCGTACGCATCGATCCTGAGCAGCGCCTGGCGGTGGTCGAGGCGGGCATGATAAATCTGGAAGTCAGTAAAGCAGTAGAAGCGGAAGGATTGTATTATGCTCCCGATCCGTCCAGCCAGCAGATCTGTACGATAGGTGGTAATGTGGCCTTCAATTCCGGTGGCGCGCATTGCCTGAAGTACGGCATGACCAGCAACCATGTTTTGGGCATCAAAGCAGTGCTTCCGGATGGTGAGGTTGTGACTTTGGGTGGTGAGAGCTTGGAGGCGGTAGGACCGGACCTGGTGGGGGCTTTCGTTGGCTCTGAAGGATTATTCGGCATCGCTCTAGAGATCACCCTGCGTTTGTTGCCTTCGCCGCAAACTTTTCGCACGGTGCTGGCGGCCTACGATTCGTTGGAACAAGCTGGCAAGGCAGTGGCGATGGTCGTCGCGGCCGGCTTACTTCCGGGGGCGATGGAAATCATGGACAACCTGGCGATCCAGGCCGCGGAAGCGGCCGTCCAGGCTGGTTATCCTGATGTCGAGGGTCTGGTTATCGTGGAATTGGAGGGGGAGGATGCGATCGTGGAAACCGAGTTCGCTTTACTGCGCGAGGTGATCGAAGAGTCGGGCGCGAACGCAGTCCGGATTGCGAAAGACGCTACCGATCGCCAGCGGATTTGGAGAGGCCGCAAGAGCGCTTTCTCGGCGGTTGGCCGGTTGAGCCCGGATTATCTCGTTCAGGATGGGGTAGTCCCGCGAGGAAAACTGGGTGAGGCTCTGGGTGAAATAAAAAAGCTGGGTAAAAAGTATGACCTGCGTGTAGCCAATGTATTTCACGCTGGTGACGGCAACCTTCATCCCCTGATATTGTTCGACGGCAGGCAGCCCGGCGCTTTAGAACGCGCGGAAAAACTGGCTGGAGAGATCTTGCGCATGTGTATCGCTTTTGGCGGCTCAATAACTGGAGAACACGGCATAGGCATGGAAAAGCGGAAATATCTTCCCGAGATGTATTCACCAATTGAGATGGACATGATGCGAACTTTGCACGAGACCATCGATCCGCATTCTTTAGCAAACCGTGGAAAAATGCTCGAGCCGGTGATTTCCGGAATGGCGAGGTAAAAATGGATTTGCGCGCGAGTTCCACTCGGTTCGACGAATATCAAAGCGTTATCCGGGATCACGCTCTACTATACGTCCAGGGAAACGGCAGCAAACCAGGGGTTTACGCCAATACGGAGGATGCTTTTCCGCTCGAAGTGACGGGATTGAGCGGGATTATCGATTACCAGCCGGGGGAGTTCACGTTTACCGCGTTCGCTGGCACTCCAGTAATGGAAATCGAGCGGGAACTGGAGGCGAATGGTCAATATCTTCCTTTCGATCCACCCTTATCCAATCACGGTGCAAGCCTTGGTGGGACCGTTTCAGCAGGGCTGAGTGGGGCCGGGCGTTATCGCTATGGCGGCTGCCGTGATTTTTTGCTCGGTGTGAAATTCTTCGATGGTCAAGGAAACTTGGTCTCCGGGGGAGGCAAGGTGGTCAAGAACGCGGCGGGGTTCGACCTGCCCAAGATGATGGTGGGCAGTTTAGGCGCGTTCGGAGCGTTGGTCGAAGTGACTTTTAAAGTATTTCCACGCCCCCAAGCGTATTTGACCGTACGACGGGAGCTAGATGAGATCGATGAAGCCGTTAATGCTGTTACGAGTCTAAGCAGGCTGCCTTGGGAGATCCACGCGTTAGATTTCCAGGCGCTGGACGATAAATTCGTTCTGGATGTTCGCATCGGCGGCCCTGAGGATGGTTTGTTGGATCGCGCAGAGAGGCTTATCCACCAACTGAGAGGGGGTGAGATCTTAATCGGGGAGGAAGACCGGACTTTGTGGGTTGAAAGACGTGAATTTTCCTGGCTGCCGGAGACGCACGCGCTGGTTAAGGTGCCGGTCACCCCTGCTCGTATCAGGGATCTTGATGAATTTCTGAAGAGCAACCAGGCAACTCGGGTCTACAGCGTAGGAGGCAACCTGGCCTGGGTGGGATGGCCCGGGGATATTGACGGATTGGATCGATGGTTGCGGGATCGAGCTTGGAGTGGCCTGGTAATTCGTGGTGGAACAGGAAAGCCCAGATTAGGAACCAGGTCCGGTGAAAGTTTTTATCGTCGTCTAAAACAGGCGCTCGATCCCCAGAGACGATGGTTGGAGGCCTGAATGAAGCACACGATACCGGTTGACCAACTCGGGGTTGCTGGCCAGGTGATGGCTGATGCGGTAGAAAAATGCGTACATTGCGGGTTTTGTCTGGCTGCCTGCCCTACTTACCGCCTGCTCGGTGAAGAAATGGATTCTCCTCGCGGGCGCATCGTGCTGATGAAATCAGTCTTGGAGGAAGATGTCTCCCTCGAGGAGGCTTTGCCATACATCGATCGCTGTTTAGGCTGCCAGGCCTGCGTGCCGGCGTGTCCTTCCGGTGTTCCCTATGGTGATTTACTCAATGCCTTTAATGGCCATACCGAACCTGAAAGAAGCCGACCTGCCTCAGAACGCTTTACCCGTGGAGCTGTTCACCAGACGCTGCCATACCCAGGGCGTTTTCGCTGGGCTGCCAGAGCAGGAAGAGTGGCCGGGCCAATCAAAAATTGGTTGCCGGAAAAATTCACGCGGATGCTAGACCTGCTTCCTGAGACCCTACCGAAAGAGGAATCGCTCCAAGAGCTGAATCCGGCTGAGGGTTTACGCCGCGGTCGTGTCGCTCTGCTTACGGGTTGCGTTCAAGCCGTGCTTGCCCCCCAAATTAACGCGGCTACTATCCGGGTTTTAACTAAAAACGGCGTTGAGGTGGTAATCCCGAAGGAACAAGGCTGTTGTGGCGCGCTCGCCTGGCACAGCGGGGATCAGGCTCTGGCGCGTCGGCTAGCCCAGCATAATCTGGAGGTCTTTCCTCGTGATGTTGACGCCATCCTGGTGAACGCGGCCGGATGTGGTTCGGGGATGAAAGAATATCCCCAGTTCTTCAGAGAGGCAGCACCAGCGGGACGGGCAAATGAAATATCAGCAAAAGTAATGGATGTGAGCGAGTACCTGTACAATCTCGGGATTTACGAACCGCCACCTCTGAACATGCCATTAATTGCAGCTTATCAAGATGCCTGCCATCTAATTCACGCACAAGGGGTAGCAGCCGCACCGCGTGGATTGTTGGGGAAAATCCCTAATCTGACCCTTTCCCCGGTCGATGAGGCAGATATGTGCTGTGGTTCAGCCGGGACTTACAACCTCGAACAGCCGGAGATCGCACGCGAATTAGGGTTGCGAAAGGCAAAAAACCTATCCGACACCTCGGCTGAAATTATTGTTAGTGGGAATATCGGTTGTATTGTACAGATTCGTACCAGTTTATCTCGGTTGGGTAAAAGGGTCCCTATCTATCATACGATGGAGGTTTTAGATCGCGCCTACCGGAAGGTTGATCTGCTTGTATAACCATTCGAAGGATTTACCGACATTACCAATTCACCCAGTACAGAGTTATTTTTTCCCACTCTCTTGCTAGCCTGACAAGCTGTCGTTAAGCTCGGTCTCGATGGCGGGTAAGGCTTCGTTTACGGACGAACTTGAAGAAATAAGTGGATCAGAATTAGATTTACCGTCGTTCGAGTTCAGCCTGGCAATCGACGCACAATGTTGCATAAGGCATCGCTTCGAGCCTTTCTGGGGAGATCAGTTTGCCACACCGCTGGCAACGACCATATGTACCCTCCGCCAGGCGATGTAAAGCCCCTTCAACCTTCGTCAGCCGGTCTTCCAGGCGATCCAGGATTGCTGATTCCCTCTGTTTCCGATCATAGGATTGGGCCAGGTCGCTGCGGTCGGGGTTAATCACATCTACACGCCGGTTCTTTTCTTCCTCGATCTCGTTTTGGATCGATTTTTGTTCCTCTTCCAAGGCTTTACGGATATCTTGCAAGTTCAATTCTTTAGCCATCTCTTTTCCTTTAAACATCAATACTACTTATCGGAACTACGCAGTTCAATGATGGAGTGGTGGTGTTTGGCGAGTAACGCCTGTCAAAATACCCCAAACTCTCCCACAAATGCCCTTAGTCCCAACTTCTGAATTATCCGAACCTCGTTAGATTCAATGCCTCGGGTAAGCCTCTCAACCATGCATGCACATCCTTTGGCGAGTCCAACCGGCAATCGGCGATCGTGGCGCGCGGCTCAGAGG
>CAYNWK010000162.1:0-9677 GCA_964400875.1 uncultured Anaerolineaceae bacterium | reverse complement strand
GCCTCATCAAGACCTAATCGAGATTGTTCCAAATCGCCGGGTACTGGAATAAGGCGCTCTTCGAACGAAGCATTCCACAAACCATACGTTTCGAGATTCTGCCGGATCCGCTCCAGTCCCTGAATGGGGCTGGATGCTCGAACCAAGCAGTGGACATGAGCGGAGCTATCCAGGAGCAGTTCGTGAAGCAAAAACGCGCCCACGAAGCCGGTCGCCCCGGTCATGAGCACGTGTTCCGGTTCAGAGACAGCAGTGTACTCCAGATCGCCAGCGTTTATCGATTCGTCCAGACGAACCTCGGCTGAGAGTTCAGCAACCGTCATCCGGCTAAACGGCTGAAAAGAAAAATCTCCATTGCGTCCAGGATCGCCCCCGGCTTCCCGAGCAATTTCAATGGCACGCGCCAGCCCGGCGACGGTGGGTTCAGCGAACAGGTGGCGCAGCGGCAGCTCAACCTGATATTGCTCGCGCAGCCGGAATATCAACCGGGCGCCAAGGAGCGAATGCCCCCCCAGATCGAAGAAGTTATCATGCACGCCGATGCCCGGCCGTTCACCGTCGGTGGAAAGTCCAAGCACCTCTGCGCAGATTTCGGCCAATTCCGCCTCCAGGCTATTCCGCGGGGGTACGTATTCTACGGTTGAAAGGGAGCGCTTTTGGTCAGGCGCTGGCAGAGCGCGACGGTCTATCTTTCCGTTAGGAGTAAGCGGAAGTGAATCCAGGCTGATAAACCAGGAAGGCAGCATGTAATCGGGTAAACTCTTGCGCAAGAAAGCGCGTAACTCATCCTGGACCGGCTGATCGACGCCGGATTTGAAAACCAGATATGCCGCCAGGCTTGTCTCGCCCATCTTATCGGGTCGAGCGGTGACTACAGCCTGCTCGACGGCCGGGTGTCCCGTCAAGGCGGCTTCGATCTCTCCTAATTCGATGCGAAACCCTCGCAACTTGACCTGGTTGTCGCTTCGCCCCAGGAAAACAATTTCTCCGTTGGGCTGGAAACGAGCCAGGTCTCCCGTTTTGTATAACCGGGCTCCCGGCTCTGAACTGAAAGGATTGCTAACGAAGCGTTCCTGGGTCAATTCCGGCCGGTTAAGGTAGCCGCGCGCCAGGCCATCCCCGCCAATGTAGAGGTCTCCGACCACCCCTTGCGGCACTGGCCCCATTTGCCCATCCAGGATGTAGATCTGGGAATTGTCAATCGGCCTTCCAATTGTGATCGGTTCGGCTGTGCGCTCAACCCGCTTGACGGTGGACCAGATGGTCGTTTCCGTAGGCCCATACATGTTCCAGAGTTCTCCGCCCAGCTGAAGTAATTGGTCGGAGAGCTCCACCGGCAGCGCCTCACCGCCGCACAGCATCTTCAATCCCAGTCGACCCGGCCAGCCCGCCTCGATCAGCATTCGCCAGGTAGCTGGAGTGGCTTGCATGACCGTAGCTCGTGAATCATCCAATAATTTGTCCAGCAGCACGCCGTCTGCAGTCGTTTCACGGCTGGCGAAGATCACACACCCTCCTACGGTTAGTGGTAGGAAGAGCTCCAGTGCAGCGATGTCAAAGGCTGGCGTGGTCACCGCCAGCAATCTGTCCTGATTAGTCAAGCCGGGCCTACGTCGCATCGAGTTCAAGAAATTCACCACTGCCCGGTGAGGAATTTGCACGCCTTTCGGTTTGCCCGTTGAACCAGATGTGTAAATCACATAAGCCAGGTTCCCCGGCTCAGGCTTGTTAACCGGACTTTCTGACCTATTTGGATCGACTGCTTCCCAATCCTCGTCCATCAGGACAAGCCGGGCCTGGTGTTCAGGCAATCCATCGACCAGATCCCGTTCGGTCAATAACACAGTGGCCTGCGAATCCGCCAGCATGAACCTTATCCGATCTCGAGGATAAGCCGGGTCCAGTGGTAGGTATGCACCGCCTGCCTTGAGAATACCCAGCAGACCAACCGGCAGCATGAGCGAGCGCTCCAGGCAGATAGCCACTATCGATTCCGGACCAACTCCCAAATTCCGCAGGTGACTGGCTAACCGTTCAGCACGTCGGTCGAGTTCCCGGTAGGTCAGCGTTTTGCCTTCGAATTCCACCGAGGTCGCCTCTGGTGTGGACAAGGCTTGCGCTTCGATCAACTCCTGGATACAACGATTTTGCGGGTATGGCGCCGAAGTATCATTCCATTCGACCAAAATACGTTCGCGCTCAGGTACTGAAAGCAGTGGATATGCGCTGACAGGCTTATCAGGCGAAACGACGATCCCGGACAACAAAGACTCGAAATGGTCCAGGATGCGCTCGATTGTCTCACGCTCGAACAGATCCGTGTTGTATTGTAAAGAAGCGCCCAAACCGTCTTCAGTCTCCGCCATCATTATGGTGAGATCGAACTGGGCAGGCTGTCCACCCAGAGCAACGGATTCTAATTGCAAATTGTCGATAACCAGCTGGGCGCCGTCGATCCCCAGCGCGAACGGGCTCAGTCCTCGCATCTCGGCGATTTGAGCCTTTTGAAGGATGAACATCGTCTCGAATAAGGGAGGCCGGCTCGGATCGCGCTGCAGGCGCAAACGCTCCGCCAGCAATGCCGGAGGAAAGTCCTGGTTTTCGAAAGCCTCTAGCACAGTTTGCCTGACCCGTCCAAGGAGCTCCAAGAAAGTCGGCTCATCCCGGAAATCCGCCCGCAGCGCCACCGGATTGATGAAATAACCCACTAAATCGGCGAGTTCAAGATGATTTCGCCCGGCGGTCACCGTTCCGACAAGAAATTCTTCCTGGTTGGTGTAGCGGTAGAGCAGAGTCTGGAACGCGGCCAACAAAGTCATGAATAAGGTCGCGCCGTGATCTCTACCAAGCTTTCTCAAGCCTCTAGCGACCTCGGCGGAGTACCATACGGATACCGAATCGCCCCGGTAAGCTTGCACAGGCTTACGCGGCCGGTCGGTTGGCAGATCGAGCAAGGGGAGTTCGCCTTCAAGTTGACTCTGCCAATAGCCCCATAAGCGTTCGCCTTCATCCCCGGCCAACCTCTCCCGTTGCCAGCGAACGTAATCGCCGTAGCTCACCCTTAGGGGTTCCAACTCGACCGGGATACCTTTGACGATAGACTGATAAAAGTGCATCACTTCCCTGGCGATGATAGTCATCGACCAGAAATCGGTCACCAGGTGATCGAGAGCGATTAACAGCACAAATTCCCCCGCTTCACTTCGTTCTCCTGAATGGCTCAACTGGAAAAGCGCTGCCCGCAGCGGCGGGTTCCCCTCGATGTCGAAGGGACGGTAGGCCTGAGCGAGCAGTTCTTCCTGCAAGCGGGTTTCGCTCCAACCGGCGGCGTCGATCACATGCACTTGGAAATCAGACTGTTCAACAACCCGCTGAATGGGTTCTCCGGTCGATGAAGTCGAAAATACCGATCGCAGTGGCGCATGCCGGTCTATGGTCTGCTGGAAAGCGTGCTGCAGGGCATCAACCTGCAAATCCCCACGGATTCGCACCGCGCCGGCCACATTAAACGAAATATCTTCGGGGATCAGCTGGTGCAAAAACCAGAGCGCCTGTTGACCATGCGAAAGTGGATATTGGCCCTCAGCACCTGCTTTGGCTGGCAGTTCGATCGAGCTGCCAGCGGAACCATCCATCAAATCGCCCACCTGAACGGCGAGGGAAGCGATGGTCGGTCCTTGGAGCAGTTCAGCGATAGGAAGGACCACCCCCAAACGCTCTTCCACCTTGTTGCGCAGTTCCATCGCCATCAAGGAGTCCAGTCCCATCGTATCCAGAGGCTGGTTTTGAGCGAGCATCCGCTCTTCGATCCCGAGGATGCTCGCCACTTCACGGCTTAGATGCGCTTGGATTAAAGCCAGGCGATCAGCGCCTCGCGCCTCCCGGATCGCTTCGCCGATGTCCGCTTCCCTTTGAGCTGGAATCACTTCAGTCGGATCTGCCTCCTCTCCGCGTTCAAGGAGTCCTTCGGCCAGGCGACGCCAGGTTCCACTCGATTCCAGGTAAGCGTGGATCTCAACGCTGAGGGCACTGCCAGCTTCAGTGGTAGCCAGGGTTTGCAGGTTGATTGGCTGGCTGGAATCAGGCCATTCGACGGAGAAATTGATGGTGGAAATCGGGTGTTCTCCCGGGCCAAAGTAGACCTCTCCAGCCGATTGAACCATTTGGCGTAAGATAGCTTGCCCCTCAGGCCTGACCGGAAGCGATCGCTTGATCTGGTGTTGCTGTATCGGGGAATTCAAGCGGTGACCCAGGACTGGATGCTCTACGGCGGGGTTCAAGGAGGCTTTCACAGTCGCCCCTCGCGGTTCAACCCAGGGAGCAGCGTCTATCCAGTGTCGTTGTCGCTCGAAAGGATAGGTGGGCAATCTGACTTTGCGGCGCCGGTAGCCCAGCTCGTATCCTCCCCAGTCAACCATGATGCCATTGACGTACAATCCGGCGAGAGTGCTCAGCACCTCACTCCAATCCTCCTGCTCCTTCCGCAAAGTGTTCAACCAGGCAGCGTCAGTTCCGGAAAGACAACGTCTGCCCATGCCAATTAAGACAGGTTGCGGGCCTACCTCAAGGAATATTTCAGCTCCATTCTCCGCCAGGGAGCGCATCCCCTCCGAGAAGCGTACGGTTTGGCGGATATGATCTCGCCAGTACGATGCATCTGGAATGAAGTCGTCCGCCAGCCGCTCGCCCGTCAGGTTGCTGATATAGGGCAGCTTGGGCGTTTGAAAAGGTACTTCAGAGGCGATGGCCTCAAACTCCTTCAGGATTGGCTCCATCAAGGGGGAATGGAAAGCGTGAGAAACGTTGAGCGCTTTCGAGGCCAGTCCTTCTTCTTCACAGGCTGCCAGGATCGCTTCGACCGATTTAACCTCGCCGGCGATCACCGTGTTCTCCGGCCCATTAGAGGCTGCGATCGAAACCTGCTCTTGATACGGCTCAACGAGCCCGGAAAGCTTTTCTGCGTCAGCAAAGACCGCAGCCATCGCGCCGCCGGTCGGCAGCATACCCATCAACCGCCCGCGCGCAGCGATCAATTTCAGCCCGTCCTCCAAGCCAAAAACTCCCGCCAGACAGGCCGCGACGTACTCGCCCACGCTATGCCCCATGACCAGATCGGGTTCGATGCCCCAGGAACGCCACAACATCGCCAGGGCATATTCCAGCGCAAAGAGCGCTGGTTGGGTAGACGTTGTATCGTCGATCAAATTAGCTTCAGCGCCACCCGGTTCGGCGAACATAACCGAAAGCAGGTTTCGATCCAGATGCGCTTCCAAGATGCCGGCGCAATGATCCAGAGCCGCTTTAAAGACCGGTTCGCTGGCGTACAATTCTCGGCCCATGCTGGTGTATTGGGAACCCTGACCCGTAAACAAAAAGGCGATCTTTTTCTGTTGGCCTGGGGGGATGTGGCCGGTGAAATAATCGGAAGCAGCTTCCCCAGCCGAAAATTTTTGCAATGCCGACGCGGCGACTTCGGGAGAATCAACGACCAGCGCCAGGCGGTGTTCGAACAATGCCCGCCCGGTGTTGGCCGAAAAACAGAAATCGCCCAAATTGACGCCGTTCTCTAAAAGCCTTGCGCTATAGCGGGAAGCCAGCGCTCGCAGCGCGCTTTCACTTCTAGCGCTCACGGTCAGCAGATGGGCATTACGCAGCTTGTGTGCGTTAGCTTGATCGCCATCAATCTCTGATGCTGGTTGAATTTCGTTCAAATTCGGCGGCTCGCTGAGGATGAGATGTGCGTTTGTCCCGCCAAACCCGAACGAACTCACCCCTGCCAGCCTGGGTCTCCCGTCCCGGCGCCAGGGGACCCGGCTGGTGGTGAATCCAACTGCTGCCCCTTCCAGGTCGATGTATGGGTTAACTTCCTCAAGGTGAAGGTGCGGCGGGAGCTCTTCATGCTCCATTGCCAGGATGACCTTGATCATACCGGCGATACCAGCAGCAGCTTCCAGATGGCCGATATTCGTCTTCACCGAGCCGAGCAACGTTTTGCGATCGACCGAATCATCCGGCACAGGCTCTGCTTCGAGCACAGCCCGGATTGCGCCGACCTCGATCGGGTCGCCCAAGGGCGTCCCCGTGCCGTGCGCTTCGATGTAATCGATCTGGCTTGGGCTGACCCCGGCGGACTGCAGGGCCTGGCGAATGACCGCCTGTTGGGAAAGCCCGTTGGGCGCGGTCAGCCCATTGCTGCGCCCGTCCTGGTTTACCGCCGAACCGCGGATCACCGCCAGGACGTTGTCGCCATCCCGGAGCGCCTCCGACAGCCGTTTTAATACCACCAACCCGCATCCCTCGCCCCGCACGTACCCATCCGCGCGGGCATCGAAAGTTTTGCAACGCCCGTCAGGGGCCATCATGCGCGCCTGGGAAAATGTGATCGTTAATTCCGGGGAAAGAATCAGGTTCACCCCGCCAGCCAGTGCCAGATCGGCCTCGCCATTCCGCAGGCTGGCGCAGGCCAGATGCACCGATACCAACGAGGACGAGCAAGCCGTATCCACAGCGATGCTCGGTCCGCGAAAATCAAACAAATAAGAAAGCCGGTTAGCCGCGATGCTGTGCGCGTTCCCCGTGCCGGCATAGGCATCGATCAAGTCTGGTTGGTCGAACTGTAATCGCGAATAATCGTAGCTGCTGATCCCGACGAACACGCCGGTACGGCTTCCCGCCAGAGCGTCTGGGGCTAAACCTGCATTTTCGAACGTCTCCCAGGCAACCTCGACGAGCAGGCGCTGCTGAGGGTCCATGCGAGCGGCTTCGCGAGGAGAAATCCCAAAAAACAGCGGATCGAATTCATCCACCCGTTCGAGAAAGCCCCCCCAACGTGTGACAGTCTTTCCTGGTTCATTCGGATCGGCGTTGAAATAAACATCCGCATCCCAGCGGTCGATCGGAACTTCCCGGATGGCGTCTACACCTTCAGAAAGCAGCTGCCAGAATGCCTCCGGATCGTTCGCGCCCGGGAAGCGACAGCCCAAGCCAATCACGGCGATCGCTTCATCCTGGGACGGCTGGTATGCCGGGGGTTGTTGTGCAGGTTGTGAATCTGAAGCTAAATATTCAGCCAGGGAGGCGATCGTAGGGTAATCCCAGGCAAGAGTTGGTGAGAGCCTTCGTCCCAGATAAATTTCAAGGTCGCCCGTCAGTTCCACCGCCTGGACCGAATCCAACCCGTACTGTACGAATGGCTGCCGAACATCGATGTCCCCAATAGCCAGGTGTTGCCGGCGGGCAATCTGTGCGGCCAGCCATGCTTCGAGCGCTTCATGCCTGGCACTGGCGATCGATTCTGGTTGAATTCCCTCGACCGTGTCCATCTCCTGTGCTCGAGGCTTTGGTTCAGCCTTGCTTTCCTTAGTCGCCGGCTCGCGCCACTCGCCTATAACCGCGAGCGTGCCATCGAGAAATCCGGCTTTGCAGGCATGGCGCTTGATTTTCCCGCTGGAGGTCTTCGGTATGCTCAAGGGTTTGACTAACACGAAAGCATGCAGCTGGAGTTCATGGGTTTCCGCGATCGCCCGTCGAACCGCGCTCACCACCTGCTCTACATCCGTGCGGCGATGCTGGCGGGCAACCTCGTAAATGATGGCCAGCTGTTCCACCCCTTGCTCGTTAATAGAAAAAGCCGCCCCCGCACCAGGTTGGAGCGCCTCGTGGCTTGATTCTGCCGTCGCCTCCAGATCCTGTGGATAGTAATTTCTACCTCGAACAATGATCAGGTCCTTCAGGCGGCCAGTGATGAACAATTCGCCCTGCCATTTGAAACCCAAATCTCCCGTGCGCAGGTACGTCGCATCATCCCCAGTAATTCGGGCGCCAAATGTTCTTTGCGTCTCATCTGCACGATCCCAATAGCCGCGCGCGATCGAGGGACCGCTAACCCAGACTTCGCCCACCTCCCCTACACCCAGAGGGCTGAGGCTTTGCGGATCGACAATGGCGGTCTGTTGTCCGATCACAGCGCGACCACAGCTGACCAATATCAGGGCATCCTCCTCGGCGGGATCGAGTTCAAGGACCCGATCCTGTTCCAGCGCTTTACGATCTAGCGCCAGGGTAACAGGTTCGTTTGGACCTTCCCCGCCGGACACCAGCAAGGAACCCTCCGCCAGACCGTAACACGGGTAAAAAGAGGAGGATTTAAAACCACTTGGCTTGAAGGTTTGGGCAAATTTCTCCAAGGTTTCTCGACGGACCGGCTCAGCGCCGCAAAAAGCAGTGGCCCAACAGCTTAGGTCGAGGGCTTCGATTTGTTCTGGATTCGATTTTTCGACGCACAACTCGTAAGCGAAATTCGGCGCGCCGCTGATCGTGGCGCGAAATCGGGAAATGGCTTCCAACCAGCGCATCGGGCGCTGCAAAAAAGAAACCGGGGAAAGCAGCGTTGAGGGGCGCCCGATATAGAGCGGTTCTAGAATGCCGCCGATCAATCCCATGTCGTGATAACTCGGCAGCCAGAAAGCACCGGAACCCAGCGAATCAATCCGGAAACCAACCCGGATTGCTTCCAGGTTATGGGTCAAATTTCCGTGACTGAGCATCACCCCTTTCGGCTGGCTGGTCGAGCCGGAGGTATATTGCAAAAACGCCAGCGAGTCCGGGCTGATCTGCGGCACCCGCCAGTCTTCTTCGACATTTTGTGGGGTCTTTACCGTGTTCAGCCAGCGCAGGGCTTCGAGGTCGGGAGCGTGCTCGAAGCGCTGTTTTAGGTTTTCCAGGATGGCCGTGGTCGTCAGGGCGACGGCGGGTTTTGAGTCGTTAACGATGCCCTGAATGCGCGGCACAGGCCGGTTCAGACGCGGGGGATACGCCGGCACAGCGATTACACCCGCATATAAACAACCGAAGAATGCTGCTATGTACTCCAGGCCCGGCGGATAAAGCAGCAAGGCTCTTTCATTAGCCGCGACGATCGACTGAAGCCAGGCGCCAATCGCCCGCGCCTGGCGATCGAGTTCCACGTATGAAATGGCGATTTCTTCAGTTTCACCGTCAACCAAAAAACGGTACGCTAAATCTTCCGGTTGCGTGCGAACGCGTTTGCGCAAAAGTTCAACCAGTGTATCCACACGGTAATCTTGACCCAGGTCTGTGATGTGAGCTGCAGTCATATAAATTTCCCAAAGATAGTCTTAATTAGGACGTTGGTATTTATAACACAAAACCTGTCCACACCTGTGAGGTCAGGGTTGGGCCCATTTGGATCCAACTTGGAGAGGGGAGAAGTGCGGGATTTCAAAGTTTCATGAGCTTGACACTGTTTTGCGCAAAAAGGTATAATCTTATCCAATTAGTAAGGTCTTGAGCACTTGAAGGCAGAAAGGGGGTGGTGGGGCAATCAAAACCCCGGCGAGGGGTCATGCGCCTCTACCGGAGAGCGCACAACATGGGAAACCCAATGTGGTAATGAAGACAGGGATATCAAATGCATGGCAGACCACAAAATGGATTCAAACTCACCGTTGCACAAGGACCTTCTCCTGGGCAAGAATTCGAACTTCTAAACGCAGACATCGTCATCGGCAGAGACCCAAACGCTGATATCGTCTTCAATTCACCGGTTGTTTCGAGGCGGCATGCGCGGCTCACCCGAGACAGCCAGGGCTACCAGGTTGAAGATTTAGGCAGCAGCAACGGTACATTCCTCAACGATCAAAAACTGACCGGGCGCA
>CAYNWK010000161.1:0-9750 GCA_964400875.1 uncultured Anaerolineaceae bacterium | reverse complement strand
GAGGCGGCGGCGAGGACAACGGCGATGCACGCCAGGGCCCAACGGCTCGTAAAACCCGGGATGATCGTTCCCAGGAGGCCGCGGACCCCGGCGGCGACCCAGATGAAAAACAGGGGCATCAGAAACAGCCACACACGCGGCCAGGGCGCCACCCGCTGCAGCAGCAAGAGCCCGCCGCACCACAAAGCGGTGACCAGGGATAGGGGCAGGCGCTGACGGGCGATCCGGCGGTGAAAGGCCAGTGAGGCGAGGAATCCGATCGCCATGATCCAGCCAACCCAGGCGGGCAGGTCCCGCGTCCACGACCGCCAGGTGGAGATGAACGACCCCCACAGCTCGATCCAGAACCGCCCGGCGGGTATCGGGCTGACGAAGCGATTGCCTACCAGGGAACCAAGACCCCATTCGACCAGGATCGGCGTGTACAGCAAGAGCGTCAGCGCGGCGGTCGCTGCACCGGCGATGAGCAGATGCTTGATGAAGATTCCCTGGTAAGCCGGATCTACATCATCGATTAGCGCGGAGAGAAGCAGCCAAAGCATGATCGCGCCGAAGGGATACAGCGTGATCGGCATGGTGTAGAAGCCCAACATCCCGAGCAAAATAAAACCAAACCAGGCGGCGATGTTGCGGTGATCCTTGAGGTAAATGCCCAGGGCGAAAAGCAGCAGCGCGACCAGGCTGACCAGGGTGTAGCCGCGGGCGTCCGTGGAATACTCGATCAGAAACGAGGCGGAGGCCACCAGGGCCGCAGCCAGTAAACCGGTGAAGCGCCCGTAGGCCAGCCTGCCAAGCAGATAGGCCGCCGGGACCATCAATACTCCGGAGATGAAGGCCGGCAGGCGAATCACCCAGGGCTGGTCGCCCAGGATGCGGTAGGCCAGACCGACCAGCAAGGTGTGGAAGACGTGGTTATTGGGCACATGGTAGTTGCTGATCATCACGCGCAGCGGGCGCGAGGCGAAGACCAGGAAGGTGTAGGCTTCGTCGTAGCGCATGGGCTGGGAGAGGTAGACCAGGCGGACCCCCAGCGCCAGCCCGGTCAGGAGCGCCAGGGCAAACAGGTAGCGGCGGTCAAACTCATACGCACGGACCTCCAGCCAGATCCGCCGGAGGTCGTTAGAGAACCCTTGCCAGGAATGGGCGAGAAATTCGGGAAGCGCCGAGAACCCGGCCTGGATTCGCCGGCGGGATACGAAGGAGATCGCACTCAACCCGACCAGGATCAGGCCGGCTAGCAGCAACTCCGTTTTCATAGCGTTGAACCGCGCGAGGGTGAACAGCTCGACGTCGCCGTCGCTGGCCAGGCTGTCGATCAGGGGCTTGAGGGCGGTGAAGGGCGAGAGCGAAACGCCCAGGAGGATTACGCCGACCAGGGTGATTCCCAGGGTGATGGTAATCCAGATCGCCCGGGCCCAGTTGGATTTTTTCATGAAAAAATCCGTTCAGAAGCCCACGCCTTCAGGGATCGGCGGAAAAACGGACTGGACGGTGGCCCAGTATGCAATACGTGACCATTTAGCACATTTGTGCTAGAATTAGGACTATGAAACTGTCGGCGAAGGTCAAGCTGCTGGCGAGCGACGAACAGAAAAAGGCGCTTTTGCAGACGATCAGGGTTGCTAATGAAGCCTGCAATTACATCAGCGTCTACGCCTGGGAACACAGGATTTTTGGTAAGTATGCTTTGCAAAAGGCAGTTTACTACGCTGTGCGGCAGTAATTCGACCTTTCTGCCCAAGTGACTGTTCGTTGCTTGGCGAAGGTGGCTGCCGCCTACCAGCTGGATCAGGATCGCCAGCGCGTCTTTCGTCCGCTTGGTTCCATCGCCTACGACGACCGAATTCTCAAGTGGAAGTTCAACCGGCAGGCCGTATCTATTTGGTCTCTCGATGGTCGGTTGTCCATTCCCTTTGCTGCCGGGCCGCGCGAACTCGAACTGCTGCGCACGCAGCAAGGCGAAAGCGATCTGGTTTACCAGCGCGGCAACCTGTATCTGTGCGCCACGTGTGAGGTGGCTGAGCCGGAGCCTATCAAGGTGGCCGGTGTGTTGGGCGTGGACCTGGGGGTTACAAACATCGCCGTGGACAGTGATGGGGAGTTCCACTCCGCCAGCCACATCAAGAGCGTCCGCCACCGTCATCAGCGCCTGCGCACCAAACTGCAGAAGAAGGGTACCAATTCTGCCAAACGCAGGCTCAAACAGCTTTCCGGCAAAGAGTCTCGCTTTGCTAATGACGTGAATCATTGCCTCAGCAAGCAGCTGGTCAATAAGGCGCAACGCACCCGGTGCGCTATCGCCCTCGAAGATTTGAAGGGGATACGCGGCAGGGTAAGGGCTAGACGCTGCCAACGCTACCAGTTGCATAGCTGGTCTTTCCAAGATTTGCGCCAGAAGATCAGCTACAAAGCTCAACTTGCCGGGTTGCCGCTGATCCTCGTCGATCCGCACAACACGTCGAGAACCTGTCCCGCCTGCGGTCATGTGGATCAAGCCAATCGAAAGTCCCAAGATTCCTTTATCTGTACGTCCTGCGGTTGCGTTGGCCGCGCGGACTACTTCGCTGCGGTTGAAATCAGCCGCAGGGCGATTGTCAGCTCGCCGAACGTAGGGGCTGCTTCTGCGGCTACTTACAAGCCAATGGCTTAAGCCGTTGGTAGCTGACGAGCCGATTCTACACCAAAAGCGCATACACCGTCGTCGCGGTGATCAATCCGAACAGTCTCGCTGCCGGCCATTTTTGCCTGTCTTCCTTGACGTTTCTCGCGTTTACCTTTAAGATAGCCATCAGCACAAACATTCTATAATTGGATGGCTTACGCGCATCAGTTGGAAAGGTAGTGTTCCGGCGAAGTGCGTAATCAGGTTTCATTCCATCATCAAGACCATGGAGACTGCAAATGGAAGTTGGTCTGGTTCGTAAAATCGACATCGACGAGGAGATGCAGCAGGCTTATCTCGATTACGCCATGAGCGTGATCGTCTCGCGGGCGCTGCCTGATGCGCGCGACGGTTTGAAGCCGGTCCACAGGCGCATCCTGTATGCCATGCACGATATGGGCGTCCGCCCGGACACGCCGCACAAAAAGTCAGCCCGCATCGTCGGCGAGGTCTTGGGAAAGTACCATCCTCACGGCGACGCCACGGTATACGATGCCATGGCGCGCATGGCCCAGGATTTCTCCATGCGCAGCATGCTGGTGGATGGGCAGGGCAATTTCGGCAGCATCGACGGGGACTCGCCGGCGGCGATGCGCTATACCGAGGCCCGCATGGCTCCCCTCACGATCCACATGCTGGAGGACATCGACAAGGATACCGTCGATTTCATCGACAACTTCGACGGGACCCTGACCGAACCTGAGGTGCTGCCGGCAGCTTTCCCCAATATGCTGGTCAACGGGGCGACCGGCATTGCCGTGGGTATGTCAACCAGCATCCCGCCCCACAACCTGGGCGAGGTGATCGAAGCCCTCCACTACCTGCTGAACAACTGGGACAAGCAAGACGACGTCAACGTCGAGGACCTGATGCGCTTTATCAAAGGCCCCGATTTTCCCACCGGCGGGGTGATCATCCAGGACGCGGAAGGCGAATCCCTGGCCAGCTCGTACGCAACCGGCCGCGGTCGGGTGACGGTGCAGGCGCGCGCCCATCTGGAAGAGATGAGCCGCGGGCGGAATCGCATCATCGTCACCGAGCTGCCTTACATGACCAACAAGACCACCCTGCTGGAGCGCATCGCCACGCTGGTGCGCGACGAGCGCCTGGATGGCGTCGCCGACCTGCGCGATGAATCGGACCGCCACGGGATGCGCATCGTCATCGAATTGACCAAGTCAGCCGATCCGGACGCGGTCCTGCGCGATCTGTACAAAAGCACCACCATGCGCAGCACCTTCAGCATCATCATGCTGGCCCTGGTGGATGGCGAGCCGCGCATGCTCGGGCTCAAGCAGGCGCTGCGTGTGTACCTCGAGCACCGCCTGACAGTCGGGCGCCGCCGCAGCGAGCACGACCTGGCGCGCGCCAAGAAACGCGCCCATATCCTGGAAGGCTTGCGCCTCGCCCTGAGCAACCTGGACGAGGTGATCAATCTGATCCGCCGCGCTGCGGACGTAGACCAGGCGCGCTCCCGTTTGATGCGCAAGTTCAAATTGAGCCAGGAGCAAGCTCAGGCGATCCTCGATATGCCGCTGCGCAGGCTGGCTTCCCTGGAGCGCAAGAAGATCGAGCAAGAGCATAAGGACATCGCCACCTTAATCAAGCAGCTGGAAGCCTTGCTGCGCTCGCCGAAGAAAATGCGCCAGCTCATCGCCCAGGAGCTGGAGGCAATCCGGGAAAAATACGACGATCCCCGCCGCACCCAGATCGTTCGCCTGGAGGAGGGCGAAACCAAGGCCTCCCGCTTGAGGGCTACCGACCTGGTGCCGGATAGCTACGTCTGGGTGATGGTTTCGCCAGACGGCTTGATTTCCCGCACTACCGAAGACAAAGAACCCCGCCCCAGCGGCTACGATATCTCCCAAACCCTGGTGCGGGTTAACACCCGGGATACGCTCTTCCTGGTTGCCGAGAACGGCGAGGCGGCCGCGATCCCGGTTCACCTTTTGCCGGAGTCGGAAAAACCGTCGGAGGGAGTGAAGTTCTACAAGATCTCCCCCCTGACTCCGGAGCATAAGCTGGCCGTACTGTTGAACGCGCCGCCCAAAGAAGAGCGCGCCGGGGGCTGGTATGTGCTCACCGTTACCACGGAGGGAATGGTCAAGAAATCGGCGCTGGAGGATCTGCCTGGACCGACCGCGCAGACCTTCACCTTCGTGCGGGTCAACGACGGCGATCGCCTGGGCTGGGTGCATTATACGCAGGGTAAAGCGGACGTGCTGCTTGCCACCGCCAGCGGTATGGCGATCCGTTTCTCCGAAGAGGAGGTGCGTCCGATGGGCCTGGTGGCTGCCGGGGTAATGGGCATCAAGCTGGGTAAGGGGGATCGGGTCGTCGGTAGCGTGATCGTGCCTCGGCGGGGCGATATCTTCTTCATCGCCAGCGATGCCAGCGCCAAGCGGGTAGCCGTCTCCCAATTCCCCAGGCAAGGGCGCTACGGGCAGGGGGTGATCGCCTGGAAGCTGCCGCGCAACGTGCAGGTGGTCGGCGTCGCCGTCGGCAAAGGCACCACCCGGGTGACCCTCCACCTGGACAAGCTGGCCTCCAAATCCGCCCGCCTGGACGAAGCGCCAAGGCAGGGCCGCACGGCGAGAGGAAAATCAATCCTGGAGTTGAGGGAGGATGACTCGGTCGTCGCCCTGACGCTCCCCTGGGATGTCCCTCGGCCCGAAGCCAGCTGAACTTTATTGATAAATTTGGGATGTTTGGGCGGGCGAAGTCCGTCCAAACATCCCCTTTTTTTAATTTACAGAGAAGAACGAAAAATGGTAGCTGATCTTGCCGTCGGAGAGGCCGAAAGTATCGTTGCCGTTCTGCACGCTGCCCAGGTCGGAACCGGCGGTCCAGGTGAAATGCCGCGAATTCCCGCTGCCGGAGAACCCGGTCAGACTGTATTTCCCACCGGGCAGGATGCGGTCGAACAGCTCCCGGTACCAGGCCCGGATGGCCGCATGTCCCTGGATGGTGCGCGAGGCAGTCACGTGCACGGCGCTGGGGCTGTACAGGCTGACCAGCAGGTCGGGGTCGTGACCGTTGAGGGCGGCGACGTACTGGCCGGTGATATCGATGGGGGCGGAGGGGGAGGACCAGGGATAATCCCGCACCGTATTCCAGATTTCGGGCACGTAATTTCGGGTGGAATCCCAGCTGTATAAATTCGCCGCGGTCAGGTGCAGGCTTTGAGCGGTTTGAAGGAACTCCTGCACCTCGGCGGGGGTGGGCTGCCAGCCGTGTTCGCGGAAAGCGGCGCCGGTGGGGATTAACGGGCGGCTGGGAGTCATCGCCTGGAACTCGCGCACGCTGCGGATCAACTGGTCGCCGGCATTGTTGGCGTGCTTCCAGTAGACCTGGGGCATGTTGTAATCGCATTTGTCCAGGAATTCCCGCCAGGGCAGTTGGGGGTGGTAGGAAGGGTAGCGATAGGAGCTCAAGGCGACCGGCGTATCGGGCAAACCGGCGCGCAGCCGGTTCATGAATTTCTTGGCTGCTTCGGCCTTGCCGTACTCCTTGTACTGCGCCTCGGCGTCGACGACGTAACCGTCTAAATCAAGGGTTTGCACCCGCTCGATGGCTTTGTCGGCTTCGGGTAAAGGATCATCCCCTTTGACATAGTGCCAGCCCCAGGCCTCGATCTTGCGGGCATGCAGGGCCTGAACGAGCGGCGGGACCACATCCACGCCGTTGTAAATGTTATAGGAATATTGGGCATCGGCGATTTTTATCAGAACGTGGCTGAGTTTGGCCTGTTTAGCCAGCGCGGCGATGGCTTTGGGGTCGCCCCCTTCGCAGTTGGGTATCTGCCAGATAAAGTAGCCTTTTCCCTTAAGAGTCATACCTACAGCCTCCTGGGCGATGCGGGCGCAGCGGGCGCAGCGGGCGCAATCAGCACAATTCTCCCCAGCCATCCCATCAATGCGTGAGTTCTAAGTATATTGCAGATTGAGGCTTTGCTCAACGGGTGATTTTCGCAGGATCGAAACATGGGCTGTAATCCCTGCCGAGGATCAAGCGGAAGGCGACCGGGCTCTCCGGTTCGGGGTCCTCCATCACCTGCGCAGAAGACAGTCCGAGCAGACCGGCCAGCCTGGCGCTTTGCTCGGAATTTTCCTCGGGGAAAAAGTTGTACAGGATCGTTTTCTTGTAATCATCCCGGTCTGCCGCGGCCAACACGGTCTCGAAGCCGGCGTAATGCAGTCTCTCGGCAGCCAGCGCCTCCCAATTGGCATTAGCCGTGCCGTTCCAGATCTCCACGGCGCTGCGCAGGTTGGCTTTTTCGTGCTTATCGGGCGGGGCCATGGCGGCTTTGAGCAGCTGGCGCAGTGGTTTCTGAAGAGGCAGCTGCACGGCGGCGCCGCCAGGTGTGTGCCAGCCCATCACGACGCTGGGATTGATGTAAAAACTGCGGATCTCCGGCGCGCCCAGGTCGGCCGCCAGGGGAACGAGCGCCAGCAGATCGTCCAGGGATAGATCGGTCTGCACGCTCTTGGTCATCTGCTTGTACAGGCCGGGCAGGCGGGTGAGCGCATCCAGCGCCAGCCCGCGCTGGTACAGCGCCCGCAGCACTTCTTGCTGGCGGCGGCCCCGGTCGAAATCGGTGGAACGCAGCCGCGAGCGGGAATACCACAAAGCCATCTCGCCGTCCATGTGCACCAGGCCCGGGCCGATGGTGTAGAGCTCCCAGTTATTTTCGTTCTGGTCCGAGAGGTTGGGGTTGATGATGCGCCAGTCGGTGTAGGGGCAGGCGAGGGGCACGTCGATGCCTTCCAAAATATCGACCACTTTAATGAAGCCGTCGAATTCTACCAGGGCTAGGTGGTCGATACGGATGCCCAGGTTGTAGCGGATGGTGTCTTTGAGCAGCGCAGCACCCCCGCCAGGGACTTTGAGATAATCGCCGAAGAGATAGGCGCTGTTGATGCGCTGCATGGTGTAGCCGGGCAGGTAGACGAACAGATCGCGCGGGATGGAGATCAGGGTCACCAGGCCGTCGGCAGGCCGCAGCGAAGCGATCACCATGGTGTCCGTGCGAAAGGAAGACGCCCGCCGGTCCGAGCCGAGCAGCAGAAAGTTAACCGTATCAGGCCCGCTCAAGAGCGGGGAGGGCGGCGGCACTGCCGTTACGGGTGGGGGTCCGGGGGAGTAAAAGTTGGGCGGCGGCCAATCCTTTGCCTCCTCCTCGGGCAGATCGGTTGGTTCCGGGACGGGAGTGGCTGTCGGCGGCGCGGGTGAAGCCAGGATCGCGGTCGGGGCCAGCGGTTGGAAAGGCGTGCGGGTGGGTCCGCCGCTCCAGGCGACCAGGGCCAGGGTAGGGGCCTCACCTCTACCGGTTGGTCCCACCTCCTCTACGAGCCCGGGGGCCGGTAAGGTGCAGGCGGCGAGCAAGCCTATCAGACCGAGCAGCACAGCTGGCAGAATTTGACGCGGTCGGTGAGTTAAAACAATCTCCCCAGCAGGCTTGCTGGGGAGGATCTCGTCGTTCTGGTCCTTCATGGGATATTGAGCGCCTGGCGCATGACCCCGAGCACGGCCTCCCGGTAAGGCAGCAAGACCTGCGCGCCGGACGAGGTGACCCAGCCGGAAACGTGTTCCCGGCCGATGTAGTAACGCTTGATGCGCGACGTGTCGCTCAACTTGGCTGCCAGCGTGACGTAAGGCAGGACGTTGGCGAAAGTCATGTCGGTGGTGACGTTCTCGGAATAGATATTGTACAGCTCGGGGGCGCGCTTGATGGCGTCCAGGCTGACCATCTTTTGGAAGGCGGCCTGGATAACCTCTTGCTGCCGGCGAGTGCGGTCGAAGTCGCTGGTAGTCTTGCGGGAGCGCACGTACCACAGGGCGGTCTCCCCGTCCATGTGGACCTCTCCGGCCGGAACCCGGTAGAAGCCATGACCGGTGCGTTGGTCGCGCAGCGGCACGGCGACCTGGACATCGATGCCGCCCAGGCTGTCGATGACCTCTTGGAACGACCACAGGTTGATCATCACGTAGAAATCAGGCCAGACGCCAAAATTATAGGCGAAGGTCATCGCCAGCGTGTCAAAACCGCCGAACCCCATGGCGGTGTTGATGCGCTGCATCGTCCAGCCGGGGATGTAGACGTAAAGGTCCCGAGGGAAGGAGGTCAGGCTGGCGGTGCCCAGCTGGGGGTTGAGCGTCAGCAAGACGATCGTGTCGGTGCGAAAGCCGTAGTCGCCCTGGCGCTGATCGGAGCCGAGTAAAAGGATGTTGATCTGCCCGTCCGGTTGGGGCAGCCGGCCCGCCGGCCCCGGGATGGCGATGTCGGCGTAGGCGGTCGGGCCGGGAAAGGCGCCCCAGACGCGTTGGGTGGGTAAGGGGGTGGGCGGCGAGGTAGGAGAGAGAGTCGGCGGGAGCTGGGTCTGGGTGGGCAGGTAGGTCGCTGTCGGCGCCAGGGGCTGGAAAGGCGTTGGGGTCGCCGTGGCGTTAGCCGGAGCCCACAAGAGCGGCGATCCCGCCGCGGGCACCTGGGCGATGGGCAGCGAATTCACCCCAGGGTAATTGCAGGCGGAAAGGGAAATCAATAAGATGAACAGGAGCGTCGTTCGAATCGTTTTACGCATACGAGGCTAAATTCACATCCTCACGGCAGTTCGCCAAAGATTATAAACCGATTAAGCGGTCCTGGCGGAGGCAAGCTGGCTGAGATCCGGGCCTGGGTTACGCCTCACGCCCAACGCTGAGATCGTTGCAGGATCCCTGCCATCATGGGGTCGGCGTGGGCGGCAGCGAATCTGCGACGGTGGATGTGATCGTAGGGGTAGACGGGCTTGTCGGCGTAAATGTTCCCGTTGGGACGTTGGTGGGTACAACCGTGGTCGGTACTGCGGTTGTAGGCGCTGCCGTGGTCGGCGCCGCTGTTTCGCTGGGGGTTGGCGTCGGCGAGAGAGGGGGCGAGGTCGAGGTTTGCGTCGCGCTGGGCAGCGGGGTGTTCGGGGGCGTGGTAGCCGTCGAGGTCGGCGCAGGCAGGGTGTTGGTTGCGCTGGGCAGCGGAGTTGAAGAAGGTTGCGGCGTCGAGCTGGGTTGTGGCGTTGAGCTGGGCGCAATCGGCGGGACGAAGATAACTTGTC
>CAYNWK010000160.1:0-9868 GCA_964400875.1 uncultured Anaerolineaceae bacterium | reverse complement strand
ATCTCGTCGTCCAAGATCGCGGCGATATTATCATAGCTGCAGCCTGTGGCAACAGCGGGATATCCTGGACGGTCAATGAGTACTTGGGAAGTCCCTGTATTCAGATGTGTGAGGGAAACGACGATATCACCAATCCAAGCATGGTCCACAGCGACGCGTACGTCCAGATCGCCGATATAACGCTGATCGCTGCTGTTGATTGTGCTGCTGATCCCGTTGGTGTCATCGTCTGGTATAGCCGCCTTGGGAGAAGCACAAATTAATTTGTTATACGGTTCTTCAAAGGAATCACCGGGTTGGGTTGCATCTGGGGTGGGAGAGGGAGTAGGCGTTAAAGTTGGCTGGCTCAAGGTTAGCGGAAAATAGTATTTCGGTGGTGTCGGTGTACTCACCAAAGTAGGTGCCTGCGTCGCCGTGGGAGTGGCTTCCGTCTGAGCAATGGAAGGTAATGAATTTCGAACTGCTGTCGTTGAGAATTTCTCCCTGCTGGCTAATACGTCCCGCGTCAAAGCGAATGTGAAGAAGAAGAAAACAAAAAAGAACGTTGCGTTTAGCGGTGATAATTTCATCGGCGCCATGTTTCCCTCTTTGGATTGAGCAATTATACCAACTGGAATTTCGATCTTTGACAATGGTTTCGGCCTGAATCTTGCATAGCTTCTCTTGAAGGTGTCAGCACCTGAAGAATGTTAGATTCGTTGTCCTCCAGCGCCAGCCAGTATAATACCTGAACCGCGGCAAGTGTTCCATAACCCTGTGGCTGCCTATCCTGGAGGGCGGGAGGTCAGACAAGTGTCTTGCCATTTCAAGCGTATCGTTGTTCTCGACCTGTGCGTGCTTGCCATTGCATTGGGAGCGTGCACGTTCAATTTCGCGCCGAATACGCCGGTCGTTCCAGGGACGCAGATCCCGAACAGCTCTCCAACGTTCGTGCCCAGTTCGACTATGGAGCCGAGCAACACGCTCGCACCCACAATTGAGCTCACCCCAGCCGAAACAGTCGAGCCTTCTCCTTCACCGGAACCTCCGACGCCGACGCCGGCTTCGTTCGCGCCACGTTCGGTCGTTGAAAACCCTGTCTACCAGCTGCAGCCGGGTTCACCAGTGGCGCTGCCAAGCTTTACGACCGGATGCGGTTGGATGGGCGTTGCCGGACAGATTTTCGCGACAGAAACCGAGGCCGTACCGCTCCTCGTCGTTCAAATAGGCGGGATGCTGCAAGGAGAGGAGTTCTTAGGGCTGACCTTGACGGGCACAGCGACGCAGTATGGTCCAGGCGGATATGAGCTGGTCCTTGCCGATCACGGGATAGATTCCGACAATTCGCTGTGGATACAGATCTTCGATCTAGAGGGCAATCCACTTACTCAACAAGTCTATTTCAATACCTATTCTGATTGCGAGAGAAATTTGATCCTGATTAATTTCACCGGTGCTACACTAAGCCCGGTTTTTGGTGAATTTTATTACTTCCCCCTCGTTTTACGCGATGGTACTCCGGAATAGACGATTTTATGCCTCTGTTGGATCATTTCGATCTCTTAGCGCCGGTCTACGATCGGCTGATTAAACCATCCAATCCGGAAAAACTCAGCAAGGTTGGGCGGTTTCCCGTCGAGGGAGCCTTGCTGGATGCCGGTGGAGGTACTGGTCGAGTCGCCGATATCTTATCCAAACAGGCAACGAAGGTGATTGTAGCCGATTTATCCTTTAGGATGCTACGACAGGCAGTTCAAAAAGGCGGTTTGCAAGCTGTTGTATCTGCAACCGAGAAGCTGCCATTTGACGACGCCACATTCGAACGGGTGATCATGGTCGATGCGCTGCATCACGTGCATTCGCAAGAGGTAACCGCGCGCGAGCTCTGGCGTGTCATCAAACCAGGCGGCTTGATCGTCATTGAAGAACCCGATATCCACCGCTTCAGTGTAAAATTGATCGCATTGGCGGAAAAACTGGCGCTGATGCGCAGTAAAATTCTTTCGCCAGAGCAGATCGCCGGGTTATTTGATCGTCTCGGCGCATTGATCCATGTGGAGAAAGAAGGCTACGCCGCCTGGGTGGTGGCCGAAAAACCTCGAGAATAATATGTTGGAAATGGTAGTCTTCATCGTTGGCGTCTATACCCTGGTATTCGGACAAATCAGTCTTCCTTGGGATCTCAAGTTGGTTGGTTGGCGCGCCCGGTTGGCATCCGTTTTCCTGTTAGCCCCGCTGCCAATTGCCTTGATGCTCGGCAGGGTCGTCGGTAGGGGCGTAGCGGCAGAAGCCGGGCAATCCTTTTTTGGGGTCACTGAGCTGGTGTTAGTGGTCCTTGGAGTTGGGGGGGCGATCTTGTCTGGAATCCTCACTCGACCAAAATAAACGAATCCAATGACAAATGGGGCTGAATTGCGCGCTGAGGGTCGGGGCATGCTACCGCGACGGATACTACTCGGCAGTTAGAAAACTCACAGTCAACATATGCGCGGGAGCATTTCGCCGGAGAGCATATCGATCACTCGTGTTCCGCCGATCTCGGTCTTCATAAGAACCCGTCCGGCCGGTTCGGGCAGAATTTCGCCAATGATGCATGCGTCTCGCCCATATTCGGTTTTGCGCATAGCCTTCAAGATATCTTGGGCGCCCCCTGATGGGAGGATGGCGATCAATTTACCTTCATTAGCAATGTATAGAGGATCAAGCCCAAGCAATTCGCAGGCCGCGGATACTTCGGGGTGGATTGGGATGCTGTTTTCATTGATCTGGATGTTCACCCGGGATTGCAGGGCAATTTCAACGAGACTGGTTGCCAGGCCTCCGCGAGTCGGATCGCGCAGTACGTGGATCGGGTGACCTGTGGCCAGCATGGCGCTCACCAGGTGGTTTAGCGGAGCGACGTCGCTGGTTGCGCTGGATTCAAAGCCGAGTTCGCCGCGCGCTTCTAGAACTGCGATGCCGTGATCACCAATCGTGCCGGAGACGATCACTACATCGCCCGGTTCAGCCTGTGCTCCCCCGATATTCATCTCCCCCGGGAGCAAGCCAACGCCACTGGTATTGATGAAAAGTTGGTCGGCTTTTCCAACTTCGACCACTTTTGTATCGCCTGCGACGATCTGTACGCCGGATTCCAGGGCAGCGGATTGCATCGATGCGACCACGCGATCGATCAGATTCGCATCAAGGCCTTCTTCCAGGATAAACCCGGCGGTAAGGAAGAGAGGCGTCGCTCCCATCATTGCTAGATCATTGACCGTGCCGCATACAGCCAACCTGCCGATGTCCCCACCCGGGAAGAACAGGGGCGAAACTACGTGGGAATCAGTACAAAATGCAAGATGATCGCCGTTTGCTAACTCGATGACCGCCGCATCATTACCGGCATTAAGTATGGCGTTATCAAATTGGGCAAGGAAGCGCCGTGCGATGAGATCATGGGTGAGCCTGCCTCCGCTCCCATGCCCCAGCATGATGGTATCCTGGTGAGGCAGGGGAATTGGGCAAACCGGGGATTCCATGGCGGCTGCTCCTTTTTGCTTCATGATATGTCCACGTGATTTCTCGCGTACCGGTAATAGGCAGCGCAGGCGCCTTCGGATGAGACCATTGTTGCCCCCAAGGGTGTCTCCGGCGTGCAAGCCATTGCAAAGGCCTCGCATTCATATGGCTTCTTTACACCCTGGAGGATTTGTCCGGCGATACATAGCGGAGATTCCTCGGAATTGATTTGATCGACGGAAAAACGCTGCTCGGCATCGAACGCCGAGTAGTCTTCACGCAGACACCACCCACTTTGAGGGATCAGCCCGATCCCGCGCCATTTGCGATCGCATGGCTTGAAAACTTTGTCTATAACTGCTTGAGCTTGACGATTTCCGCTACGGGTTACCGCCCGAGAATAAGCGTTCTTAACCGCAATTTCGCCTGATTCGAGCATCCTAACCGTTTGCAAGATCCCTTGTAATATATCGACTGGCTCGAAACCGGTCACCGTAATCGGCACCTGGTATTGTTCGGCGATGGCTGGATATTCCCAGAACCCCATAACGCTGCAGACGTGTCCGGCAGCCAAAAAACCCTGCACCCGGTTTCCTTGAGAACTGAGAATAGCGTGCATGGCAGGAGGAACCCGAACATGGGAAACCAGGATCGAGTAATTCTCGATCTGTAAAGATTGAGCGTGCAGAACGCTCATTGCATTGGCTGGCGCAGTCGTTTCAAATCCAATGGCAAAGAAGACCACTTGTTTTTGAGGGTTTTCTTGGGCGATCTTTACAGCATCTAAGGGGGAATAAACTACCCGAACATCGTTTCCCCGGGCGCGAACGGAGAACAGGTCTTCTCGCGACCCGGGAACTCGCAACATATCCCCGAACGAAGTAAAAATAACGTCTGGTTCGGCAGCGATGGACAACGCTTTGTCGATCAACTCCAACGAGGTGACACAGACCGGGCATCCCGGGCCGTGAACCAGTTCAATTTCTGGGGGCAGCAATTGATCCAGGCCAGTACGCATGATAGCATGGGTCTGTCCGCCGCAAATCTCCATCAATACCCAGGGTTGGGTAACGGAACGGCAGATTTCATCCAATAACGCTCGGACGAGATTTGGGTCACGGTATTCGCTGATATGTTTCATAACCGTCTTTACCGAACAACTACCTTATCCATTGGCGATTTCGGGATTGACCTCTGCTTCGAAATCAGATATCTCACGAAGCAAGTTCAGGGTCTCTTGGGCTTCCTCTTCGCTGATTAAATTCAATGCGAAGCCGACATGAATCAAGGTATAGTCCCCAACCTGCGCTTCAGGGACGTAAGCCAGGCAGGCTTCACGAACCACACCGCCGAAATCAATTTTCCCCATTTTCAGTTCGCCGGATTGATAAATGGAGAGGATTTTTCCTGGTACGCCTAAACACATATTCGCCTCGCTATGCACTCTCTGCATTTTCTTGAAGCTGGTAAGCGGCGATCAAAGCCTGTCCAAGTGCGATACCGCCGTCGTTTGGAGGAACTTGGTGGTGGACGAAGACTTCAAAATCTTCGCAGCCCAGCAGCTGTTTGGATTTGGATAATAACAGCATATTTTGCCAGACCCCGCCGCTCAGAACGACCTGGTTAATATCGGTCGCTGCTCTGATCTCAATCGCGACCCGGCAGACCATGGCGGCGATGGTGTTGTGAAAACGGGCCGCCATAGTTGGAATGGCTTGCCCGGTTCGCCAATCTTCCACAAGACCGGTGATGATAGGTGCTGGGTCTACAATGTCATCTTGAATCTGGAATGAATATCTGCCGGATTCACGAGGATCTGCCTGAGATTCCATTTCCATGGCTGCCTGGGCCTCGTAATTAACCGTCTGGCGAACGCCGATTAAGGACGCTACTGCGTCAAAAAGCCGCCCCATGCTGGAGGTTGGGGGCGCGTTGAAACCGGATGAGATTTGGTGCTTGAGGACATTGAGAGTGTCAATCTCTTTTTGACTTACCTTTACGCCGAACGCAACCGGGGGTAGCTCTGCTGCCCATTCGATGCCTGCCTTTGACAGCCAGGACAAAGCCATACGCCAAGGCTCTCGGATAGCGAGATCGCCTCCTGGGAGCGGCGCATAATCTAAGTGATAATGTCTGTGAAAATCTCGGAAGTTGACGGCTAGAAACTCCCCGCCCCAGATCGCACCATCAACCCCGTATCCGGTCCCGTCCAGGGCGATCCCGATTACGTTCTGGTGTGGAGGTAGCTGGTTCTCGGCTATACAGGCGGCGATGTGGGCATGATGGTGCTGCACGCCAACGGCAGGGATTCCTTCTCGGTCGCTGCGCTCGATCGCATAGTGGGTGGCAAGATAATCCGGATGCAAATCGTAAGCCAGGGATTCGGGGTGAATGCGGAAGAGTCTTTCGAAGTGACAGATGCTTTCTTCAAATGAACGCAAGGTTTCAAAGTTTTGCAGGTCCCCGATGTGATGGCTGAGCAGAGCGTATCTGTCGCGTGTCATACAGAAGGTATTCTTCAGTTCTGGTCCGGTTGCGAGGATCGGTGGAAGCTCGTCACGCAAAAATATCGGAAGGGGTGCATAACCGCGAGCCCGGCGGAGAATGAAAGTATCTTTCTTCAATGAGGGGCGGTGTGACGCCTCGTTGCTCTTCTTGGTTCTGAAAGCAGAGCGCACGACGGAATCATCGCAGCGGGTGTGGATGCGCCGGTTATGCAGCAAGAACCCATCGGCTAAACCGGAGAGCCTCTTTTGAGCCTCCTCGTTCTCCCAGGCGATCGGTTCCTCGCTCAAGTTCCCGCTGGTCATCACCAGCGCCGGGGTGTGGGAGTCTCCCCCGGATTCGTCTAATTTGGCAAATAGCAAATAATGCAGCGGGGTGTATGGCAGCATCACCCCAAGCGTTTCTTGACCTGGTGCGACATCGGTTGCGAGTTGACTCCCGGGTTTCCTAGTGAGGATTACGATGGGGCGCTCTCGGCTGGTCAGCAGCCGGATCGAGGTCTCGTCCAGAAAACAATTATGAGCGACTGTCTCCAGATCCGCCATCATTAAAGCGAACGGTTTATCGACGCGTAGTTTTCTTCGGCGCAACTCGGCGACCGATCTGGAATTTGCGGCATCGCAAGCCAGGTGGAATCCACCAAGCCCTTTGATTGCCAGAATCTGGCCTTCAGCCAGCATTCGCTGGGCTTTATGGATAGGAGAATGATATGTAATGGTATGCTGCGCTCCTGCTACCAACCAAACTTGTGGACCGCATTCCGGGCAGGCTATGGGCTGTGCGTGGAACCTTCGGTCCTGGGGGTTCGAATATTCTGCGGCACAGGCAGGGCACATTTTGAATCCGGACATGGTTGTGTACGGCCGGTCGTAGGGGATATCCTCGATGATAGTAAACCGCGGACCGCAGTTCGTGCAGTTGATGAAAGGGTAGAGATAGCGACGATCGGATGGATCGAATAGTTCTTCCAGGCAATCCGGGCAAACGCTGACGTCCGGGGAGATAGGTTGAAACGCATCTGGAAGACGGGTTGATTCGAGAATATCAAATTTTTCAAGGATTTCAGGGATTTCCTCGCGGATTTCAATCTGATCGATCAGCGCTAACGTCGGGGCTCTGGTTCGAAGCGCTTCGATGAACTTTGATATAGCAACTGGGTTGCCATCTACACGGATATCGACTCCCGCGGAGGTATTGCGCACCCAACCAGCTAAGTTGAATTCCTCAGCCAGGTTATGCACAAATGGGCGGAACCCGACCCCCTGAACGATACCGGTGACATGAATGGCTGCACCGGATCTTTCTACTGGTGTGATTGCCTGCGCTTCAACCATCGTAGATTTATTTCCAAACTTAGCTTCGCTGTTTTGCCAATTCTGTTTTCAACCATTCCAACCAGCTATCCAACCCTTCTCCGGTCTCGCAAGAAAGTGGGATAGTGGTCAATCCCGGGTTAAGAATTTCTACCCCTTGCCGAAAGCGGTCCATATCAAAGCGAATATATGGGGCTAGATCGATTTTATTAACTACCAGAGCATCAACGCCGCGGTACATGCTTGGATATTTATAGGGTTTATCGTCCCCCTCGGGGATTGAAGCGATAAGCACGCTCCGGTGAGTCCCAAGCTGGAAACTCGAAGGGCAGATCAGGTTGCCGACGTTTTCAACAATCAAAAGGTCGATCTGTGTCAAGTCGATCTGACGAAGCGCCTCTCTCAGCATGTTTGCGTCCAGGTGGCATTCTCCCCCAGTGTTAATTTGGACGGCGATTGCCCCTGCTGCAGCAGCCCGGTCTGCGTCAATGCTGGTCGCAATGTCACCATCGATCACGGCCACCCGACAATCACCTTTGAGTTGTTGCAGCGTTCGTTCGATTAGGGTTGTTTTGCCTGCGCCAGGGGAGGCCATGAAATTCAGCCCCAGAATGCCGGCTTCATCCAATGTTCTGCGATTTTCCAGGGCGAGCTGGTCATTAGCGCCAAAAATCTTTTCAACAACCGGGATTGTCTTTACCATGGTAGATTTTCAGGTCTCAATTTCGATTGACTCGAGATAGAACTCTTCTCCAGATCGGACCTTCACGTGGAGACTTTTACAATTTGGGCAGGCGAAATCTTCACCAATGGGAGTGTAAGAAGTCTGACAGTCCAAACAGACCAGCTCAACAGGTAAGCGGTCGAAATGCAAGGTGGAGCCTGAGGCAATCGTATCCTCGGCGATCATCTCCCAATAGAATGCTACTGAATCGTCAACAATAGAGGAAAGCTGGCCGATTACTAGGTTCAAACTGGTGATCTTTCGCGCTCCGGAAGATTCGCCGTGACGAAGGGCTATCTCCAATAATTGCTCGGCCACCGGCAATTCGTGCATTTTCAATCCTCTATGGTAATTAAGCTCGCTTCTTATTTTTAATATTTGCTCATTTCAGCATACCATACTGACTTCATTACCCATAGTGAGAGATGTCACCTCGAATTCATACCAAATTTCTCGGGTTTGGAGGCAAATGAGTAAAATGGGGACAGCGGGCAGGTTTCACCTGCCCGCTGTCCCCTGTCGGCCGCAAATGATCAGTATCTTGATTAGCTTTTAAAGGCTTGAATGGCAGGTTTGCTGGTAGCCCAAAGCAACAATGTCATGGCGATGGCGGATGAAATACACCACACACAAGTTGCCCCGATCACGAATGGTTCTAAGAAGGTTAGATATATTGAGAAGAGTGTTCCAATCAGCGCAGATAGCCAGATCAAGACGTCTAAATTTACTCCCAGATCGGCCGGGCGAAGCCGCTTAATCATCCAAGTAGCCAGGATGAACGTATACCCTACCAGACCGAGAAGACCGATGGGAAAGACGCCAAAGAGGCGGGCAAAGGGGCTCTGTTGGACGGTATTACAGTCTCCTACCGGTCCACAGACAGCTTCGGCTTGAGCTATCTCGACATAGCTCAAATATCCGGCAATGATGAGCCCACAGAACGCAAGCAGGGGAACGATCCATTGAGGCCAGTCACCGGCTCCCTGCGGGTTGGAAAGAACGAGCTGATACCCGATCCAGACCACGCTTAGGGCCATAGCAGCGAGCACGGCAATGGCAACAGAGTTTCCCAGTGGATCTTGGGCAATCCTTCCAGATGTGGGGGCTTGCACCGGTTCGGTGGTTAGATTTTCTTCACTATCTGATTGAGGCGATTCCACCTGATTTTGAGGATCTTCTTGTGCTGCAGATGCCTCGATGATCGCAGCCAGACCGGGAATTTCCGGCCAGGGGATTCCGCCCGCAGCGAGGCCTTCCTCGATAATTGAAGGGAATTTCTCAGGGATATCAACCGAACCAATTAAGACGACATCCCCGATGACAAGCATGGGTACGCCGGCGTAATCGAGTCCGAATTGATCGACTGCTTGTAGAAATAATTCCTGACCTTCGGGGACGGTTGTATTGATTCCAATAATATTCAACCGATCACCATATTTGTCTATTAATGGCGGCAGGTCTTCATTGATCACTTGGTGGCAATGCGGACAGCTAGGCGAAAAGAAGAGGACCGCGTGTACGCTCCCTTCTTGGGCGAATGCTGGCTCGAGGATAAGCACCGCTGGTAGAAAAAACAGGAGGATCAATAGGCTTTTTAGATTTCCGAACATGTGTCCCTCATCTTGTAGCGCCTAACCTAGCTAACCAGGTTGGGGTTACGTAGATCGCCGGGAAAGCGGTGAATTGGGTTAAGTAAAACCCAACTCAATTCACCTTATTCTCCAAGCATGTAAATCTTGTTGGGATTGTAGTCTGTCAACAAGTATTTGTAATAAAATGCACAAACTTTGGGAAGTGTGAGATATCTTAACAATGGGGATTAAATGTCATATCCTTCCATCAAGGT
>CAYNWK010000159.1:8343-9937 GCA_964400875.1 uncultured Anaerolineaceae bacterium | reverse complement strand
GCAGGGATAAATGGGATAACCCTCTGGCGTGAATCGGTGGAAGGGCGATCGCTGCCCGGTCTGCGCAAGCAAATTCATTCTTCCGGGCTCGAAGTGGTTTCCCTCTGCCGGGGCGGTTTCTTCACGGGATCGACTCCCAGCCAGCGCCTTGCCGCCATCGATGAGAATAAGCGCGCCGTCGATGCAGCCGCCGAGTTAGGCGCGCCGATGCTCGTCCTGGTTCCGGGCGCCTTGCCAACCCAATCGTTGGCTGTTTCTCGCGGGCAGATCAAAGAGGGCATACAAGCCCTGCTCCCCTACGCGAGCGCCAGCGGAGTCAAGCTTGGCATTGAACCGCTCCATCCGATGTATGCCTATGACCGCTCGGCCTTCAACACCCTCCAGGATGCCAATGAACTGTGCGACCGCATTGATTCTCCCGACCTGGGCCTGGTCCTCGATGTTTACCACCTGTGGTGGGATCCGCGCCTACAGGCCGAGATCGAACGGGCCGGTGTAGGGCAGCGCATCTTCGCCTTCCACGTCTCGGACTGGCTCAAACCCTCCGGTGACATCTTGCTGGACCGCGGCTTGATGGGAGAAGGCTGTATTCCGCTGGTCGAACTGCGCCAGTGGGTCGATGCTGCTGGCTTTTCCGGCTATATCGAGGTCGAGATTTTCTCCCAAAGGTATTGGCAGCTCGATCAAGACAAATTTCTGAGCAAAATCGTCGCCGCTTATCTCAAACATTGTTGAGAAATGCGGATAATCTACTCAATCAAACCTTCTAAACAGGAGCCAAGATGAGCGATCCTCAAATCAAGACCACCGTCGTCGGCAGCTACCCGATCCCCAGCTGGTTGGGTGCAATCCCCTCCCGGCCAAACTTGCGCGATGCGATCCTGGTCGTGATCAAAACCCAGGAGCTGGCCGGCATCGACGTGGTCTCCGACGGCGAGCTCTCCCGCTTTGACCCCAACCACCCGGAAACGAACGGGATGATCGAATACTTCGTTGCGCCTTTGGAAAATGTGTTCACCAACCTGTCGCGCCAGGAGTTGGCAGATTTCCGGGCGAAATCCGGGATGGGCTTCCGCGCCCAACCTGCCGGCGTTGTGCGCGGTCCGGTCGGAGAAGGTACCCTCAACCTCCCCGCTGCCTGGCAGTTTGTTAAAGGTTTGACCGAAAAACCGCTGAAATTCACCCTCACCTCCCCCTACATGCTGGCGAAAACCCTGGTGGACGATCATTACCAGGATTTACCCGACCTCACCATGGCGATCGCGGAAGCCCTCCGTCAGCAGGTCGCCGCTATCGACTCCGCCGTCGTCCAGATCGACGAAGCCAACCTGCCGGGTCATCCCGAAGACTCCAGCTGGGTACACGAATCGATCAACCACGTGCTCAGCGCGGTGCAGGGCGAGCGCGCGCTCCATTTATGCTTCGGTAATTATGGCGGCCAGAGCATTCAAAAGGGATTCTGGCGGAATTTGCTCGATTTTCTCAACCGCTTGCAGGTGGATCACCTGGTGCTCGAGTTCGCCCGGCGGGGTTATGACGAACTCGAAGTATTCTGTGACCTGAAGGAGACCACCAAATTAGGCATCGGCGTGAT
>CAYNWK010000159.1:0-8243 GCA_964400875.1 uncultured Anaerolineaceae bacterium | reverse complement strand
TTGACGATCTCCAGGTCACGGGGGTGTCCATAGAAGACCACCGCCGCCCCCACCTCCTCTACCTGCGCCGCCGTCGCCAGCGTCAGTGATCCCCCCATGCACCAGCCCACCACGCCGATTTTCTTCGGCGAGACCGCCCCCATCGTGCGCAGGTATGCCATTGCCGCCGCGATCTCATCGACTGCGCGGTCCCGATCCAACTCCATGGCCAGTTTCCGAGCCTCGTCCGGTTCCTCGGCTTGTTGCCCGTGATAGAGATCCGGCGCTAACGTGATGAAACCCTCGTGTGCGAACCTGTCGGCGACTGCTTTGATGTGAGGAACCAATCCCCACCATTCCTGGATGATCACGAGGCCACGGTGCCGTTCGTTGTCGGATGGCCTGGCCAGGTATCCGGGCGTAGTTCCTCCATTGGACGGGAAAAATACATTCTTAAACTGGATCTCCATGCTTTCCTCCTGCTTTTGTCGGCGCTTGCTGGGAACGCTTATACTGTAACATGAACAATTCATCCAGGAATTTATCAGCTCCACGGGATAGTAGGTGTGTTTGGACGGGAGAGCCGCTCAAACACACCCTTTCATCCTTTAAGGGTGTTAGCCCTTTCTTCATAATATCTTTAAACTATTTTGTTAAACTTATCATAATCTGATCCGATAAACGGCGAGCGGACGGTGGTTGGTCGTAAAATGCTCTTCGTTGAGCGTACGCTCAATCACCACATCACTGGCGATGAATTTTCTCCCATTTATCATCCGGCGGGCTGCCAGACATTGGCAGCTCCTGCTGCCTATCATTGTAGGCGCAATCATCTCGACGGCGCTCCTGGCGAGTGGGCCAATCCTGGTGGATTCGGTCCTGGATTTCGCGTTAACCCAAAAACTGCGCAATTCTGACGTACTCAGCCGGAACGTACGCTTGAATACTTATGATTCCTTGGATTTCGGCGCCTACCAGGCTCTGGATCAGGCGATCCGGGAGAATTTTTCAACCAGCTTTGGCCCTCACCTAGACCGGATTATTTCAAGCGCAGAATCGAATTGGGGCTTTCCCTGGTTCGCCGGCGAGCCAATCAGCGATCAACGCATCAACCTCCGTTTTTACCAGGACATTCAGGATCATATTACCTTTATCGCAGGCGGCTGGCCACAAGGGCCGGTTTTTTTCGACAATACGGTGCGCGCTGTCATCGGCGAACCGCTTGCCGAAGCTTTTAACCTGGGAATCGGTGAGCGGTTGCCGGTCAGCCTTAAAACCGCCGACGCACAACCCACGTTTTGGATCGAAGTCGCCGGCATCGTTCGTCCGCTAAACCCTCGCGACGACTACTGGTTTGGCGAATTCAACCCGCTCAGAGCTCAGAGCGACCAGCGTTATTCTGCTAAGTTTGGCGCCCTGATCCCAAGGGATGCGTTTCAGGATGTCGTCCGGCAGATCTTCCCTGGATCACGCTCACAGCTCGTCTGGTACGGACTCCTCGATCCGAATACTATCCACCTTGTGGAAGCGCCGGAGCTCGGTTCCAGCCTGGATCAGCTTCAAGGAGGCCTGAACAGACAGATTGATCAGTTCTCCCTGGATACTAACTTGCTCGATCTGTTAGAACGTTTCTCTGGGCAAGCCGAGGTCGTCAGCGCTCCCCTGTATCTGCTCATTGTCGAAGTGCTCTTCCTGGCGCTCTTTTACGTTTCGATGGTTGCGGCTCTGTCCACGGGTCAGGTGGAGAGGGAATATGTAACCTTGGGAGGCAGAGGCGCTTCAGGCAGGCGTATCCTTTCTATCCAGGCTCTAGAAGCCGGGTTGATTGGGTTAACCGCATTGCTTAGCGGTCCCGGGCTCGCCGCTCTGCTAGTTTGGCTTCTAGGTAAAATCGGCCCTTTGGCGGATGTCAGCCGTTCTGCATTCGTCTTGCATATTCCCCGGGCGGCCTGGATCGCTGCCGGGATCGGTGCGCTTGCCAGCTTCCTGGGGCTGCTGCTACCGGTTGGACCGATGATCAGGCGCAGCATCGTTTCCTACCAGCGTTCGGTGAGCAGAAACACCGACCGGCCCTGGTGGCAGCGCTACTACTTGGATGTATTCCTATCCCTGGCTGGCTTGGTTTTACTTTGGCGCTTGAACGTTTACGGAGGCTTGTTTGCTTCCGAGGGAGGCCAGGTTCGGGTGGATTGGTTGTTGCTGTTATCTCCTCTGGCGCTCCTGATCGGCTCCGCAACGATCTTGCTCCGCCTGTTCCCCATTTTCCTGACCTTGATATCTAAGCTCACTGCCAGGGGCAAAAGCCTGCCTGCGGCACTGGCGATGTGGCAGGTTTCACGCAACCCGACCCACTTGGCCCGTCTCGTCCTGCTGCTGACTCTGGCGATGTCCTTGGGGATACTATCGACCGGTTTGAATGCCACTCTGGATCTGAGTGAATCGGAGCGTGCCCGCTACAATACCGGTGGAGAGCTGCGCATGGTCTTCGAACGGTTCACCCCCCTGCTTGAAGTAGATTCGGTTTCCGGCGTTGATACGGCCACCGCGGTCTGGCGTGGAGAAGGTCGCGTCAACGTACGCACGTACCGCAATTTTCCATCATTCGACGTGATTGCCGTTGAACCTTTCTCATTCTCAGCGGTCACAGAGTTCCGTGAAGATTTTATCTCCCAACCTTTACCGGTAACGATTGGCAACCTGGTAACCGACCCGGAAGTCTTCGGTGTTGCCGCTTACGCGCTCCCGGGCAAACCCAAGAAGATCGGAATCTGGGCAGCGATCGCCGACCCAGAATCCTATTCCTTGAACCCCATCGACTATCTGACGATGAAAGTCAAGCTGGTGACCGCGTTAGGCGAAGTACTCACCTACGACATGGAATCTGTCGCCCAAACAGCGCAGGACTTGAACCTCCAGGGAGCCAGCGATCGGCTCTTTTTACCTTTACTCCACAATCTCCCCACCGGCGGGGCCCATCTGTCTTCGGTGGCCTGGCGGAAGTTTGAAGCCGCGCTGCCGCCCTTGGATGCGAAGATGTACCCGTTGAAGATTCATTCCCTTTGGCTGCGCGTCCATACCCTTCCAGCCGAATTCTCCGGCAGCCAGACCCTCAAATTCGCCCTGGACGATCTTTTCTTGTATGAAAACGAGGGTCAAGCTAAAACTATCGCGCTTGACTTTGAAGATCCATCCATTTTGTGGCAGTCGGACGATCCGCAAGTCTCGGTGACTGTCTCGCGGTTATCGGTTTCCCGTTCGGGTGAAGGCAGTCTAACGGTACAAATACCGGCCTTTGGTGTGGGCCTCGTTTCAGTCAGCCTGGCAAATATAGCTTCCCAGAAGGCGTTACCCGCTCTGGTTAGCGACAATTTTCTGACCAGTGCAGCCCTTCAAATCGGTGATGAGTTCCTGGGTCAGATCGAAGGTACCCAGATCAAATTCGTCGTACGGGATTCGGTACATTATTTCCCCACTTTGTTTGACGAAGGCGAACGCAGCTTTATGATCACCGCCCTCGATCCACTGATTGCCAAGCTGAATCAGGCTACCTACTGGCCAGTTAACTACAATGAAGTTTGGGCTACGACCAGCGCGCAGCAAGATACCAGCGCGCTCCTGACAGCTTTCCCGGATGCTGTTCAGGCTTGGGATTTTGAGGAAGTACGCAAAACTTTCAAAGCGGACCCGCTCTCCCTCGGATTGCGCAGCGTTACCTTTATCGGGTATGCCGTCACAGCCTTGCTCAGCCTGATCGGCTTTTCAACTCATTTCTACATGAGCGCCCGGCAGCGCGAGTCCGCCTACGGTGTGCTGCGCTCTGTGGGGCTGTCACCCCTTCAGTTATATTCTTCTCTGGTATTGGAACAAATCATTTTAATCCTGACTGGCCTAACATTAGGGACCGGCCTCGGCGTTTTGCTAAACCGCCTGGTTTTACCGCGCCTGCCCATCTCGCTTGGCGACCGTCCTCCAGTGCCTCCCTTCATTCCCCTTGAGGATTGGCTCGCAGTCGGCGAACTGTATCTGCTTCTCGTTGGAATTTTTCTACTGATTCTCGCCCTGGCGACTATCCTCCTGTGGCGTTCGCATTTGCACCAGGTACTGCGCGTGGGTCAAGAATAATGTACCTGCTCAAGTTCGCCTTGCAGCGGTTGACACGCCACTGGCGTCTGAACCTGGCGTTGCTTTTCGGTTTATCCTTAGCCTCGGCTTTGCTTGCCGGCTTGCCTTCTTTTGCTGCAGCCACCGCCGCGAGTGGTTTGAATCAGGCGTTAGAAGCCGCTCCACCCGCCGAACGAAATATCAAGATCACCTCGGTCAACAATCAGTTGACGGCTGCCCTAGGAGGTTTTATCGACGACAACCTTGGTGGCCTAGTCCTTGAAAGGCAACGCGTGCAGGTTGCCTATCTACCTGATACACCGCAGATCGAGGCGGTTGACGGTGGGAAAAGGGTGACGCTAAACCAAATAAATTTTTGGGCTTTCAGCGGCTTGAATCATACAGCCCGCCTGATCGACGGTAATTGGCCGCAATACGAAGTTCCACAAGGCAATGAAACGCTCTTCAACCCTCCGCCGATTGAATGCGCCATTGCTAGAGGGACATCCGAGCAAACTGGCTTAATGGTTGGCGACCTCCTCACTACCGGCGATGATCAAACGATCCGTGTTGTAGGTGTCTTCGAACGGCTCGATCCAGATTCCGATCTGTGGTTCAAAGATGACAGCCCATTCAATTTGGTCATCCTACCCGGCACAAATGAGGATACCCGGTTATTGTCTGTTATCGTGAATGCCAATGCGATGAACGCCTTCGGCAGGAATGAAGCTTACTGGCGCTTGATATTGGATCAAGACAGATTGACGCCCGACAACGCTCCCGAAATAGAAAAGGGGTTGCTAAACTTCAAATCCCGTGTGGAAGTCTATCATGGAGTCCTGGAATCGGGCCTGCCAGGACTGCTGTTGGAATACCGTTCGAACCTTTCCACTCTCAGGTTGGTCATGCTTTTGCTCAGCGCTCAGGCTTTTTTCTTCGTACTCTACACGCTCTCTCTGATCGCCGCCCTGCTATTGGACCGCTCCCGGGGTGAGATCGCCGTCCTAGCGGGTCGCGGTGCTGGCAGCTTGCAGATCACGCTGGCTATCGCGCTCGAAAGACTGCCGCTCGCCTTGCTTTCTGGTTTGCTTTCAGGGCCGCTCTTGGCCTATGGAGCCCTGATGCTGTGGTCGTGGCTCACCGGTGAACTGACCCCTGGTGCACTTACGCGCGAATCCTGGTATCTCTCCTTCGCGGGGGCGTTGTTTGGCTGGTTGGCCGTTGTCGTTCCGGTCTTTCCTGCGGCCCGCAAAACGATCCTGGAATGGCAGGGCCGTTTGGCCCGGCCGGTACAGAAGCTCGGCTGGCAGAACGCTTACCTGGACATCTTCCTGATCGTGCTAGGCGGCTTGATTGTCTGGCAATTGAATCGTGCCGGTTCATTCGTACTAAGGCGTTTCGGTGAAACGGACCTCACGGATCCGCTCCTTTTGCTTGGACCTTCCATTTTGCTGGTCGCTTTCGCGCTGATCGTCCTGCGCGGAACTCCCTATCTCCTTCGAGCGATCGCCTGGCTGGTCGAACGAGATCGCGGCCTTGTGTTTCCCTTGGGATTGAAACGCCTCGCCCGGGATCCGGTCCGCCCCAGCCGGATCCTGCTTCTGATCAGTCTGGCAGCGGCATTAACCTTCTTCGCCCAAAGCTACCGTGATTCGCTCGCCAGCACTCAGGAGAAACAGGCTCGCTACCTCGCAGGCGCAGATCTACGCATACCCCTTGAAGCCCTCCCTCAACAGGCCTTGGCGGAAATTGAGGGAGTCGAACAGGTTTCCACGGTTTACCGCGGAATTCTCTCGCGCCCAGACGGCCGCACACTCAATTTGTTAGCGGTCGATGCAGGCACCTTTGCGCAAGTCAGCGACTATCCCGCTGGAATGACTAACCTCAGCATGCCTTTGCTGATGAGCGTACTGCAAAGTTACGATCAGACTGCCGCCGATGAAACCGGCCGACCAATCATCCCGGGGATTTTCTCTTTCAACGCACTGCCGGGAGATACCACAATTGGCGATCGATTGGAGCTCAAGGCTTTCGGTATACCTCTTCTATTCGAGGTGCGCGGCATTATCCAGGATTTTCCCACGATGAACAGCTTCTTCCTCGTTACGGATTCGAATCTGGTCCAGGCCGTCACCGAGCAGGCCCTATCCCGGTCGACCCGCAACTGGGAATACTGGGTGTCGATTTCGCCCGGTAAAGACGCGGCCATATTGGCAAATCCCGCTATCTCCAACCATATCCTGGCGGATGCGAAAAGTATCGAGGGAATTTATCGCCGGAACGCCCTTACCATGGGCGCAGTCCGCTCTTTCAGCCTTAACGCCTTGATTTTAGGAATCTTGAGTGTTGCAGCCTTTATCCTGGTAAACTTGTTCGCCGCCCAGGAGCGAGCGTATGAATTCAGCATTCTGCGCGCCAGCGGTGTCTCAGCTCGCCAGGTTCTTCGCTTGCTGCTCGGCGAGGGGATCATGGTGATCTTGCTCGGCCTGGGTACTGGGGCAGCACTTGGCTATGGGCTGGCGTCCGTTATGCGCCCTTTTCTCAACCAGGCTCTGACCAGCAATTTACCCGGCGCAGTAGTCCATCAGCTCTGGATCGACTGGCCCACCATGTCTCAAAGATATGCTCTATTGGTGAGTTTTTACCTCCTGGCGATCTTGGTTCTGTCCTTTAGCTTAATTCGCCTGGGTTTAACGCGCGCCTTACGCATTGGAGACGAATAGATATGGACGCACCAACCGAGCGCTTCGTCTACACGGAGAATCTGGTCAAAATCTACAAAGTTGCCGACCTAGAAGTCGTAGCCTTGCAAGGTCTCGATCTGGAAGTCGAGAAAGGCGAGATGATGGCCCTGGTTGGACCTTCAGGAGCGGGCAAGTCTACCTTGCTCAACGTGATCGGCGCGCTGGACACACCGAGCGCCGGTCTCGTCCGCGTCGATGGCTGGGACCTGCTGCAGATGAAAAACCGGGATCGAGTCCGCTTCAAGCAGAAGATCGTCGGGTTTGTCTGGCAGCAGCCCGGCCGAAATCTGCTCCCCTACCTGACCGCGCTGGAAAACGTGGAGCTGCCTCAGCTCATCACTGGCGCGCCTGCTGGCGTCCGCCGTCGCCGTGCAATGGATCTGTTGGAGATTGTTGAACTCGCTGACCGCGCCGACTTTAAACCCGAGCGGCTTTCCGGCGGGCAGCAGCAGCGTGTGGCGCTCGCCGTGGCGCTGGCTAACAACCCATCTTTACTGCTCGGCGACGAGCTGACCGGGCAGATCGACTCCCAATCCGCCGAGCAGGTCTATAATGCCCTTCGGCGCCTCAATCAAGCGTTCGACACAACCGTGATACTAGTCACTCACGACCCGCTGGTCGCCGGTTTGGTCGATCGAGTGGTTGCGATCCGCGATGGACGCACTTCGACCGAGATTCGCCGCCGCCGGGACCACGAGAGTGGCGATCTGCACGAAGAGGAATGGGTCATTCTCGATCAGGCCGGGCGCTTGCAATTGCCCAAACCTTACGTTGAAAAATTAGCCATGCGCGATCGGGTGAAGGTACACCTGGAATCAGATCACCTCAAAGTCTGGCCCCAGCATAAGGTTAAGGAATACATCCAACGGGGAACTTCGCCCATCGAAAGCTTCAACCTAGAACCGGGTGATTTTAATAAAGCGGGCGCCAGCATTCGCGTGACAGGGCTCTGGCGGACGTTCAAATTAGGTGTCGAAGAGATCGTTGCTCTTCAAAATGTCAACCTCGAGATCCCGGCAGGCCAATTTGTGCTGATACGCGGTCGATCTGGGTCAGGGAAAACCACCCTACTCAACCTGATCGCCGGTTTAGACGAACCTACCAGGGGTGAAGTCTGTTTCAAGGGCCGATCGATTACCGACTTGGAATCCGCCGAAAAGATCGCTCTGCGGCGCGAGCAAATCGGTTACGTCTTCCAGACCTTCGGGTTGCTTGCATATTTGACCGTGGAAGAAAACATCGTAGTGCCGCTCCGCCTCGTCAGAACCTCCCGCAAGGAACGAAATGATCGTGTCAATGAAATGCTCTCTTGGGTCGGCCTGGCAAAACGCGCCCGCCACCGGACGTATGAGCTCTCCGGGGGCGAGCAGCAGCGCTCCGCGATCGCACGCGCGTTGGTCAACCGGCCCAGCTTGATCT
>CAYNWK010000158.1:0-9946 GCA_964400875.1 uncultured Anaerolineaceae bacterium | reverse complement strand
GTGTTCCATGCTCCCCCGGCAAACAAACCGATCAACAAGGGGCTGAGCAAAAATACCCACGATCCGTGGTCGCTGGGTAGGGCGATATGGCGGCGAAGCAGGTACAAGTCGGTTCGTGTTATGTCCATTAATGTATCAAATTCTATCTAAAATAGAATGATTCCCCTAAAATTATATCGTTTATGTAAACAATGCATCCGTGACGGATGTCACTTTCTGAGTAGGATTTCTGTCAAATTTTGTGTGTAGGAGGGCTCTTGCCAGATGAGTAGGTGATCGTCTACCTTCGAAACGACGAGAGCCCGTATAATAGGCCGGAGAACTTTCAGGCTTATCTGCCTGTCAAAAACCTTATTCCTATGATTTGGAACTCAACTATGTTTGCTAAACGTACCCAAGCATTACACCCGGAAGGGGCTTACCAAGTCCTGGCGCGCGCCAACCAGCTGGCTGCTCGTGGGCGGGAGATCATCCATCTGGAGATCGGTCAGCCAGATTTCGACACCTTCTCCAATATCAGCCTGGCCGGGATCAAAGCGATCGCTGAAGGAAAGACCCGCTATACCCCTCCTGCAGGTGTCCATGAATTGCGTGCTGCCATCGCGGCAGACGCAGGGAGGCGGCGCGGCATCGAGGTGCTCCCTAAACAGGTGGTGGTTTCGCCAGGCGCCAAACCGAATTTGTTCTTCCCCACCCTGGCCTTGGTCGAGCCGGGTGACCAGGTAATCTACCCGGATCCAGGCTTTCCAAGCTATGCGGCGATGATCGAGGTCGCTCAGGGTGTGCCAGTACCGGTTCCGCTTCTCGAAGAGAAGGATTTTTCGTTCGATCTCGACGCTCTGGAAAGCCTGATTAATGAGAAGACCCGCTTGATTATCCTGAATTCACCCGGAAATCCGACTGGTGGGGTGATTCCACTCGCGGACCTGGAAAGAATCGCTGAACTGGCCCAGGCGCATGACTGCTGGGTGATGTCTGACGAGATTTACAGCCGGATCGTATATGATGAGACCGAGGTCGTCAGTATAGCTGCCTTGCCGGGTATGACCCGGAGAACGATGATCGTTGACGGTTTTTCTAAAACCTACGCCATGACCGGATGGCGCCTTGGGTTTGGAATCATGCCGGAATCCCTGGCTCAGCGAGTCGAGCTGTTGCTCACCCACTCAGTTGGGAGCACCGCTCAATTCACCCAATACGCCGGTCTGGAAGCCTTGACCGGCCCTCAAGATCGGGCTCAGTCTGTCGTGGCGCAGTACCAGCACCGCCGGGATGTGACCGTCGCGGGGTTAAATTCCTTGCCCGGCGTTCGCTGCCAGCTGCCGCAGGGCGCATTCTACGCCTTCCCGAACTTCACAGCTTATGCCATGACTTCGGAGCAGCTAGCTAATCTTCTGCTGGAAGCCGCGGGCGTAGCCGTGCTGCCGGGTACCTCTTTTGGCCGTTACGGCGAAGGCTACCTGCGGCTTTCTTACGCGAATTCCATTGACAACATCGAAAAGGGGATTGAAAAGATGCGCACGGTGCTTGAGGAGCTGTCGCAGAGGCTCAATGCTTAAGGTTTCGAAGCATATCCGCATCGACGAGCAAGAACTTGAAGAAACCTTCATACGCGCTTCCGGTCCGGGAGGTCAGAAAGTCAATAAGACTGCTACGGCCGTTCAACTGCGCTTCGATGTGTTGAATTCAACTTCCCTGCCTGAAGAGGTGCGCGAGCGTTTGGGTAAACTCGCCGGGTCCCGGCTGACTCAGGATGGTGTGTTGGTAATCGAGGCCAAAGAACACCGCACGCAGGAACGCAACCGGGATGCAGCCCGCCAGCGGCTGGTAGATTTAATCCGGCGCGCGGCCCGTAAGCCGAAAACGCGCAAGAAAACCAAACCGACGAAGACGTCTCAGAAGCGCCGTCTGGAGCAAAAACGCCGCCGCGGGGAGCTCAAACGCCAGCGCCGGTCAATCCCGCCTCCTGGAACCGGTTGATCTCGATTTTTACCCCTGCCCCCTTTCCCCAATCTTTTTGTTCACTCTTTACAAGTACTTCAATCCGGAACCAGTATTGAAGAGCACCACGCGGTCAACCGGATCGATCCAGCCCTGTGCGACCAATTCAACCAAACCCGCTAATGTGGCCGCGCCTTCCGGTGCGGCGAAAATGCCCTCCCGCGCCCCCAATTTTTTCTGAGCGTCTCGAATCTGCGCGTCGCTTACTGCCACTGCTGTGCCCTGGCTCTCTCTCAACGTTCTCAAGATCAATCGATCCGCGAAGCTCTTGGGTACGCGCAGCCCTGAAGCGATGGTTTGGGCGTCTGTCCAGAAGTTGCATGATTCGGCGCCGGCGTTGAAGGCGCTGACGACCGGGGCGCACCCGGCGGCCTGCACGGAGACCATGCGGGGGAATTCAAACTTCTCCAACCATCCCAATGATTTGAGCTCTTGAAAAGCTTTCCACATTCCGATCAGCCCGGTCCCTCCACCGGTCGGGTAAACGATCACGTCCGGCAGAGTCCAGTTAAAACTTTCAGCCAGCTCGTATCCCATGATCTTCTTACCTTCGACCCGGTAAGGTTCCTTAAAAGTCGAGACGTCAAACCATCCTTCCTGGATAGACTTTTCGCGGCTCAGTTTTCCCGCGTCGCTGATCAGCCCGGGGACGAGAGCCACCTGAGCGCCAAAAGCGCGGCATTCCTGCACGTTCGCTCGAGGGGAATCTTCTGGCATGATCACCTGTGCGCATAGACCGCCGCGCGCCGCGAAGGCTGCCAGCGAACCGCCAGCGTTGCCTGCAGTGGGTATGATCAGCTTTTTTACCCCCAGCTCCTTAGCCTTAGAGACTGCCGCGGCCAGCCCGCGGTCCTTAAATGAGCCGGTCGGGTTGACGCCCTCATCTTTGACGAACAGGTTTTGTAAACCGAGGTCTTCGCCGAGGTTGCGCAGCGCCACAAAAGGTGTATCCCCCTGGCCCAGATCGAGCCGGTTTTGCTCCTGCCGAACGGGCAGCAGTTCATGCCATCGCCACATGCCTCGCGTCCGGCGGGAAAATTCCTCTCGATCTAGCTGTTTGCGCGCTGCGTTCAGGTCATACCGGGCCAGCAGTGGCGCATTGCACGCCTGGCAGAAGGTCTGCACCTCCTCCGGAGAATAGGTGTTGTTGCATTCGGTGCATTGTAAATTAAGCAGGTAAGGCATCTAGTAGAGTAGTATACCTGGAAATCTCCCGTACAATTCCTTTTCTGGGGTGAGCACCGAACTTGCTACAGGTCGAGGGCAGAATTGCACAGATCGCCTGCACGACGAACAAATGCAGGCGATCAGAAAGTTTATTGATCGATTTTCAGAGTTCTTTGCGGATTTCCTCGATCAGCTGGGTCATACCAAATGGACTGACCTTTATCCAGGTTTTGCTTCCAGCTGCGCGCGTGTAACCTAAATCGCCATGCGGAGATAATGCGATCCATTTCGTTGTTTTATTTGGTCCAAATGGCGGCTCGAGTCTTTCGAACTTACGCCATTCCAGCGACGAAATGATTAAATCCGGTTTTTCCGATGCCACGTTCTCTGCCTGGTATCCGTAGCCGGTCTCTCTGGGCCAATCGACGAATTCAATTTTCCCGAGAGATTGGATCACGGCTTTGAGCAGATCGACGTACAAAGGCGGTTGGAAATAGATGGATATTCGCACATTCGGCATAAAAACGCCCCTCCACACTATCATACAGGAATGCGAGGGGCATAGAAAGGCTTTTGCGAGGTAAATTCACTCGTTCAAATGAGGTAGTTTACCGCTTCTATTATGCAGGAGGTTCTATTAATCCATTTCTCAAACCAAAGGAAACTGCTTCCAGGCGTGAATGCACACCGAGTTTTGCTAACAAGTTGCGGATATGGGTTCGCACCGTCAGAGGCGAAATATGCAATTCGGAGGCAATTGCTTTCCCAGTGCGACCTCGTGACAGCAGCTTGAGAACTTCTTTCTCCCGATCGGTGAGCGGCTCCCATCCGTTCGAGGCATGATAGGTGGAGGCTTTATCCCGGGGCACACGTTTCAACAACCCGACCAGAATGCCGGTTGGCATGACGATCTCCCCCTTGGCGACTTCCCTAATCGCTGTGAGAAGTTCGGATAAGGAGCTTCCTTTTTGGACGAAGCCGCTCACACCAAAATCGATCGCTCGCATGAGCGTCGTTTCATCCGAAAGTGCAGTCAGGATCACGATCTTGGTCTTGGGACTATTGCGGCGTATTTCGGGGATCAAGTCCAGGCCGTTGCAGTCCGGCAGTCCGACGTCCAGCAGGACGATATCGGGCGAGATTTCGCGGATCAATTGTTCGCCTTGGGCGAACGTCCTGGCCGACCCGGTCAGGCGGAATTCCGGGTGTCGGTTTAAATACATAATCAGGGCATCGACGAACACCTGGTGGTCTTCAATGATGGCAATGGATAGCATGAATCGCCTGTTATTGTCCCATATCGGGACGGTTGATTTGAGGAACCGGCAGGTTGACGATAAATGTAGATCCTTTCCCGCGTCTTGAGATTACGGTGATCTCCCCGCTGTGCTGCTGGATGATGCGTCTGACGATGAATAGTCCCAAACCACTCCCGGGTATTCCTTTTGTCTGCTCGTTTTTAATTCGGCCGAAGCGGGTGAATAAAACTTTCATTTCCTGCGACGCGATGCCAATTCCTTGATCCATCACCGAAATCTTGACGTGTTTCCTTGCATGGGTAAGCTGTACGCCCACCCGTACTGGTTTATCATCCGGGGTAAATTTACTGGCGTTATCGATCAACGCAAGCAGCGCATAACGCAAACGGAGTGGATTTCCGAAGATCTCGATTGGGCCCGCTTGATCGTCCAGTTCGATCTCTCGGCAGGCATTTTGTTTTGCTCCCGCGACGATCTCGGCGATAAAAGGCTGGAATGGGATGGGGTTGTTGATCGGATTCCTTTGTTCCTCTTCTACGCGCGCTGCAACGTCGATGGACTCCACCATTTGACTGATCTGCCGACCTTGCTTCGTAATGGTTTGTAAAATCTCATCGAGCTTTTCCTCGTCATTACGAAAATATGGGTCGGCCAAAAGTTCTGCGTAGCAGGTGAGCATGGCAATAGGGGAACGCAGCTCGTGGACGGCCTGGGCAAGAAAGGCGAATTGGTCTCGCTCTCGTGCCTCGCCGGACGATTTTCCGTAGTGCTCTCCCATCATCGGTAGGATCGTTTTTGCGTGTTCAATGATTTGACATTTAAAGACATAAAACGGTTGTAAGACGATTCCTGCCTCTCGATTAGCTTAATTTCTACTACAATGGATTATAGAAGGAAATAAACTCGCAACAGCTTATGGTTCTATCAGGATTTCGCTGTAGAACACGATAGAATGTCTTGATAACGAATGTTTTTGTTAGGCCGATTGATTGCAGGGTTTTGTGTCTAAATTACGATTTGCCCCCATGTCATTACAATGGCTGCTTTCGTAGATGTCGTAGATAAGGATACCGGTGAGGTTATGCTTGCTTCGGCTCGCTGGTGCAGTAGCTGGTGGTGCCGGCTGCGTGGGCTGCAGTTTCGCCGCGGATTGAACTCCAGGGAAGCGCTTATCCTGGCACACCACCGCGAAAGTATCGCCGGTACCTCCATTCACATGTTCTTTGTCTTCTTTCCTATCGCGGCAGTCTGGGTCAACAGTCACGGCGACGTGACAAGCGTGCAACTGGCCAAGCCCTGGAGACCCTATTACGCCTCCCCTACGCCGGCCCAGTACGTTATTGAGTCTTCCCCCGAATATTTAGAACAAATCACTGTGGGCGATCGCTTGGATTTCAATGTGATCGCCCACAGTTAAGAGGGTAGTTTACCCGTTCAAATGTGGGCGCAGGCGGGCGAGAATCACACCTTCCGGTTGAGCGCCGACCCATTGATCGACGACGCGCCCATCCTTGACTACCATCATCGTCGGTATGCTGCGTACGCCGTAGCGTTGGGAGATAAACGGGTTTTCATCGACGTTAACTTTGGCGACCCGCAAGCGATCGGGGTATTCCTGGGCTAATTTCTCGACAACCGGTTCTACCATCTTGCAAGGGCCGCACCAGGCCGCCCAAAAGTCAACCAGGACGGGCTTGGGTGAACCAAGCACCTCTTTTTCGAACGTAGTGTCGGTCACCTTGCGCGGGTATCCTGCTGCACTGTGACTCGAAGCATCTGTAGAGGTGCTCGTTTTCTGCATTGGGGTTTTACTTTCCGGTTTCGGACCTTTGCCCAACAAGTAAGCGATATGTCCTTGTAGATCAGCTGGCACCAGGCCTTCGCTTATGGCAAGCGCCTTACTGTCACGGAAGTCCGCAATCGCTGGGGTTCTTCCGATTTGGAAGCGTGATCGCGCCTTGGGGTTGTCGCCAACGTCGATCTTCACGACCAATAATTCCCCGGCGTGCTGCTCTGCGCTCTCGCGCAAAGCATCCTCCCATCGTCGGGTTGGGGCGCCTTCGAAGAATGCCATTAATACCGGTAGCCCGGCTGCCAGCACCTTGTCGAGGCTTTGATCGTTCGTGATAATGGGTGTATCGAATATACGCGGCAAGCTATCCTCCAAGTGAAATTATGATCGAATAATAGCTGTTAACATATTCTAAATGCTCAACGTTTGAATCTCGTTGGAATGCCCTTAGAAAGGGATAAACGAAGCCAACACTGCCAGAGATAACTCCGCTGGAGTAAAATTACTTGGCTCGATCGCATAATTGCATTAAACCTACCACACGTAAACCCGAATTAATTCCACCTGGAGTTTAGTTGAATACGTATCTAGCCCTGGGCGATTCTTACACAATTGGAGCTGGGGTCTTGAATAAGGAACGTTGGCCCGTTTTGTTGGTCGGCGCATTGAGATCCATGGGCTATACACTCGACGATCCCGAGATCATAGCCCAAAACGGCTGGACGACGGATGAGTTGATTGACGGAATCGAATTGGCGGACCTGAGATGCCCCTATGCATTGGTTTCTTTACAAATAGGCGTCAATAATCAGTACCGCGGGCGATCCTTGGAGAATTTTCGGTTGGAATTTGCCGACCTTTTGATGTTGGCTATTAATTTGGCCGATCGTCACGCCTCCAACGTCATTGTCGTCTCGATCCCGGATTGGAGTGTGACGCCTTTTGCCGACGGACGTGAAGCAGCGAAAATCGCGAAGGAGATCGACCAGTTTAACCGGGTAAAAAAAGACTTGGCGCAATCATCAGGCGCGAGCTACGTCGATATCAGTGCGCTGTACAGGCAGGCAGCGAGCGATCTTGCGATGCTGGCTGACGATGGCCTACACCCATCCGGGGCGATGTACGCTGCCTGGGTGGATCGCATTCTGCCTGTTGCTAACCGCATCCTGGATGGAGAGAAGTGAACATTCTTTCGGTCGTAAACAACGAATTTTGGAGATTGGGCGGATGAATTTTGCAACGACAGATTTCAGTCTGGCCGAGACTTTGGACAGCCGGGAAGCGTTGGCTGGTTTGCGAGATGAATTTGTGATCGCCGATGACGATCTAATCTATTTGGACGGGAATTCCTTGGGAAGATTGCCTAAGAAAACCGTTGACCTGATGCGTTCCGCCGTTGAAGACTCCTGGGGTCAGCGCCTCATTCGTGTATGGAACGATGGTTGGATTGATACTCCAGCAGAATTAGGTGAGAAAGTTGCCCGGTTGATCGGCGCGAGGCCTGAGGAGGTTCTTGTTACCGAAGCGACCTCGATCAACCTGTTCAAGCTGGCTGTCGCCGCGCTGCGAGCGCGCCCTGGAAGGTCTAAGATAATCAGCGATGCCTTCAATTTTCCGTCGGATCTCTATATCTTGCAGGGGATCAGCGATCTGTTCGATGGCAAGTTCCGGCTTGAATTGATTCCCTCTCATGATGGCGTTCATATTGACCTGGACGCTTTAAGTGCCGCCATTGATGAAGATACCGCCTTAGTCAGCTTGACTCACGTCGCATTCAAAAGTGCTTTCATGTATGATATGGCTGCTGTCACCAGGTTGGCGCATTCAGCCGGCGCCTTGATGCTGTGGGATCTGAGCCATTCCGTGGGCGCGGTGCCGCTGAGTTTGAACGCCACAGATGTCGATCTGGCAGTCGGCTGCACCTATAAGTACCTCAACGGTGGGCCTGGGGCGCCGGCGTTCCTCTACGTTCGACAAGAACTTCAAAATCAGTTGCTTCAGCCGATGTGGGGCTGGTTTGCTTCACAGAATCCGTTTGAATTCGACCTCGCATTCGAGCCGGCTGAGGGCATCTCTCGATTTAGAGTAGGTACCCCGCCAATGCTCTCCTTAAAGGCTATCGAACCCGGCGTCGACCTGCTGTTGTCGGCTGGGATGGAACGCATACGGGAAAAAAGCATTCGCCAATCGGAATACCTGATCTACCTTGCCGATCAATGGTTGATCCCGCTCGGATTCAGCTTAGGTTCACCGCGACAGGCATCTTTGCGGGGTTCTCACGTTTCCCTGCGCCACCCGGAGGGGTATCGCATCAAACGGGCGTTGATCGAATCGCCCCCTCCGGCTGTCCGTGTCATCCCGGATTTTCGCGCTCCGGATAACCTTCGCCTGGGAATTGCGCCGCTCTATAACACCTATGCGGATATCCACCGTGCGATAGAACGCATCAAGACGATTGTAGATGAGAAAATCTATACCACCTATCCGCTTGATCGCCTGGCGGTCACCTGAATTACTTTGTTCGTAGTCCTTAAGAAGGTCGAATCGTAGGAAAGGCGATAAAATTTTGCTGAGACCGGCGCACGGCCGGTCGAATGTCAAAGCCCTCAAACACTTCCAGTGCTGCAAGCGGCTGTTGAAAAACTATTTGCCCCGCTGGATGCTCCGGTAGTCTTCGATGCGAAGGTCGAGATCTTCTTCTTCACCTGCTCACTGTGGCAGCTTGGACAGATCACTTCACCGATAACGCTTGAGGAACGCAGAAGTTCTTCGAACGCTTCACCGCAGTTATCGCATACAAATTCAAAAATAGGCATGTATCCAGGACCTCCGATGAGTATTTCGCGATAATCTCGTCGAATTGAACGACGCATTAATTTAGATGCGAAACAGTTGAAAAGGTTACAAATAGACCAATTCTCCTGCTATTACGAAAACCAGGGAAAAATCTGATATTGCATTGTAGCGATAATCAGTGTATAGTAAATCAGACAGAAGCCTGAGCAAAAGGGAGGAGGAGGCAGAAGATCTCCGTACACTATCTTTTAGGTATCAAACAAAACTTGAAGGAAGGAGTTTACTATGGCTTTTAGCTACAAGAATTCGAAAGGCACTACCTACTATTTGCATGCGAAAAGCCGGACCCTGAAGTCCGGCAAGGAGACGCGCTTGTTCTTTTTTGCCAAAGAGGTGAAGGACGGCGCTTTGGACAAGGTTCCCGATGGGTACCAAGTCTCCGAAACAGCGAACGGGCTCCCAGTTCTCAAGAAAAAGTAATCCGGTAATTGGCAGGTTAAGGCGTTTCTCGTTCGACGGTAATGACCAAAGCAAGCCGATCCTCTTCTAATTGCTCAGGAGTGGTTCAGCGGTCGAGCGAGATGCACAGATAACCTGAATCGGCTAGAATCATCCGACAGCCATGCTTCCTGACGCATGGCTGTCGTCTTGTTTAATTGAGTTCAGTCCGCTGCAGCGATCTCAACTTCCGGAACCGGGTTGGTTTCGGCCTGTAGCTCCTGGGTTACCTCATCTTCCCAATCCAACTCTTCTTTAACCTTCTCCCAGTACCATTTCTCTAGATGGTAGGTACAGCGCGAAAAGATCTCTTGTCGTTTATGCTCGATTGTCAGCAGACTCGAAAGTAAGCATTAAGCACTCTGGAATTCAGTCAACGAAAACCGAGCAACTGGAAATTCTTTTTTGTGGAGTAGCGGAGTTAAGCGGAACC
>CAYNWK010000157.1:1463-9961 GCA_964400875.1 uncultured Anaerolineaceae bacterium | reverse complement strand
CAATTGCATAAATCCTAAAACCGATTGTATCATAAGCAAGTATTGACTTGCAATACAAATAGTGCTATACTGATTGCAAGTGATAGGTTGCAATAAAGATCGAGGGAGTAGCCTGATGATAGAAGACCATTTATCCCACACCAGCAAGATGGCCTCCGCCCCTGCGGATCTCAGCCCCGAGGAGCAAGCCGTCCTTGAGGGTAGCGGCAGCGCGCTGCTGAGGAAGGTCTTTACCATGATCTGGCGTGCGAAGCTGCGCCTCCAGTTCACCGGCTGGCTGCAGTACATACCTTTTGCGATGTTATCGCTGGCGTTCACCCTCATCGCTGCGCTGGCGCGCCTCCTGGGCGCCACGCGAGCGTCAAACGCACTTGTTTTATTGGGAACCCTCTCCGCGATGATTTTCACCTTCGACCTGGTCACCGTCAAGTTTCGCCTGCGTTTTCCCGAGCGCCTCCCCGAACGCAGCGACGATCTGGGGACTTTCGACCTGCTGCGGGCCAGGCGCTCCTGCCGTTCATTTCAGACCCGCAAACTGACCTCCGCCGACTATACCGAGCTCATGGCATCCGTGCGGCTCCACAGCGCAGCGCCCACGATCGGCAAGTCCCCTATCCGCTTCGAATACGTTTCCGCGCCGTTGACCGTCTGGCCGACGGTCAACGCCACCGAGTTCCTGGTGGCGATTGCTCCGAGCGAGTACAACCGCCTCGCCGTGATCGACGTGGGCAGAAGCTTGCAGAAGATCGTGATCGACGCCACCCGCATGGGGCTGGGGACGTGCTGGATCGGGCCCGGCGCGGATCAATCCAGCGTCATCCGGCGCCTGGGCGACCGCTACAACCCGCAGGAGGACCACATCATCTGCGTGTGCGCCGTTGGATACAAGTCCTGGTATCTCCCCATGTTCTTGCGCATCTTTAATCTGCAGTTTCACAGGCGCTTGCCGCTCTCAGCGCTCTTTTTCGCCGACGCCAGCTTTGAGGAGCCTTTGAACCTAGCAGCGTACCCTTTCAATCGATTCGGGCGCAACTACGAGGTATGCCAGTGGTCCCCCTCCTCTTATAACGGGCAGACCACGCGCTGCGTCGCCGTCATGGAGGGGGACGGCGGAGAAAAAGGGGGGCGTGAGGAAGATGAGCCGCGCCTGGCGAGGTTTGACTTCTATGCGGTCACCGAGTCGCGCTACTACGCGGCCGTGGCGGTGGGCATCTGGTGTGCGGATTGGGAGATGGGCTGTGAAGCGCTGGGGGTTCAAGGGCATTTCGCCGTCCTTTCAGCGGAAGAGCGAGGCGTCGAGGTGGGGCCTGCCCGCCCCCGGCAGCCTCGATACGATGTCAGCTGGATCTTGGACGAGGGCTTTTAGAAAGCCAGCGGAAGGTGGGGTTTGGGATTTTGTGTGGGGCAGGAAAGGGAGAAAAAAGACGCCGGGGTTCCGGCGTCTTGTGCGTTCGGTTCAACCGCGAGCGACGTCACGATTCTCTGCGATGAAGTTGTACGGCGGACAGTCTGGACATACCCCCGGAAGGCTTATCTTTTCCAGAACATCCACCAGGGTCTCCTGGTTTCCCTTTTCGAAAGCTGCTGCAGGTCTTCTTCGTGAATCTTGCGGCTCATCGAACTCAGCAATGCTCCGGCCTCTTGGGACGTCCTGGGGGTATCGAGAAAACGACGACCGAGCTGGCCATCGTATCCAACCAGCCCGGTTTCTTTTTCAAGGATGAGCGCCAGCTTTCTCGCCAATGCCATGATCTCTTGGGCGGTATCTCCCGCATGCTGGTAAGGGACGGAAATATCTGCTTCGCTCGCATAGAGCGACACCTGCAAACCTGTATTCTCATCCGTCAATTCCAAGCTGTTGGGGGATTCAAACTTTGACATGCCAGGATTGCACTCTAACAGCAGATCGGCAATACGGTTCCACTCGGAACGCATAGCTTCAGATGCAGGAGAATCCCACGGCTCCTTTTCCATGGCTCGAACTTCAATCGCCTCAAGCGCCTCTTCCCAGGTCTGGTCGGCGGACTTTTGAAGGAAGACAATATCGTAACTCACCTGGTTGGCGACCTCCTTGGTCAGAAAAGAAAGCCGTTTCCACTGCGATATGCCCTGAGCAGCCGCCCGGCCAAATATCCGACCATGCTCATGAACAACCCATTTACCACGCCGCTAAATACTGCCACGATGAATAAGATGCCCACATCTCCAATCGCTTTCACATCATCCATTTGGGTGAAAGTTGAAAAACCAATCAACATGCCGAAAGGAAATCCGGTGAGCGCGCCGAGAATAGCGTTTTCCCTGGGCTCCAGCAGGTGTCCCACTTCAGATCCGGTGAGAATGGCGACGATCATGATCAAGAGATTGGGGCGTACGAAGAAACCTGCTCCGAAGAAAATTAATAAGGAAACCGCCAGTCCGATCCAGAACCGCCCGGAGTAGAAGATCGTGAAGATCGATGTTTTACTGGTTACGTTCATTTTTTCCCCTCCGTATTGCGAATCAACGGCCTGCGTCCTCTGCGGGCGGGCGTAATTTGAATTCGCCCTCCGGCGACAAGGTCAGCGGCGAGCAAGTGGACCGGTTCGGGACCTTCCCGTACCAGGTCACCTCCATATGCCCTCACTGGAGTAGTAAAGACAGATCTACATTAGCCAATTTTGAAGTCATATGCGAGTGACAAAACGCCTGATTCTCATCGCGGGGAATCACGTTTTACAACAAAGTCACCGGGGTTTCTGGCAGTAATAACTTAAGACTGGACGAATGGACAGGTTGACAATGAGGAATATCCTGCTAACATTTACTTAGCCGGCTAAATTAATTCATATAGGTTTCAATCGCTATTGAGTGGATTATCGTTTATGGCAGAAAAACCGATCTCCGGATCCATCGGGGCCTTGCTGGTTCAGATCTGCAAGGCGCACCGCAACAAAGCCCAGGATTTGCTCTCCAGGATCGACCTCTACCCGGGACAGGAGTTCTTACTGATCAGCCTCTGGCCAGAGGACGGGCTGACCCACTCAGAAGTGGCAGAAAGCCTCTGCGTCCAGCCTGCCACCGTCACCAAAATGTTGGATCGGCTGGTGAGAACGGGGTTGGTGCAACGCCAACAGGATACAGACGACCAGCGCGTCTCCAGGGTCTACCTTACGGAGAAAGGCCGGCAGCTCCTGCAGCCCATCGAACAGGCCTGGAATGAATTAGAGCAGATCAGCTTTGCAAACCTGACGCTGGAAGAGCGGCTCTTGCTCCGGCGCATCTTGATGCAGGTATTCGAGAATCTGGGCGGGGGTGATTAGCTCTCTTTTTTTGCGGATATACTTAGCCGGCTTACTAGTATTGGAGAAGAATGTGTCCGAAGTAAAACCGAATCTGGATCTTCAACTCTTTTCAACAAAATGGATCGACAGAAGGAGTCTAATATGAGTAAGGATGAAAAGATCATCGTTGTCACCGGCGCCACCGGCCAACAAGGCGGCGCAACCGCAAGGCATCTTCTCGCTAAGGGCTGGAAAGTACGGGCGCTTACGCGTGACCCGAGCAAGCCAGCAGCGCAAGCGCTTACAGCCGCGGGTGCAGAGGTCTTCATGGCCGACAACGAGGACCGCGCCTCGCTAGACCGGGCCATGCAGGGAGCTTACGGAGCGTTCAGCGTGCAGAACTTCTGGCTGCCAGGGGTCGGCGCCGAGGGCGAAATACGCCAGGGAAAGATCAGCGCCGAGGCTGCGCAAGCCGCGGGCATCCAGCACTTCATCTATTCCTCAGTCGGCGCGGCGCACCGGGGCATGGGCCAGGCCCATTTCGCCAGCAAGTGGGAGATCGAGCAATATATCCAGTCACTCAGCCTGCCGTACACCATCCTACGGCCCGTGGCCTTCATGGAGAATTACAACTGGCAGCGCGCCGCGATCACGAACGGCACGTTCACCGGCTGGGGGCTGCGCCCGGACAAGGGTCTGCAGTTGATCGCGGCGGACGACATCGGCGCTTTCGCCGAGCTGGTCTTTGCCCATCCCCAGGACTACCTGGGTAAAACACTGGAGATCGCCGGCGACGAGCTGACCGAGCCGCAGTTTGCGGAGACTTTCACCACGGTGATCGGGCGACCGATAAAGCTGGCGCAGCCGTCCCCACCGAAAGATGAACAGCCTACCGAGGAGCAGATCGCCATGATCCAGTTCTTCAACGGCCAGGGCTACAACGCGGATATCCCGGCGCTCCGCAAAATCCATCCTGGCCTGAGGACCTTCGAGCAGTGGCTGCGCGAGACGGGTTGGGAGAAAGCCGAGCCAATGCCCATACCCGCTGGCGGCCAACAATGGGGAGGATAGCGCAGAGCCGCGCTTAAATACGGGAGACCGGCGCAGGCAAGCGCGGGCGGCGGCCGCCCGGCTGTCGAGCTCGAGGAAATCTGCGGTTAAATCAGGCATGGGGTTCTAATCAGTGATCGGGTCACACCGAGGCTAACCGATTTTTCGGCGAAACGCGAGCTACCAAACGCCTGATTCCCTGCGCAGGGAATCAGGCGTTTGGATTCGCTAGAGGGAAAGAGATATTGCCCCGAGAAGTTTTTCGATTTTCTATCCATATTATCGATATAATCTAGAGGGGAGAAACGAGATGGGTGAAATTCTGCAAGACTTGTCCGCAGCTGCTCTGGTGACCGCTATCGAAGGGAATTTGTTTGATTTCTGGCCACTGTTGCGCCACTGGCCACAGGCTGAATTGCACGATGACCCCGGCCTACTGTGGTCGATCACCAACGTCCCATTCCCACTGTTCAACAGCATCCTCCGGGCGAAACTTGCTCCGGATGATATTGACGACGCGATCGAAGCGGCGATAACTCGCTGCAGGACCAGAAACGTGCCAATGCTGTGGTGGACCGGGCCAGCCACAAAACCCGCCGATTTGGGTTTATTCCTGGAAGCCCACGGTCTTACCCATGAGGAAGACGCGCCTGGAATGGCGGCTGACCTGCAAGCTCTGAATGAAAACGTCCCGGTACCAGCCGGGTTTACGATCGAGAGAGTCAATGATCCAGAAGCGCTGAAAAATTGGCGTCACGCATTCGCCGCCGGCTTCGGTGTGCCTGATTTCGTTGCCGATGGTTTCACAGATTTATTCGAGCGGATCGGCTTCGGTGCGCAACGGCCCCTCCAGCACTACACCGGTTGGCTGAATGGGGAACTGGTTGCTTCGGTCTCGGTTCATTTGGGAGCGGGCGTCGCTGGCATCTACAATGTCGCCACCATCCCCCAGGCGCGACGCCAGGGGATTGGCGCGTTAATCACCCTGGCGCCTTTGCGTGAAGCCCGAGGAAGGGGATACCGGGTTGGTATTCTGCGTTCTTCTAAGATGGGGGGCAACGTCTACCGCCAACTGGGATTTCGAGAATATTGCACAATAAGCCATTGCGTGTGGTCACCGGAACATGATGCGGGCTAACCACAGCTGCCGCCCAACGCGGCTACGTTTCGCCTGCGCGCGAGTTGACGTCGTTCCGGCGTGCCCTCCCCGTGGATAAGCGTACATCGTTGGATACTCGCAAGGACAGTGAACATGGTGAACAATTTCTACGAACAGCTGACCCCCTTTTATCACTTGCTTTATGAGGATTGGGAGGCTGCGATCGCCTCCCAGGCCGACCAACTCGACGAGATCATCCGGTCTGAATGGGGACCGGCGGCGAAGTCGGTCCTTGATGTCTCCTGCGGCATCGGCACGCAAAGCTTCGCACTGGCGGGGCGGGGATACCGGGTCACGGCGTCCGATTTATCGCCAGGGGCTGTCAGGCGCGCAGAAAAGGAGGCAGAGGCGCGCCATCTCGATATCGCCTTTTCCGTCTGTGACATGCGCGCGCTCCACGATCACCACCGGGGCGGCTACGACGTCGTCATCAGCGCCGGAAACGCGATCCCACACTTGCTCAGCGATGGCGAGATCGTGACGGCGCTTAAAGAGATGTATGCTTGCCTGCGGCCGGGGGGCGGCTGCCTCCTCACCATCCGCCCATACGACCAGGAGGCGCGCGGCAAGGGGATCCTGAAGCCGTTCGGCTTGCGCGAAGAAGAGGACAAACGGTATATTATCTTCCAGGTCTGGGATTACGAGGGTGAGCAGTACGACTTTGCGATGTATTTTGTTGAAGAAGACAAAGGATCGGGGGCAGTCGAGACGCACATGATGCGCTCGAGGTACTACGCCATCCATCCGGATCACCTGTTGACTTTAATGAGACAGGCCGGTTTTAAAGAGGTAAAGCGGCTGGACGGTCCGTCATCCCCCCCGGCGACCCTGATAGGCACGAAGAAGGAGTAAGGCCTGGTTTTCGGGCGACCGTCTGAGGGAGCGGGCCTGCCTGGAGGATGCGGGCGTGTGGAATGCGGGGGATGAGAGCGGGGACAAAACGCCCGATTCACCTCGTGGGGAGTCAAATATTCGGTTTGTCGTGTGGAAGAGGATATTTCTACAGGGTTAAGGCAAAAGTCCCCGGCACTGGGAAGCAGCCTGCGACTGCATCCAAACAAGTGCCGGGGACTTTATTTGCTTCACCATGCTTCACGTTTTTGGTATTTCCAGTGAAAAACGATGTGTGGTTTGCGTACGGACAGGATACAAAGAAGACGCCGGGGTTCCGGCGTCTTGTGCGTTCGGTTCAACCGCGAGCGACGTCACGATTCTCTGCGATGAAGTTGTACGGCGGACAGTCTGGACATACCCCCGGAAGGCTTATCTTTTCCAGAACATCCACCAGGGTCTCCTGGTTTCCCTTTTCGAAAGCTGCTGCAGGTCTTCTTCGTGAATCTTGCGGCTCATCGAACTCAGCAATGCTCCGGCCTCTTGGGACGTCCTGGGGGTATCGAGAAAACGACGACCGAGCTGGCCATCGTATCCAACCAGCCCGGTTTCTTTTTCAAGGATGAGCGCCAGCTTTCTCGCCAATGCCATGATCTCTTGGGCGGTATCTCCCGCATGCTGGTAAGGGACGGAAATATCTGCTTCGCTCGCATAGAGCGACACCTGCAAACCTGTATTCTCATCCGTCATTTCCAAGCTGTTGATGGATTCAAACTTTGACATGCCAGGATTGCACTCCAACAATAGATCGGCAATCCGGTTCCATTCAGAATACACGGCCTCAGAGGCAGGAGCATTCCTCGGCTCCTTTGTCAAAGCTCGAATTTCATTCGCCTCAAGCGCCTCTTCCCAGGTCTGGTCGGTGGACTTTTGAAGGAAGACAATATCGTAACTCATCTGGTTGGCGACCTCCTTGGTCAGAAAAGAAAGCCGTTTCCACTGCGATATACCCTGAGCAACCTCCCCTCCTCCGCCGAAACCGCGTACGCCCCCGACCCGCTCCAGGCGTAACGGCAGACAGCGCAGCCGGAATTACGGTTCCTTACTCCTTCTTTTTCCCCTGCTCAATTCTCTGCATAGCCGTCATCCCAGGTACGCCGGGGATCGTGATTGCGCAGGTCTGCGCCGAAGTCAACGGCGGCCTTGAGGGCCATCAAGACGGAGACCCAGCCTGCAGTGGTCTCCTGGCGCCATTGGGGGGACACGCCCCGGTCCCGCAAGGTGAGGACTGTGCCGCCCTGACCGTCCTCCTCGAGGTCAAAAGTGACCACGCTGCCGCCCAGGTACTCCACGCTGAAGCGCTCTGGAGGTCTGCGTTCGACGATCCGCTTCTGCGCGCTCAACCCGTTTGGGAAAACGAATTCGATCAGGCCCTCCGTTTCCTCAGCCGACTCGGCCCAAAAACTGGCGCGGCCTTCGTCAGTCGTGATGAAGTCGTACACCTTTCCAGGCGGCGAGGACAGGTTTAACCGCCACGTTATGGCGTCCGGATCGGTTTGAAAGCTCATCAGAAAATCCCTTTCTTTGGCCAGTTCCTACCCGTTGCCTGCCTAGCCGGAGCTTAAACTCCCCACCCCCGCCAAACCGGGTACCCCGCGCCCCCCCATCCCGCTCCAGGCGTCCAGGTCGGGGGGAATTTGAGTTAGACGCTTTTCTCTGCTGCTGCGACTGTTTGGGCAATTAGAGTCGCAATCGTCATTGGGCCAACCCCGCCCGGTACAGGTGTGTAAGCAGCACACTTATCAATAACAGCAGAAAGTTCAATATCGCCAACATTGCCTGGGTGATAGCCTGCATCAACAACAACCGCCCCCGTTTTAATCCATTTACCCTTGATAAATTCTGGTTTGCCTACCGCACCGACAACAATATCGGCGCTGCTGATAATTTCTGATAAACTCTGCGTCGCGGAAATGACCTGCCTGCCGCCGGAGCCGTTGACCAGGACGTGTTCCCCGCTCTGGACCTGCGCCTTCCTGAGAAAGTGCAAGGACTCCATCCCGCCAAAGTGCACAGCCGCAGCCTGCTCGTATCTCATGTTGGAGGGCATCGCCGCCAGCACCTCATTGCTCCCGGATTCGGCCACGCAGATGTACTCGGCGTAACCGCCCAGGCTGAAGCCCGGCACGCCAAAC
>CAYNWK010000157.1:0-1363 GCA_964400875.1 uncultured Anaerolineaceae bacterium | reverse complement strand
AGCGGGTCCAAACGATAGCTTTCATGAGCGCTCCTGTGAGTACACCAGTTGGGCCAGCACGAAGGCGGCCTCGAACAGGTTGAACACCAACGCGGTCAGGTAGAAGGCCGGATCCAGATCCGGCCATGGTCCGAACAGGATCAGAATGAGAGGGATTTGAACCGGGAGCTCGAGCAAGAGCCAGAAGAGGGCCGCCGACAGCGGGCTGGACTGGGCCTGGGAGAAGACCAGCTGCCGGTTTTCGGGAAGTCTCAGCGAAAGGATGTTCACCACCCAGCTGATCACGAGGAAGACCAGGCCAGAGGCGAACCATAGAACGCGGCCGGTCAGGTGATAGCGATCCAGGCCGACGGGCACCAACGCAGCCACCATCACCACCAGCCCAATGGTGACCACCGCCCGGATCTGTCCGAGCTGGGCGGCCTCGATCTCGCTGCGGCGGGTGACGCTGATCAGCGCGCCGAAGCCGACGAAGACCCCGGCGATCTCGGCCATGGCGATGAAGAGGTCGAGATCAGCCACTTCGCACCGTCAGCACCACGTTGCCCACCTTGCGGCCCGTCTCGACATACCGATGCGCCTCGGCAGCCTGCTCCAGGGGATAGCGTCGATCGATGACCGGCCGCAGCGCCCCGGCTTCGACCAGCTCTTTCAGGTTGATTAAGTCTTCAGAGCTGCCCCGGGCCAACCCCTTCTGAACTGTCAGGAAGGTCCCCTCCGGCGCGAGCGCCTTCCGGCACGCTTCGAGCGAGGTCTTTCCCACGGCATCGAAGATGACCGCGTAGTTCTCTCCCCCGGCGACGAAATCACCCTTGGTGTAGTCGATCACACGGCCGGCGCCCAGCGAGCGCACCAGCTCTAAGTTTTTCGTGCTGCATACCCCCGTAACCTGCGCGCCGTAATGCCGGGCCAGCTGGACGGCGTAGGTCCCCACGCTCCCGGAGGCCCCATAGACCAAAACCTTCTGCCCGGGTTGGATCTCGGCCTGCCGCAGGTAGTACAGGGCGGTGAACCCGCCCACCGGGACGGCGGCGGCTTCCTCGAAGCTCAGGTTGGCCGGCTTGAGCGCCAGCGCGGACTCTTCCGGCAAGCAGACGTATTCAGCGTACGAACCCGCGCCGGACAGGCCGGTGGTCCCGAAGACTTGGTCGCCCGGGCTAAACTTGCTCACCGCCTCGCCCACCGCCTCGACCTCGCCGGCCAGCTCGGAACCCGGGATGCGCTTGTTCCGCATGCCCATGAACAGCCGCATGGCCAGCAGCATCAACCCCGGCAGCTGGCGTACCACGACATCCCCACGGGTCACCGTCGCCGCGTGGATCTTGACGAGCGCTTCGCCGGGCTCAGGGACCGGCTTATCGAC
>CAYNWK010000156.1:0-9975 GCA_964400875.1 uncultured Anaerolineaceae bacterium | reverse complement strand
CGGTTGGCTGAGTATTGAAAGAGCGACAAGCCCATCACCGCCAACAAGGGAACCAGGGCGGCCAGGGCGAGCAAGAAAACCGCCCGATCCCTTTTGACCAGCAATAGGTATACGCCGCCCAAAGATCCCATAATCAGGATAGGCAGTCCTACGTAATAAATTACGCCGGCCAGGATCCAGAACGGGCCGCTATTGACCGTCCCGAACCCCTCAAAGTACCGGCCTGGATCCAGGATGTACTCCCAGCCCAAGATCAGCCCAAAAATAATGCTGGGTATGAACAGGTAGAGCAGATTTCTCCGAAACTTCAAACCTGCTGGTCTCTCGAAGGGCAGCACCCTTAATCCAACCAGATACAGCAGGATTATAGGAACCATGAAAACAGCAAACAGGCGCTCTTTGACTGCCAGACCCAGAAGAACCATGAAAATGATCAGATATTCGGGTCGATCTCTCTCGATAAAATAATAAAACGCGAACAGGCCTAAAGAAAAAAACAGCAGAATGGTCGTGTAAAAACGGGCATTCTGTGACCAGTACAGATGCCAGGTAGATATCGTCAGCAGCAGGCTGGAAAGCAAGGCAGTCGGGGCGTTAAAAATCGCTTTGACCGGAAAGTATAAAATCGGGATCGTAGCGATACCCATTAACGCCGGTATTAGCCGGCTGAACCATTCGGTCACCCCGAAATTGCTTACTACCAGGTAGATCAAACTCTTGGAAAGCGTAAGCGAAGTGAAGCTGGTGCCTTCTAATACGCCGATCGAGCGTAACGTAAAAATCTCGTCGTACCAGAAGCTCCACTCGCCTAATTTGTAAAATCGCAGTCCAGCGGCGATTAACGTGATAAATACCAGGGTTCCCAATTGGACACCCGGTTGAGCCAGTCGTTTTTCGAGGTTTTCCCAGGTTGCGTTTTCAGTCAAGGTTCTCGAAATTCCTGCCATCCATTAATACAACAGTCGCCCCTATATCGTTCACCTCCGTTCAATCGAATGCGATGGCCGGAGACGGTTGACTATCTGTCGAGGTACGCAGCGATATTGGAGAAACTTACTCGATGTCAGCCTAACAAACTTGATAGCCCACATTATGAATAACGTCTCAACCTAGTTTAAGTTACTATAACTGGAACTCTCCTTTCGTCCTGTTTCGCCAGGCGAACTGATCCGAAGTTCCTTGAATTTGCCTATCAAGTGCAGTGCGGCACACAAAACCATCACAAAGGCCGATTCGGTGACCAAGGTTACGACGTGATCGCGGCTCAACCAGCCATTCGACCAGCGTACCCCCCAGAACAAGCTGAATGGGGCTTGAAAACGGTGCGAACTGATCGGCCAAAGCAGCATCGCCCCCCGGCCGTCGTAAGTGAAACAATCCATGATCACATGCAGCGCATAGTTGATCCAGATCAGCGCAGTCCAATAAAAATAACCGGTCCGCATTACCTTGTGCAGAACAAAACCTATTCCCAGGGCAAATACAAGGCCAACCAACAGGCTGTGAGTGGCGTTGTTGTGATACATCCCCAGATCGCCCTTGATTATTCCAAAAAACGCATCGATGTCGGGCAGCATCGAGGCAATTACCGAGCAGAAAAAAACCAGGGTAGCACTTCCATCTGGTAAGTTTTTCCTTGTTTTTTGTGGTTGCTTGTAGAGTTTCGAAACGGCATACCCTACTGACATATGTGCGATCGGTGATGGCAAAAGCTTGTCAAGCCTCCTTGATTAAATTTAGGACTTACGCACTTAGGTGAGTAAAGGAGGTGTTTGGGCGGGCGAAGCCGCCCAAACACCTCCACGACGAACTGCATCACATCTAAATTAAACGCTAAGGATTACAGACAGCGCCAGGTTGAAAGGTAGATCTGGATAACATCGGTATAAAAAGATTGAAACCGTTGTTCACAGCGCTGAGCAGCGAGAACAAGTTGTTTGTCGTATTGGCGGTTAGGTGTAAGACTACGTCACCGGCAAATGGTGGGGAAAAGACTTTGTTGCCCCCGCCCTGTATCGAGCTTCCCTTAACGAGATCGCCCGTTCGAGGATTGAACCACTCGACATCGACCGTTCCATTAACACCAGATAGATTGATCCCAATGTTGCCGCCACTGAAATTATAAGCTACGTATTCCTTGCCAGGATCGGCGACAAGCACTGTATTCCCCCCAGTGGTTACCAGGTTGGGGGTCGGCATCAATTTTCCGAAATTATCGATCTTCTTACGGAAGAAATATTCTCGACAGCCCACATCCGGGGCAGCTTTAAAATCGGAGCCGTAGGTAAGGCCCAGGTAGCCGCTATTTTCATTGCCGCCGACGTAAATCGCCGGGCCGCCAACCAAACCGACCTCCCAGACCGCCCTGCGGATGCCATCCCTGTCGAAGTTCCCCCGGGTGTAATCCTCTCGCCACCGGTCGGTGTAGGCAGTTGGCACACTTCGGCTTTCCCAGGCATTGATCGCGGCAGAATTGCTGGGGAGCGTTGAGAAGCCATCGCTGTAATAGGTAGCCCCAGCAGGGAATTTACCGCCGCTGCCCCCTCCCGTACGGCTGGAAACCGGGTGATCCCAGGGATCGTTGATTCGGAACCAGCCTGCAAACCAATCGATCCAGCTGTTACTGCGTGTTTCGCCAATGTCAATTCCGGTATCCCATATCACGATCGGATATGCCGAGAAGCGTGCAATGGCGTAACGAAATAGTCTCATCTCTTCTGCAGAGTTGGGTCCGATCCCGTTTTTAGAGGGAGCATCCTCATCGTCGGCATAAAACATGATGTACAGGCCCATACCATGATCGCGAAGATAGTCATAGTGACTGTTCAGGCGGTCCCACATGGGAATATTGAAGGTCTCCCCCTCCTGTCCATTGATGTATGGCACGCCCGGTTGCGGTCCCCCGAAGTAAACCAGGGTTGTGCCGATCAACATTGCGCCAACAGTATGGTCGGCCCAATCCATGAAATCGTCAATCCCGTCTGCGGTACTGGTGCCTTTAAACCATTCCTTCGTTGGGATCATGATCGGTGATACGTAATCGCCGCTGCTGCTCATCCCCCAGCGGTTACCATCTCCGACCAATTTTCCCGGAAGATCGGATGCCACGCAGTCAAAACTTCCGCTCTTACCATCCAGCTCCGGATCGGGTGAAGCTGTGACGTAAGACCATGCGCCGAGCTCATCCGGCATAAAGTAGATCTTCCAGACGTTGTTACCCGCATAGAAGCCCAGCTGGGTAACCGTCCTTCCAGTCCCAACGTGGGTGAAGATCCCCACCAACTCTAGATCAAAGGGGTTGCCGCTCCAGGAAGGATTGTTGAAAGCAACCTCGTATCTCTGCCACCTACCAACCTCCGCTGCTGCGCTTTTACCCTTTATGTCAACGACACTGTTTTCTTCATCAGCAACAGCCTGGCTTGAAACAACTGTGGATGATCTTTCGATTCGCAGCACTCCCGGATATATTGATTGGGAAGATTGATCGGAATCTCTGACTCCACCCGCAAATAAGACGAGATTGCACGCTAAGGTTAAGGGAACCAGCAAATTTAATTTCATAAAAGCCTCTTCTAGCTCTTTTCGTCCAAAGAATTGTAGAAGAGCATATCAGTATGCCGATTCTGCGTAAATAACAAATTAGTACTAACCCACTATCTAAAAGTGATCCATAAAATCATTCCGTCGTTAGTTTACGCACCCCATCTTGTCTATGAATGCACCAACCAGCCTTGAATTTGGAGACAGGAAAATTGCTACGGAGCAAGATAGCCAATATTCCGTTCGTAACCGATGTAAAGCACAGCTGCATCTTGGAAAGGCTTTTCGAACGTGTGCACTTCGCCTGGTTCTATTATGCCTGAATTGATACCAACACCAGATTCCGGATCTAACCAAGTCACATACAAGGGTTTGCTCGCATCTTTCAGATCCACATTCGCCGTAGAACCAGATTGTAGATCAAAATAAATCAGATAATGTTCACCCGGCACTGCTGAGCAATACACATTCGAACCGCTCACCAGATCATTCCTGGCCTGGAGTTTCCAATAAGGGATTTGGTCAGCTCCGTCTGGTTCACTCGCGAACAGAAAGCGGTTCCGGATTTCCACCCTTAACATACCTTGGCTTCCATCATCCAAGTGAGAGTACCAGTTTCCGGGATCGAATTTACCTGCCCAGGTTGCTCCCATGCCCCCAGGACCTGACAGTAAAGACCACCAGGCCAATTGCATGAATCGATCTGGGGATATACCCCTGCCTTTCAGAGCTCTAATTCCATCATCCTCAGTGACTGGTTTTTGCGGGGTTAAACTTAGTAAATTCTGCCATTCGGTCAGGTTAGTTGGTTCATGATCATTGGCAGCCTGTACACTTCGCCAAGTTGACAGGGATGAATCGTCATTTCCATGACGGGATGATTTTGCATGGAAATAGGGATCGTTCAAATTAAAATATTCCTGCCATTGAGGCACCCAAATTTCAGGATACCTGTATTCATTTAAGTCGATCCCATCATTGAACACAACATTCCAGTAAGCGCTCAATCTTCTTAGCAGATAGTCCCAATACAACCGTTCGTCGTCCGAATCAGCCGGAGGCCAGAAAGTTTCATCGTCATATTGATAGATGTGCGCAACCATCCCACGTTTTTGCAACTCCATGACTACCTCATCCAGCTTCATCCAATGAGGTAAGTAAAACCTCGTAAAATCTGCGTCTCTGGCAGTGCGAGCAAAGCTATCAGGTGAACCTTCCTCTACCCAAGGCATCACGAAATAATCCACTCTGCCTCTATGGTTTTGCGCATATAACGGTGGAGGGCTATTTCCTAGAGCTGACCATGGTGCAGCTCCCTTCGAGCATGTTGTACAAGCAGAAAAACTAGGCACCTGGACTGTAAACATCACCCCGTTAAAGCCGTGCATGTTTAGCCACTCGATATAGTCGTACCATCCCCCTACGCCTTGATGAGTGCGGTCTGCGCCTAATAGATGGATCGAATATCCTAAATTCCAATAGAAATGCTGACCATTAGCATGCACCCACGATGTTGGGTAATCAGGGTCGGGATGCAGAGGTCCAGGCTCTGATGAATCGACAACGGAGAACTTTCCAGAATGATTATTTAGTCCAATGTTTTCTGCATCTGAAGAAAAGGATTGCCAAAACCAGTTACCAGTAACGTCCGGCATTATCCGAATTTTCCAAAGATTTCCTTGCCCTCCCAGTCCATCGCCATCATAAAATCCATACACCTGGCTTTCTTCTCCGCTTGGAGAGGTCAAAATGGCATAAACGTCAATGCTTGTGAATGGGTTGGAATATGTTTTGGTGCTCCTGAGCGTAATCTCATACACTTGCCATAGGCCGATCGCCTCACTTATTTGTAAATCCCCACTGTTAGCCTCATCAGGTGTTGCCGTCAATTTTGGAAGCCTTGAGCTAACCTGGGTGGGCGGCGCATAAATCGTTGAGATAGCGGTCGGTTCAGTCGTTGCGATTAGGGAAGTAGAATGAATAGGCAGCGAATCGTTCTTCCCCAAATCACAGGCATTCAAAAGTAGCGCCAAGACAAAAATTGGCGCAACTATATAAAAGTATGAGTTTAGGTGCACCCTCATTAGATTCTGTCTAGCTAAAAAGAGGGGGATGGGACCAGGTGCTTGGGTACGGGGAAGCTCCGATTAAATTTGAGCAAAACAGCCAGGCTCTCCATGATTGGCATGATAAACCATAAACGCCAATCAGATGCAATTAATCCCCGATTTGGTTGATCTCGCTACTGGGAACCATATTTTCCTTAGCCAGTTTCAGATAAGGATATACAATCCCACCAATCGCCGCTACCAAGAAGTTCTTACCCCTGATTAAGATAATCGTAGAAAGACCTACGGAAGCGGGAAGTCCGATCCATTCAAAAAGAATAACATATGCCCATTCTTGTATGCCCAACCCGTTAAATGTTAAGGGCATCATTGCCACCACTAGAATGATCGGCACAATAATAGCGATATCCAAAAATGAAATTGGACTATGAAATGCTCTCGCACTAGTATAGACATTCGCAATCGCTAAAAACATAAAAATGAATGACCAAAATATGGCAAGTAAAAGTGTTCTTTTGTCATCCTTGTAGGATTGCAGACTTAATTGAATTTTTTTTAGTTTTGGGACAATCCTCTGGAATAAATTAAAGGATATCTTATTCTCAACCAACGCCAATGGCCGAGTATCTAGAATTAACCAAACTAACGTCAGTAAGCCAGCTACTGCGATGGCCATGACGAGGATAATCCTTGAATCATTGGTGAGTCTCTGATGAGACAAGAAAGATATCAGGGCAAGTCCAACCAAAGTAACCAAACCGGTAAACCTTTCAACAAAGACGGATGCGAAAGCTTCCGTATGATCTTTTGTGTAATTACCTAACTCGTAAGCACGAACAACGTCTCCCCCAACAGTGGATGGCAAAAAGTTGTTAAAAAATCTGCCCACCAAATATAGTCCCGATAATCTGAGTCTGGTCACTTGAGTCTTTTTCGAGCGAAGAAGTATATGCCACTTTATTACGCTCGCAAATAACAGAAATGGTTCGAGACTTAGGGAAATAAGCACCCACTTAAGATCTGCTTTACTGATCTGATTCAACAATTCATCGATTCCTACTGTTCGAACCACCAGATACAGAAGCAGAATCGACAGTGCAAATACGGCTATCATCCTTAATCTTTGAGACATCGATTATCCACTACTCACTTTGCTAGTTTGGGTCAATCTTGTTCCTATCGCCTTTGCAGGAATACCGACAGCGATGGAATAATCTGGAATTTCGTCCAGAACAACTGCTCCAGCACCTATCACACTACCTTTGCCTACTCTCACTCCGTCTACAATTCTTACCCCGACGCCCATCCAAACATCATCTTCGATAGTAATTCCCAGAGCGGGTCCCTCCTGTTTCATCATCGGAATATCCAATCGCTTGTGACCCGGGTTTCCAGATATAATGACAGAATTCGGACCTATCGTAATGTCTGATCCCAGAGACACATCTCCTCGACTGGCTCGGATATAACAATTTGGGCCAATAGAGATATTGTCAGCTAAGTTAATCCTTGCGCTCGAACAGGAAACAATCGTGTGTTTGCCAAGATAAACTGAATCTCCTATCTCAATCAACGACTTATTCCCTTTCGCATCGAGTGCCACATCCCCATCGAAGACCACATCGTCACCGAGGGATATATTCTTTGGACATCGGACAGTTATTCCTGGACCCACTATCATCCCACGACCTGTCTGGTTGAATAGGCTCCGGTAAAAATACTTTCTCATTGCAAAACCAAGCGCCCCCCCCATCGAAGAGAACAAAGTTGTGATAATTTCATACTTCAGCAGATCCAGAAACGAATATCCGCCAACATAGATCGACTGATACTTTTTTAATTGGGAGGAGCTAGCGTTTGTTACATATTCGACCGGCGAATCTCTCATTTTGACAGCATCCAAGACCGCTTCATCGTTATTCTCTGTCATCGACTCTCCGTAACTAAAATCAGGCGACCTGGACAGGCAAAAAACTTAGCATACGTTCCTCAACTTGAGAGACGCTTAGACCCTCGATATAAATTAATTGCCAAATCTGGAGATTCAATAGCATCCACAACCTGACATGGTTATCAATTCTATTATTCCTATGATCCTCAACGAGCCCGGTCACATAAGCTTCATCAAATAATCCGTTTTTAACGAAGTAAGAGTCGAGCAAAAAACCCTTGATAAATTGATAAAGATCATTCTGAAACCAATAAGCAATGGGGAACATAAACCCTTGTTTATCTCTTTTGGTGATCTCTTCTGGCAATATTCTTTCACCCACTTTCCTGAGGGCATACTTTAGTTCCTTATCTTTAATCTTTAGATCACTGGGAAATGCAGCAAGGAACTCCACCAAGGTATGATCGAGAAAAGGTGAGCGCGCCTCCAAACTATGTGCCATTGTCATTCGATCGGTCAACATTAATGAATGTTCAGGCAAACGAGTTTTGAAATCGGCGTAAAGCATTTTATCAACCGGATCAATCGCGTTCGAATTTCTGAACTTCTCAACAATAACGTTCGCTGAATCTAAGCTCCCAACTTCTCTTCGAAGATCTTCGCTGAAGAGAGCACCCTTGTCCTCTTTGTTAAATCTAAAAAATAGGGTGGCTTCAGCATATCTTTCGCCCAGGCTTGACAAAGCAGAGATTTGGTGAACCCACCTCATCTTCTGAGTGATACTCTTATAGGTAAAATCCTCAGGAACTTTATCTAGTAACGGACCAATCACTTTGCTTCGGATGAGATCTGGAATTAGCGTATAACGGTCAATATAACTGACCCCCAAATAGCGGTCAAAGCCGGCAAAAAGTTCATCTCCTCCATCGCCTCCAAGCACTACCTTCACATGCTTCGAGGCCAACTTTGCGGCATGGAACATGCATGCCGCGATCGGATCGGACGGTTCATCTAAATGCCAGATAATCTCCGGCAACATCCTGATCAAATTTGATCTCACTCTCTCTTCAATATGACAGGTCTGAAAATAGCTGGCTACAGTTTTGGCATAAGGCAGCTCATTGAAATCCTGTTCCTCCACGCCAATCGCGAAGGTTTTGAACTGATATTTAAGAGTATCCGCCATCATCGCTACCACAGTACTTGAGTCCATGCCGCCACTCAAAAATGCTCCGACAGGGACATCGCTCACCAAGTGCAAGCGAACTGCTTCTTTCAGCTTTGCCTCAAGCTGATCGATAAGCTGTTCCTCGGGAAAGGTTGTTTTATCAGTAAATGTAATATCCCAATATTCCGTGACATTAATTTCACCGTTCTTGAATACAAGGAAATGCCCTGGTGGCAGCTTAGAAATTTTCTTAAGCATTGTCTTGGGAGGTGGAATAAACCTCAGGGAAAGGTAATGCGAAATGGACTCGAAATCCATTTCCGGAGTGAAATCCCCTGAAGCCAGGATCGCTTTTATCTCCGAACCAAATAGGAAAGTATTCCCGACCTTTGCATAGAATAACGGTTTCTGACCAAGCCTATCTCTGGCCATAAATAATTGCTGGCGCTTTTCATCCCATATCGCGAACGCGTACATTCCGTTCAATTTATCGACACATTTCTCGCCATATTCTTCATAAAGATGAACAATAACTTCAGTATCAGATCTTGTTGAAAAATCGTGCTTGTCTTCCAACTGCCTTCGTAATTCCTGATAATTATAGATTTCACCATTAAAAACAATCCAGAGAGTCCTATCTTCATTAGTCATAGGCTGTTTACCCCCATCCAAATCGATGATGCTCAACCGCCTCATCCCCAGTCCAACGTTTTGATGTATATAATAGCCTTCATCATCCGGACCCCGATGAGCGATAACATCGTTCATGACTCGTATTTCCTCTAGATCGATCTCGATATTTTTTATTTTTCCACAAATGCCACACATACAAACCCTCCTGTAAAAAGTTGTCTAATAGTCAAATTAACTGGACGAAAGAAAATCAGATAACACCCGATTTAACGAAAATTGCCTCGATTAGGCTTCCTTTTACAGCATTATATCGAGCCAATCATCAACGATGATAAACGCTTATTCATTCACGCCTGCAGTCAGCGACAAAAACAATCATTGGACCAAGCGATAGTGCTCTGGATAGATAGTTAGCCTCATGAGCTTGGCGTTGCCCAACCTATTCGTCCGCAGCCAACCAGGTAGTGACTTTGTCAACGAAATCATCAGCGACTTTTTCATCGTAAAAAACGATCGAACCGAAGTTTGCGATGCTGACATAATGATCCGTTCCGGACAAAGTAAAGTAATCTTTGGGCTCTGCGATTGAATCGAAAAATGCCTCCAAATAATTCCGGTCTGCCTCGCTCTCCAGTTCACCATCAATCAGCAGTAGTGGCTTATGGGCTGGCATC
>CAYNWK010000155.1:0-9999 GCA_964400875.1 uncultured Anaerolineaceae bacterium | reverse complement strand
TTGCTTTTTTTGACGAACGTGTGGATGTTTACGTTGATGGAGAACTGCAGGAAAAACCACATACCCCCTGGTCGAAATAGCCTCTGGTATCAGTCCCCGGCGCATCTGAGCTTGCAACCGCAGGCTGCCTGCCAGCGCCGGGGACTTCTTATTTAATGTTCAATGCCCGCTGGTGGAGCGCGCCAAACCGGTGGGCGCTTGTTCTTCTCGTCCTGGTTTAATCAGCTGCATCGCAGCCACCCACAAAACTGCCATCAGCAGCCCGGCTAACAGGAAGGGTAGCGTCGAGCCGAAAGCTTGAAAGATGGCTCCGCCGAGTAAAGGGGCAATGGCGTTGGCTCCGCTGAGGAAAGCGGCCGAGATGCCCAGCATGCCGCCAACCTCTCCTTTTTTGACCCGCTTGGTGATCAGGCTGTTGATGCTGGGCTGCAGCACCCCGCCGCCGATCGCCGCCGGGATCATGGCGACCAGGATCCAGCCCAATCCCAGCCAGCCGGTGTCTTCGTCGCTGGGGAGTGCGATCGAGACGCTCTGTGTGGTGGGGTTCTCGTGGGTGCGAAATTCGGCGCTGGAATGCAGCTCTTGTGTCAGCGCTTCCTTGGAATACCAGGGCACCGGTTGGCGGGGCGTCACCGCGGTCAGCACCAGGCCGATCGCCAGGGTCCCCAGGCCCAGGTAGATCAGGCGGCGGTCGCCCAGTTTGCGGCTCATCGGTCCGATCAACCCGCCCTGCACGGCGACCACAATCGCCCCGACGAAGACGAAGATCACCGCGTTCCCGGAGGCGTTCAAGCCCAGGCGGTTCAGCGTGAACAAGGACAGCAGCTGTTCGAAGCCGCCAAATGCGATTTGTTGGGCGAACATCAGCACCAGCAGGATCCCGACGGCGGGATGGGCCAGGGCCTTGAACATTGCCTTGAGAGAATAGGACTGATCTGCTTCTCCCGCCCCGCGTTCACCTTCGGGTTGCGTTTCTTCCAGCCAGAACCAGGTCAGCAGGATGGAGATCAACGAGAAAGCGGCGGCGACGAACGCCGGGACGCGGTAATTGTTGCCGCTGGCTGCCAGGGAAACGAAGGCGATGATCGGCCCGATGATAAAGCCGAGACCGAATGCTGCTCCGATCAATCCGAGTCCCTGGGTGCGGGTTTTTTCCGTAGTGCTGTCGGAGATCACCGCCTGGGCGGTGGAGATGTTCGCGCCGGAAAAACCGTCGATGATGCGCGCCAGGAACAGCAGCCACAAGGCATTGGCGAAACCCAACACTATGAAGCCGATCAGGGTGCCGACCTGGCTGATGATCAGGATCGGTTTGCGCCCGACCCGGTCCGAGAGGCGGCCCAGGAGCGGTGCGCCGATGAACTGGGTGATCGGATAGGCCGCGCCGAGCAGGCCAATGATAAAGGCGTTGGCGCCAAACGCGGTCGCGTAGAGCGGCAGCAAGGGGATGATCACGGTCAGTCCCAGCAGGTCGATCAGCACGATCACGAAGACGGGCAGGATCTTTTTGAAGTCGAGTTTCTCTTCCGGGGAAGGGGTCGAGGTAGTTTGTTGGCTCATAGCTTTGTTTGGGTCTTTTGAAGTTCGTGGAATTCGTCCGGGTTGCGGGGCTTTCTCAGGATTGCATTTTGCTTTCCAGGCGCGCGATCAGTTCGTCTAGCCAATCCAGCTCTGTGGTGAGGTGGCGCTGTTGGTGCTCGATGACCCACTGCAGGTTGCCGCTGTGTTGGGGCGCGGCGCGCGCGGCTTCCAGCTCTGCGGTCAGGGCCTTGCGGCGAAGCGCAAGCAGTTCCAGGGCTTCGGCAGGATCGAGCGCCTCCGAAAAGGCCACACCGATATCGTCAACGAAATACGCCGGGTTGTGCCCTGCTAGGTTTTCGCGCAGCAGCCGTTGGAAGGCTTCCTGGCCTTGAGGAGAGAGGCGATAGACGCGCCGGGGAGGGCGGTTGCCTTCCTGTTGGCTTTCTTCGACGATCCAGCCGTCTTCGGCCATCTGGTTGAGCAGGTAGTAGGCGGTGGATTTTTTCAAATCGGTGCAGGCGGCTAAATACCGTTCGATGAAGTCGTACAGCTGGTAGCCGTGCATCTCTTGCTGGCGCAAGACGCCTAATAGCAGCAGTTTCCTATCCATGAATGGGTTGGTTGAGTAGTTGAAAAAGCCTGTAAAGCTTCCAACGATTTAGAAGCTTTGTTTCGCAAATAGTCAGAACTGACTATTCCAAATTGATTATATAGCGATTGCTTCTTCTTGTCAAGCAATTAAAATGGGGATGTGGACGGGCGTCGCCCGTCCACATCCCCGTTTTTTCTGGTGAACGGGGGTATCATCGGCAGAGGCTTACACCCTGCCCAGTAAGGCGTTGAACAGCAGTTTGAGGTTGAACGGTTGCCCGGAGAGTAGGATTTGAGCGCGGAACATCCCGGCGACGGCGCGGACGACCACGACCACCGTCAATGCGACCAGGACTATCGCCAGGAGCGGTTGCCAGAGCGGGACGGTGGTGGCAGCCATGCGCGTCATCATCGTCACCGGAGCGGTCAGGGGAAAGAAACTCAACCCGACGGCAAGGAGGCCGTTGGGATGGTCGATCAGGAGGCTGACGAAGAATAAGGGCACCAGCATCGGCAGGATGACGACGAAGGTGGCCTGGGAAGCCTCGCGTAGATTAGGCACCAGCGCGCCTACAGCTGCCATCAGGCTGGCGTAGAGCGCGTAGCCCAGCAGGAAGAAGATCAAACCCCAGAACAGCAGGGATGCCGGCAGTTGAAATTCCGCCGGGACTTGCAGGGTGCGCCCGCCCAGGCGCAGCAGGAGGAACGCTGTGCCCATCCAGATCCCGGTCTGGATCAGGCCGGCGATGCCCAAACCGATGATCTTGCCCACCAGCATTTGCCTGGGTGTGATCGAGGACATCAAGATCTCGAGCACGCGGTTCTCCTTTTCCTTGGTGACGCTGCTGAGCAAAAAGCTGGCCGACATCAGGATGACCATATAAAAGAGCATGGTAACGGCGTAAGGCACGAAAAATGTCAGTGGGTTGTCCTCGTCGCGCTGCTGCTCGGGATTCAGCACCTCGACCTGGAGGCTTAACGGGTTCTCCACCATCCCGGCCAGCTGCTCGTCGCCGCCTAACAGGTTGACTTGCAGCACCCATTCCATCTGCCCAGCCTGCCCGAAAGCGGTCAGTGGGTTGAACTCCTCGCGCACGTAGGTCAATTCTCCGTTTGACAGGTAATCCGGCGGGATCACGTAGTAGCCGTCGATTTCGTTCTGCGCGAGCGCTGCCTGCGCAGCTGCTTCGTCCGTATAGGCCTTGAGGCTCCCGGACGGTATGGAAGCGGGGATCGTCTGGATTAAACCGGCCGTGTCCACGTAGCCATCGACTTGGGTGGCGGCGCTGCCTTGCTCGCTGACGATTGAGCTGACGGCCCCCGGAGCGTTGCGGTTTAGAGCGGACACGCCTAACAGGATCAGCCCGGAGAGCAAAGGCAGGCCGAAGGCGAGGAACAGGAAAGATCGCCGCGTCACCGTGACGTAGACTTCCTGTTTTAAGACGGAGAATGTTTTGCCCATTGTTGTTCCTTCCTCATCTGGCCCGGCCGAACAGTTCGCGCCACTTCAGCCGCTGTCCGTAGCGCAGCATCCCCAGGTGGAAGGCGCGCCCGGCGATCCACAAAGACACTGCGGCGGAGAAAACCAGGACGAGCACGTTGAGCGCCAGCTGCCAGGGAGGGATGCTGCCGAAGCCGGCGCGGAAAGTCAGTGTGACCGGCGCGGTCAGCGGAAAGAAGCTCAACGCGATGGCCAGGGGGCTGTTCGGGCTGGTCATCAATTGGGAGGCCAGCCAGAAAGGCACCACGACAGGTAAAGTAAATAGGCCGGTGATCTGCTGGCCCTCGCGCGTGTCCGTCACCGTTGCGCCGATGGCCGCCATCAAGGCCGAGATCATCACGAACACCGGGAGCAGGGTGACGACCAGCAGCAGGATAAAGGATGGTGAAATGGTCAGGGCGGCGAGCAATTCGATGTAGTTGCGGCCGACTTGAACGATAAGCAAGGCGAACCCGATCCAGATTAACAACTGGGTGAGACCGACACCGATAATGCCGATGATCTTGCCGGACATCAATTGGCCGGAGGAAACCGAGGTGAGCAGGATTTCGATGGTGCGGTTTTCCTTCTCCTCGACAACTGCCTGCATTAAATAGCCGGAGCTCGTGAAGATGGCGATCATAAAAGCAAGGCCGGCTAAAATCGGGACGAAAATGTTGACCCAATCGTCCTCGCCCATCCGTTGGCGGTGGTCTGGGGTTTCCACCACTACCTCGGTGCCGGCGGCCAATCGCTCTGCGATCGGCTCCGGCTCGCCTCGCAGTAGATTTACCCGCACGAAGTCACGAAATTGATCCAGGGCCGAACCGCTAGGGTTTTCGTTAGAGACCAGGCGGGCTTGTCCGGTTTCCGGGTAATCCTCCGGGAGAATGTAGTAGGCCTGGATGCGCTTAGCCTCCAGGGCTGTCTGCGCCTGCGCTTCGCTCTCAAAGGGCAGTAATTCGATAGGACGGTCCGGTGCGTCCGGTTCCGGAGGCGGCAGCGGGTCGCTCAATAAACCGGAATGATCGACGTATCCGACCGGTGCGGGGTTTGTATCCGAGCGGATCAGGAAAAAAACTAGGAGCGCCATCGCCGCTAGAATTGCGGGCACACTCAAAAGGCTGAAGACGAAGCGCCTGCGCAGTACGTGGCGGGTGTATTCGTACCTGACCACGCGCCAGAACTTGGTCATTCCGTCTCTCCTTCGCTCTGCACCACGCGAATGAAAATCTCGTCCAGCGTTGGAGTCGCGATTTCAAAGCGCTCCAGGATTACATCTTGCTGGACCAATTTCGCCAGGACTTCCTGCGGGCTGGTGTCGTCCGCGAAAGTCAATTTGGAGACGCTGTTGATCGCTTCTACGTTCACCAGGTCAGGCAGTAGGCGCTGCCATTCACCCGCGCCAATTTCTTGGGCCGGGCGCACCAGCACTGCGCTGCCGGTAAACTGGCGGCGGATGTCGTCCAGGTCGCCGTAGAGCATCGCCCGTCCACGATGAATCAGCAAAATTCGTTCACAGAGTTCCTCCACCTGGTGCATCTGGTGGGTAGACATGATGATGGTCACGCCCTCGGCGTGCAGCTCCCGCAAGAGCGCCTTGACCATGTTGGTGTTCACCGGGTCGAGCCCGCTGAAGGGCTCGTCGATGATCACCAGCTCTGGACTGTGCAGCAGGGTGGCGATGATCTGGGCTTTCTGTTGCATGCCTTTGCTCAATTCTTTGACCGGCTTGTGCTGATACGCGGTCAGGTCAAACCGTTCCAGGTATTCGGCGGCGCGCTCCCGTGCCCGGTCCGGCGACAGGCCTTTCAATGACCCGAGATAGACCAGCACGCGTTCCAGGTTGATGTCCTGGTAAAGGCCGCGTTCTTCGGGCATATAGCCGATGCGATTTTTCTTCGCCTCGTCCATCGGGCCGCCCAAGATGGACACCTGGCCGCTCTCTGGTTTGAAGATATCCAGCATCAAGCGTATGGTGGTCGTCTTGCCTGCGCCGTTAGGGCCTAGCAGCCCGAAGATCTCGCCGCGCTCGACGGAAAAGGAGACGTCATCCACAGCTTTGACCTCTCCAAATGATTTGAAAATATGGTTGACTTCGACGGTAGGCATTTGCCCTTCCTTGGTAAAGACGCCGGATCGCGTGGTGCTATAATACCGCAATCACTCATATTAACCGTTAATAATCTCCCGTAAGTTGCCCGAATGCCCCTCATGATGATATCCATCTGCGTGTACTGCGGTTCGGCGGATCGGCTGCGCCCGGAGTATCTCAGCGCAGCGCGCCGGATGGGCGCGGCGATCGCCGCACGCGGCCTGGAGCTGGTCTTCGGCGGCGGCAAGACTGGCCTGATGGGCGCAGTGGCGGACGGCGCTCTGGAATCTGGGGGGCGGGTGACCGGCGTGATCCCGGGGTATTTCAACACGCCCCAGCTGGCGCATGGCGGACTGACCCGCATGGAGGTGGTTGAAACCATCCACCAGCGCAAGGCGCGCATGGTTGAGCTGTCCGACGCCTTCATCGCGCTGCCCGGCGGCTACGGCACCCTGGAAGAGTTCTTCGAGGTGCTCACATGGGCGCAGATCGGCCTGCACCGCAAGCCCATCGGTTTATTAAACGCGCTTGGTTATTACGATCCGTTATTGGAGATGATCGAGCACGTGCGCGCCGAGGGATTCATCTACGCCGAGCACACCGGCTTGTTCAGCGCCGCCGAGCAGCCGGAGGCCTTGTTGGCCGCTCTCGAGAACCACACCCCGCCGGAGGGCCTGGAGAAGTGGGTGGAACGGGATTGAGCTCAGCGGGTCGCGCTCAGTGTGAGGCGACCAGGGCGACCCAATCCTCGATCTGCCGGGACTCGACCGGCTGCAAGCCGTTGTTTTCGAGCGCCCGCGCCACTTCATCGGCCTGTTCCTCCAGGATGCCGGCGAGCACCAGCCTGCCTCCGGGAGTGAGCAGCTCGCCCAGCCCCTGATTCAGCAGGCGCACGATCACCGGCGCCAGGATGTTGGCAACCACCAGCGGCGCCTGTCGAAAGGGGTAATCACCGTTGCGAATCTCCTCCAGCGATCCGGCGCCTAAAATCAGCCTGTCGGCGACCTCATTCGCCGCGGCGTTTGCTTGCGCGCTCTCGATCGCCTGTGGGTCCACGTCTACCCCCAAAGCGAGCTCCCCACCTAATTTCAGGGCGGCGATGGCTAAGATGCCCGTGCCGCAGCCGAGGTCGATCATGGCGGCTGCCTGGTTGTCTCCCGGCGGCTCGCTCTCGCTGAGGTAGTAAGCTTCAATGATCTCCAGGCAAAGCTGGGTGCTGGGGTGGGTGCCGGTGCCGAAAGCCATGCCGGGGTCGAGCCGGATGGCGATGCGTTCCGGGGCGGGGTTCTCCAGCCAGGAAGGTAGAATTAACAGCCGCTGTCCCAGGCTTATCGGCCGGTAATGCTTCTTCCAGGCTGCAGTCCAGTCTTTATCTTGAATATAGCGGTACTGCGCTTCCGGTAAGGGTTGGATGCGTCCCAGGTACCACAAAGCCTCGGCGATCTTCTGGCGGGTCTCTTCGAGCTGGTCGGTCACCGGCAGGTAGCCGTACACGCGCAGCGGCCCGCTGGGACGACCCTCGTTTTCCGCGGTCGCCTCGATGACGGTAGACTCGATCGCCACCCCGGCAGGCAGGTAGCGGGAGAGCGCCTCGGCGACCGCCTCGGCCAGCTCGCCGTTCACCACCAGGGATATCTCTAACCAGCTTTTCGTTTGCATGGGGTTAAAAAGTTATGGGTGTTGGGGCGGGTTTTACCGCCCCAACACCCACATTGCTATAGCTGCCTCGCTCAGCTGCCTAAAGCGTCCTTGATCCAGTCCAGGAAGCTGCGTTCCTGCGGGCGGACTTCGCTGCCCAGGCTCTCGGCGAGCTGTTCGAACAGCTCGCGCTGCTCGGAGGTCAATCGTTTGGGCACCACCACGTTGACGACCACCAGCTGGTCGCCGCGCCCGCTGCCGCGCAGGTGGGGCACGCCTTTGTTGCGCAAGCGCAGCACTTTGCCCGGCTGCGTTGCCGCAGGGATGACCAGTTTTTCCAGGCCGTCCACGGTGGGCACTTCGACGTCTGCGCCCAGCGCCGCCTGAGCGACGTTCACGTCCAGGTCCAGCAGGATGTCGCGATCTTTACGGCGGAAGTACTGATGAGGTTTAACGTGAATGGTCAGGTATAGGTTGCCGTGAGGGCCGCCGTTGATGCCGGGTTGGCCTTCGCCGGCTAAGCGGATCTGGTTGCCGTTGTCCACGCCGGCCGGGACGCTGACTACCTTCGTGCGGGTGCGCCGTTCGAGCCCACGTCCGTTGCAGGTATGGCAGGGGGACTCGATGGTCTCACCCTGTCCGTTGCAGGTTGGACAGGTCGCCACTTGCACCATAGACCCCAGGATTGTCTGGCGCACCTGGCGGACCTCGCCGCGGCCTTCGCAGGTTGCGCAGCGCACCGGTGAGGTGCCCGGCTCGGCGCCGCTTCCGTTGCACGTGCCGCACACCTCGTCCCGGGTGACCTCGATCTCTTTCTCTACCCCGAAGACGGCTTCTTCAAAGGTCAATTCCAGGCGGTACTGCAAGTCGGCGCCCCGGCGCGGCACGTTGCGCGTCCGGCGTGAGGTCCTGCCGAAGCCGAAGAACTCCCCAAAGATGTCGGCAAAATCGGTGAAATCCACGGTGAAATCCTGCGCGCCTCCGGCTCCGCGCACGCCGGCGTGACCGAAACGATCGTACGCGGCGCGTTTATCCGGGTCGGACAGCACGGCGTACGCTTCGTTGATCTCTTTAAAGCGTTCTTCCGCATCCGGCGAGTCGTTGACGTCCGGATGGTACTGGCGCGCCAGGCGGCGGAAGGATTTTTTGAGATCGTCGGAGTCAGCGTTTTTGGCGACGCCCAGGATTTCGTAATAGTCGCGGTCAGTCATACCAGTTCAATTCACCAGGGATTCGATCCGCCTTTCGCATTACGCGTTGCGGAATTCTCCTTCGACGACGTCTTCACCATCATCGCCGGATTCTTGCTCGCCTTCGCCGCCCTCCGTCTCACCGCCCTCGGTCGGTGGACCCTCTTGCTGGTAGGCAGCCGCGCCGATTTGCTGGAGCGCCTCGCCCAGGGATTCAGTAGCCTTGCGGATGGCCTCGCTGTCTTCGCCGTCCATAACCTGGCGGACGGCCCTGATCTCATCTTCGACCTTGCTTTTCAAATCCCCGGGTACTTTATCGCCCAGGTCGCGCAGCGTTTTCTCTGCGGAGTATACGGTGCTGTCGGCAGTGTTGCGCGCTTCGATCAGTTCTTTACGCCGTAGGTCCTCTTCCGCATGTTCTTCCGCCTCCCGGCGCATTTTCTCGACTTCCGTGTCGCTCAAGCCGGATGATGCGGTGATGGTGATGTTCTGGCTGCGCCCGGTAGCCTTGTCTTGCGCGGTGACTTTGAGGATGCCGTTGGCGTCGATGTCGAAAGTCACCTCGATCTGGGGTACGCCGCGCGGCGCCGGTGGGATGCCGTCCAGGATGAATTTGCCCAGTGATTTGTTGTCGCTCGCCATGGGCCGTTCGCCCTGGAGCACGTGAATCTCCACCTGAGATTGACTGTCGCTGGCGGTGGAGTAAACCTGGCTTTTGCGGGTGGGAATGGTGGTGTTGCGCTCGATCATCGGGGTGGCGACGCTGCCCAGGGTCTCCACCGACAGGGTCAGGGGGGTGACATCGAGCAGCAGGATATCTTTGACTTCTCCGCCCAACACGCCCGCCTGGATGGCCGCGCCAATGGCGACGACCTCGTCCGGGTTGACGCCCTTGTGAGGGTCTTTGTCGAACAGCTTGCGCACGGCCTCTTGCACTGCGGGCATACGCGTCATCCCGCCAACCAGGACCACTTCGTCGATGTTCTCCGGTTTAAGGTCGGCATCCTTCAACGCCTGTCGGACAGGGCCCAGGGAACGCTCGACCAGGTCGGCGGTGATCTGCTCCAGCTTGGATCGAGACAGGTTCATCACCAGGTGTTTCGGTCCACTGGCATCTGCGGTGATGTAGGGCAGGTTGATCTCCGCCTGCAAGGTGCTGGACAACTCGATCTTGGCTTTTTCGGCGGCCTCTTTGAGGCGCTGCAAAGCCTGGCGGTCCTTGCGCAGGTTGATGCCGTATTCCTTCTCGAATTCATCGGCGATGTAGTCGATAATGCGCTGGTCGAAATCGTCGCCGCCCAGGAAAGTGTCGCCGCTGGTGGAGCGCACCTGGAAGACACCTTCGCCCACGTCCAGGATGGAGATATCGAAAGTTCCACCGCCCAGGTCGAACACGGCGATGACCTCATCAGCGCGCTTATCCAGCCCATAGGCCAGCGAGGAGGCGGTCGGTTCGTTGATGATGCGCAGCACCTCCAGGCCGG
>CAYNWK010000154.1:0-10005 GCA_964400875.1 uncultured Anaerolineaceae bacterium | reverse complement strand
CCGGAGGCCTACCCGGTGCCCATGACCTTCTTTCCAGCTGAGGAAGAAGTCAGACGCCCTGACCGGGACGAGATCCTGTGCTATACGGCTGCCCTGCGCGCTATCCCCATGTTCATCGAAAATCACCTGGAGCGGGATGACTTGGGGGAGATCCGCCCGGTTGCGGCACGCCTTCAGGTGATTGGTTCCACGGGGACGCAGAATGTAGAGGTGATTTACCCGGCTGGCGACCTGCCTAAAGCCTTGGACCGATATGAGCCCTTCGAAATCGACGAGGAATTTGACGACGAATTTGCTCCGTCTTTCGACCGGCGCGCGATGGAAGGGAGCATGCTGAATATGTTCGGCATGTTCAGCGAGCCCGCCGTCTCGCCCGAGGTGCAGGAGGCCCAGGAGCTGATGTATCAGGCCTGGGAGGAAACCAATCCAGCGAAGCGCATCTCGCTTGCGCGCAAAGCGCTGAAGATCTCCGCCGATTGCGCCGACGCTTACGTTCTGCTGGCCGAAGAGCAGGCCGATACCCTCGAAAGTGCCCTGAACTATTACCAGGAGGGGGTCGCCGCCGGTCGGCGCGCTTTGGGGGAAGCGTATTTCGAAGAAAACGAGGGGCACTTCTGGGGATTGCTAGAAACGCGTCCATTCATGCGCGCCATGGAGGGGTTAGCCCTTAGTCTATGGCGCAGCGGGCGTAAAGAAGAGTCTCTACGGACCTACCAGGAGTTATTGCGCCTCAATCCCGGCGACAACCAGGGCATTCGTTATGTCCTGACCGATCTGTTACAGGAGGTTAACCGCTACGAGCAGCTGGCCGCGCTGCTCGAGGAGTATCCGGATGATTGGTCCGCGGTGTGGCAATATACCCGGGCGCTGCTGGCTTTCCGCGAGCAAGGCGCCACGGCAAAGTCCGACCAAGCACTGAGGGATGCGCTGAAGCAAAATCCGCATGTGCCCGCTTACCTGACCGGGCATAAGCGCGTCCCGGTGGTCCCTCCCACCATGATTGGTATGGGCGATGAGGCGGAGGCAGCCTCTTATGCCGGCGATCACCTGAATTACTGGCGCCGCACTGCCGGTGCAGTCGAGTGGCTGCAAAATCATTTAGACGTTATCGAGGCCAAGAAACAGGCCGTGGTTGAGAAGACTGGATTCAAGCTCGGCGATGTGGTCGAGGTGAAAAAAGGCATCAGCGACCCGGATTTCGGTACGGACCTGACCGGCTGGCAGGGTCGCATTAAGGAGTTTGACGTCGAAGAGGATATCAAACAGATTTTGCTGTTGATCGAGTGGGACAGCCAGACCTTAAGGGAGATGCCGGACGATACAATCGAACAGTCCGTGGAGGCAGGCCTCGATTGGACCGAGATGTTTCTCTCCGCCGATGAGGTCGTCTTGGCCGAATCCAGGGATGACCCGCACGATCGCCACGAGATCATTTGGGAGCGCTCCCAGCAGTTCGAATGGGTCATTCTGGGGGAGCAAGGTCGGCGGATCCAGGCCGTCTTGGAGGGATTATCGCCTGAGGATCAGCTGTCACAGTTCAAGGCCTGGGAGCGATTTTTACAGAAGAGGTTAACTTTCCCGTTTGAAGCAGTGATCGCCGAACCACAGGAATCCGGTCCCTTAAAGGTGGAGGATAAGATCACTGTCGTCGGGCTTGAAGGGTTGGATGACTTCTATGGGGTCCTGGTTCAGGTGAGCAAGGAAGGTTATGATGACCTCGTGCCGCTCTACGATCTGGAAGTCGAGCAGGAGGATGCGCCCCAATACCAGCCGATCGATGATTATCTAACCTGGATCATGAACCGGTGAGCTACCGGAGCTGGCGCATTTTGGTGGGTGTGGGCACTTTTACCTGACTTTGCGCGGTCCTTGCGCACTCAAGATCTCGGTACGTTCCAGTCTGATGAGCGCGATCCCATCACAAAGTCGAGCTTTGCATTCATCCCTAGCGCGAAACACCTCTGGAACAAGTTCCGGTTCAACTGATCAAATCACACTTTAAACCAACTATCAACCTTATTTAGTTTCCGTAGTGAACGGTAAGAATTTTTATCAGACCAACGGACCTTGCCCCAGCTGGGTGCTTGCAGCCAACCAAAAGCTTTCCAATCTTCGAACACGACAGCAACATCAGGAGGTAAGTTTGTAAATCCCGGAACGATTGCATTTCTCACCCAAAATGGCCCCAGGACAACAAAGACAAGTCTGATCTGATGGGTACGGGCATAAATAAGACCCCGGCTGAAACGTCTCAAGATTTTCGATTGAAGATTCCACCGCGAACGATTTCCACTTTCAACTTCAAGCCAAATCAACGTTTCAACCCCATCCAGCTTCCCCCAGCATAATGCATCCGGGCGCGCGCCATAACAGGTCACCTCAGTCCATCCGGCAATAATATCCGCCCGTGGCCATGCCTGGCGCAACCACGCCGGAAATAAGCGAGCCGTTCTCCGGTGCCGACCGGAAGATGAGCGCCGAGAGCGGTATGCCGACGCATCCCGCTCTTTACAGGCCGGATACCCGCGTTCGCGCCACATACTAATCGTCTTCCCAGGCGGCATCCACCAGCTACGAAGTACATAAGCCACCCCCGGACGACGGATCTTCCAATAGGGCTTCCACTTACCCGGTTTGAGTTCCACAAATTTGTCACCCGCCAGACGTTCCATCGCTTGAACCGCCTCTGACTCTTCCACACCTGTCAAAGAGGCGATTTCTTTTGAATAGGCGCAGTCCGACCGGGCCAATACCCGCAGACAAGCCAACTCGATGTTGGTTAGAGCGCTCTTCTGAACATATGGCTCTGTAGACTCCAGGGGTGGCGGGTGCTCCCGAGTAAAATATGGTCCATAGGTGAAATCTTTTGGATCGGGCATCACCTTGGGTTTAGTTACCGCTAAAGGCAGCGGGAAATCCCACAGTGCGTATTTAACTGCCAGGGTGTACCAGGAATCAGGTGTAGCAACCAGGACCCAAATTCCTGCGGAACTCCGAATTTTAACTAGGAGATTGGCCAATTTTCTCACGACCTTTGCATAATCACCAGGAGGTAATCCATGATAAGGCGACATTTTGAAAATAAAGATATCGCTCCAGCCTCCGTTGCGAGGATAACTTAACCAATCGTGGAACAGGAGATCGCCAATTTTTATAGCCACACTGCCTCCTTACCTAAAAGGGTCTGACGGAAGAGAATCCCTGATAAACCGGCGACAGGCGTCAAATCAAGGAGCTGCTTTATATCTATCGTAGCAAATATGAAAACAAGGTATCACCGTAGGGTCGCGGATTTCCCCCATTGACCCATCTAATTTTTGAGGCTCACCGCAATAGGAAATTATGAATAAGAAGTAGAGGTAATTCCCGTATCTTGTATTACATTCAGGAATACGCCCCGAGATTGAGAGTAAAACCCGTAAGGAAAACGATCAAAAGTATGAATAATGCGATCTAAATTTTAGGCACACGGTTGAGTTTAGTCATCCATGCCATCCAGATTTGCGGAAATAATATTTTTCCCTCCCCCATCTGCCAATTAAATCATATTCCACAGGGTGGATGCCCATTTTCGCGAATTTCCCTGTACGTAGCGACTGCCCGGACTGCTTTGATTGCCGATCTATCCCACAACTGATTCTGTCATGTCGATTTCAACCAAACACTTCACCCCAGACGAAATACCCAGTGGTCGTTGACCAATACAGAGAGTACATCCAAACCTTCAAACGCCTGGAAAACCCGCGTAGAAGAAGATTCTGCGTTGAGCGCCTCTTCTGAGCAAGGATGGTCTCAGCATTCTTATGAAGTCCCAGCTGCGGTCTGCGTCTCGTAAGAAGGTGAGACCAAGAAAAATACCCGGAAGGGAGGCAAATTTGTAAAGTCTGGATTGGCAGACGGGCGTGAACCACCTCGTACTAAAATTATCCAGCAACAAACTCCAGGTAATTATTCAGGTTAATTACCTGGTATTCGGCGTTCGGGTATGTCTCTAACCAAAGCCGAGGCGGTTTAGGGGTTTTTCCAGGCGACCACTTGATTTCATATCCGATTAAGCGCCCCTCTCGCTCTTCAATCAAATCTATTTCTTGCTGATTATAGGTTCGCCAAAAATAAACATTTGCATAAATAGGTTGATAGGCACGATATTTCAACCGTTCGACAAAAACAAAGTTTTCCCAAATTTGACCAATATCGTTCCGTAAGTTCAAAGGATTGAATTGCGCAATCAGCGCATTGCGAATCCCAGTGTCATAGAAATAGTATTTCGAATTACGGATAATCTCTTGTCGTAAATTTCGGCTGAATCCACCAAGGCGATAAATCACAAAAGACTTCTCCAATAAATCTAGATATCTTTGGACCGTCTTCACATCGATGCCTAATTGAGTAGCCAGCTCATTGAATGAAACTTCATTCCCACATTGAAAAGCCAACATCTTTAATAAATCTGACAGAATCCGGGAGCTCCTGATCTTTTCTAATGTAAGGATATCTTTGAGCAAATAGGAATTCGCAATCTCAGTTATGATCTCCGTTTTTGCAGCCCTGCTTTTAGCTTGCACTACTTCTGGATATGATCCGAAGACAAGGTAATCTTCTAGCTGCTGACGCAATTCGAAACGGTTATATGAGCCGAGCAGCTCGGACTGAGAGATCGGGTAAAGAATCAAAGTCTTCTTCCTGCCGGTGAGCGGCTCACCCACCTGACCTGATAGTTCAAAGGAGGAGGACCCGGTAGCGATGATCTGAACGCCAGGTATCTGATCAACCAAAATTTTCAGACCCATCCCTACATTGGGAATCTCCTGAGCCTCATCAAAAGCCAACAACTCGTATCCTTCAGCAAATTCCAGGATTTGACGGAAGTCTTGAGAACTTAAAACTTGCTGGACACGAATATCATCCCCAGATACCAGCTTGAATCTCAAATTCGTTTGCTCAAGGATAGTCTTCAACAGCGTGGTTTTTCCACTACGACGAGGTCCGTAAATAACCAATACTTTGTTTGGCTGGAGAAATCGATCAAGTGGTTCATAAGAGCGTGGAATCATATCCAAATCCTACTCTAAATCCATAAAATTGTCAAATTTTATGGATTTTAAATCCAAGTATTTATATTAATTTATGGAATCGAATTCCTCCCATTCAGATTGGCTCCCCAGTATGAAACACCCGTTGATCTTACCCCAAGTTGAGATATGATCAGGGCAGGTTGACCTGTATGAAACCAAAACCTTGGCTGACTTTCGGCATACTCTCCCTGATTCTCCTGTTTACTATTATTTCGGTAAGCCGGGCAGATTCTGCGTATCAGGTTTACTTACCGATTATCCACACTGGAAAACCTCCCCTAGCGATCACGGAGGTCACCGATAACCGCCAGGATTACCAGGGAGATGCCATTCCGAAATTCGAAAAGCTGGAGATATCTTTTCAAATCCAGAACACGGTCGCCAAGAATTACCAGTTTCCATATGATCCAAACCCTCCAAATGGGGTAGATTTGACTTATCCGGGATACCAGGGGATCAGCGTCGATGCTTACTTCACGCCGGATGGCTGGCAAACTATTTACCAGCAGCCTGCCTTTTATTACCAATACTTCGACGACCAGATTAAATCAGATGGGGATGGACAGGACCGGGAATGGTATTATCCGACCGATAATTTTACCTGGAAGGTGCGGTTTGCTCCCAATCAATCGGGGCCCTGGCAGTTCAAGATCGTGGCCAGGGATGCAAGTGGAACGGCTGAATCTATCCCCGTTGGCTTTGAGGTCGCCGATTCATCTGAGCATGGATTCATCAAGGTCAGTTCTGCTGATCCACGCTACTTTGAATTTAATGACGGTACGCTTTATTTTCCCCTTGGATTTCAGGGTTTTGGCAGCTACGATAGCCCATGGAGCGGCGTCGAGCCCTTCGCAACATATAAAGATAACGGCGTCAATTTAATTCGTACCTGGATCAGCGGTATGTATGGGACCGCCTGGCTCGAATGGATCGGTGGGCGGAATGTCTACGACGGCTATCTGCCTCGATCTGGAATTCTCCCACTTTATGATCCAAGCCTCGACCGCGCCACTTTAACTCAACAAATTGATTACGAAATCGAAGGGGATACCGGCTGGTTCGATGCCTGTCGCTTCCAGTTCTGGAACCATACGGAGGCGGTTAAAGCCAACACGACCTACCGGTTACGGATCAAATACCGTGGGGAATATATCTCCGGGCCCCGAAATCAAGCTTACCCGGATTATGGTCTGGTCGGTAAAATCGGAGATGATTGGGATAACAACTGCTATGAGCCTGGCCTGAACGAAGTTGTCACGAGCTATGGCGGAAATTCGACAGATTGGTCAACCATCGAAGGCACCTGGAATTCTGGGGATCATAACTACCTAAGCCCTATATACGTCGCGCTTGAGAATGTCAACGAGGGGATCGCCCACATTGATTCGATCTCATTACGAGAAGTCCTTGGCAACGGCGCCTTTGGACCTGAAATCATCGGTGAGCCAAGCCTGCAATATGAGCTTTACTTTCCCGAACGCACAGCTTACGAGCTGGACAAATATGTCGAGGCGGCGGAAAAGGCCGGAGTCTACCTGAAACTGGTGCTCAATGATAAAAACGACAAAATGTTCTATAAGCTCAACGACGATGGCTCCTATGTGATTGGTGGAGAGGATAACCTGGACGGTTTCTACGGCGTCGATCGCACTTTAAACAAGACCCGTTGGCTTCAGGCTGCCTGGTGGCGGTACCTACAAGCGCGGTGGGGATACTCAACCGCGATCCACTCCTGGGAATTGACCAATGAAGGCAATCCGTGGAATAGCGACCATTATGCGTTGACGGATGAACTCGGCAAGTTCATGCACTGCCGGGTTTTCGGCGTTCCGGTAGGCACAGGAGATGGGGAGGCCTGCAACTTCGATCACCCGAATGACCATTTGGTTACAACTTCGTTCTGGCAATCCTTCCCGGACGAACCATTTTGGGCCAGCCCGAATTATCCGAATATTGACTACGCAGATGTGCATGCATATGTCAGCACGGGATGGCTCGAGGATCCCGCATATGAGAACGATGCTGCCCTTTTCCACATAGATTACAGCTCAACAGTGAGGAGCAGCCTGGATTGGTATTCCAGTCAAGCTGGCGAACCCACAAAACCCATTGTACGCGGGGAAACGGGGATTGATTTTCTGGATGAACAGACCGAGAATCCGGACCTTGCACTGGATCTGGGTGGGGTCTGGCTGCACAACCTGACCTGGGCCAGCCTGGACCCCGGCGCGTTAACCGAGCTATATTGGTGGAAGGAAAAGCTTGATAACCAACCTGGGCCCGATGACCAACCCGGCCTTTACGAGGTTTACGGCTACTTCCGAGATTTCATCCAAGACATTCCGCTGAACAACGGCCATTACCAAGACGCCGCCGCGGTCGTCTCGGACCCCTCCATGCGGGTCGTTGGCCAGAAGGACACTCTCAACAACCGGGCTCACCTGTGGGTGCAAAACCAGAATCATACCTGGCGGAATGTAGTGGATGGAGTCAGTAATATAAGCGGCCTCTCCGGGACTCTTACCATGACCGGTTTTACGCCAAATCTCAACCTTCAGGTTGAGTGGTATGAGTTCACCACCGAAGGGACCCCGTCCATTCACACCTCATCTGTGTCTACGGATGGGAACGGGAAACTGATCCTCAATCTGCCCACAGACCCAGAGATCACGGATGTCGGGATCAAAATCGGGAATTAACGAATAATCGATTATAATGCTAAGCAGAATACGAACTTAGCTTAGCAATCAGGTATCGAGATGGCTCAAATTACTACAGTTAAAGTTAGCAAGCGTTACCAGATCGCCGTACCAGCTATCGCTCGGGATATCTTGAACATCCAGCAAGGCGACCGTTTGCTGGTGGACATTCAGGACGGGATAATGATCCTGGTGCCCAAGCCGGAAAACTATACGCATACCCTGGCCGGCTTGCACAAGGAGATTTGGGAAAGCGTCGATGCGAACCAATATGTCGATGAGCAGCGCGATTCATGGAACGATTCGCCAGAAGATTAGCCTCCTTATCCGTGGTGGGACTTGATACGGCGATCTTCATCTACCACCTGGAGGAAAACCCGACCTACCTGCCTCTGACCCAAATCTTATTCAATGGAATTGAAGCAGGAGAGCACCGCGGGATCACCTCAGCTCTCACGTTGATGGAAATCATCGTTAAACCTCTGGCGTTGGGACGCGAGGCAATTGCCCGCCAATATGAGACTCTTCTGGCGAATTTTCCCAACCTTGAGATAGCAGATCTGAATCGGGACGTGATCCGCCGGGCCGCCCAGATACGCGCAGCATACCGGATTCGGACTCCAGACGCTTTGCAGATCGCCGCAGGATTGATCCATCGCGTCCAGGCCTTTATCACTAACGACCGGCGCCTTGAACAATTTTCCGAAGAACTGGAGATCATCATTCTGGATGACTATCTGTCAAACAATCATCAGGTAGAAGAATGATGCCTTCCAGGTAACTTTTATTAAAAACGCGCCCAATGCCCCAATATTTATCTAAAGGTAAAGGGTGCAAACTGAACCTGGATGAAGCCGAGTCCATCCAAGATCTGCGAGATCGGCCTGCTAATCACTTGGAAAAAGTGGGGGGAGATCAGACTGGTCAAGATAATATACGCATCAACTAGCAATAGCGAATCTGTTTAAACTGATTGGATGGGGGGGTGGGGATGAGTCGCCCAACACCGGAAAGCTCGCTTAGAGCAGCAGCTGTCTCTGACAACGTATTGATCAATGCAGGTGTTTCCGCAATCTCTGGCGGCAACAACACCGAGAGAAAGGCATAATATCCTGTCCCAATGTGCAGCACTTCCCACGCATAAGCTGTGTGCTCTGCCTAGGAGTTCATCGCTCACTTTGCAAATGGATTAACAAACCGCACTCCTCTTTGAAAGAAAAGACCACATTTCTTTCAAAGAGAGTTCTCTTGGCTCATGTAAACCAATGAGTTCCTGAACGTGAGTGAGTTCAGACAAACGAAGTCGCTTGGTGTTAAGTGCGTGCAGACTTACCCATTCCTAACCCATTACTTGAGCACCGGGAGCTCTGCATTTTCCCCTCTGTGGGGAGGATGGGGTTCAATTCCTCCTCATTATTTGGCGGAAATCTGTCGTCGTACCCTTGCAAGCGCATCTCCTGGTGATCCAATTCTCAGACCCGATTTTTCTGCTACACTGATGTCATCAATAAAATGGATCCGGTTATGGGTGACCAGATAATCTACCTCAGCCTTCATCGCCGCAACGAGGATTGGCACATCTGACTGGTGGGATATCAACTGAAGATTGGCATTTACTTCAGCTGTGGTTGGGGCATGCACAATTTGAGCCTTCGATGCCAGGATAGTCTTGCGCAAATCGGCCAAGGCCTTTGGTACCTTTCGGGCGATGGCTCTTTCTGTTTCTGCAACCACTTGCTCAGAGATAGTGATGATGATTTGATCGCTTTCAGACAGAAGCAGCAGGGCCCGCGCAGCACCAGTCGAGGAGACGATCCCAGCGAACAAAGCACTGCTATCCAGAAACAGGTTTATCTTGAACATACCGTTCCTGATAGTAGCGCTCGCGCTCCTCTTCAAGGGCTGCCAAAAGTTCGTCCTCAGATACGCCGGCTTCGCTCATAGCCTGTGCTACTCGATCTCCCAAACGGTCCACTTGAGTTACCATAGGTATCAGCAGAAATTTACCATCTCCCAGATCAATTAACGTGATGACGTCTCCCTCAGCGAGGCCATATTTTCGACGCAATTCAACGGGAATGGTCATCGTTCCCTTGCTGCGGATTTGTAAGGTAGTAGTAGTCATAACTGAAATTCTCCTTTTCAGAAATCCGGAATTTCTGCAAAGATTATACCATAAACAGATTTAACCAAAGATCCCCCGCATAGCTTTCGAAATCGAAAAGCACTCA
>CAYNWK010000153.1:0-10020 GCA_964400875.1 uncultured Anaerolineaceae bacterium | reverse complement strand
TGGTTCCCTTGTTGGCGGTGATGGGCTTGTCGCTCTTTCAATACTCAGCCAACCGTTATGTCTTCATCTCGTTGAGCAGCTGGGTGATCCTGGCAAGCGCCGGCCTGTACGAGCTATTCAAGCTCGCAAACAATCATGCTAAAATATTAGTATTAGGAATCCTGCTCCTGTTAGTCCTCGAACCGCTCAGCGAAGATGCTTTATATTTCCGATATCAGAATGGCAACCGGGATAACTGGAAAGCAGCATTCCAGCTGATCGAGCAGGATAAAGCTGATGGGGATATTGTCGTGGTGAGCGAACCACTGGTGGGCAATTATTATTTGCAGGACACCACCGCCGGCATCGAATCATTCGATTTCAACGACTTAGACGGCTCTAAAAACCGCGTTTGGTTTGTTGAAGATAACGCCGTTGGTTTGAAGAGTCCCGAGAAACTCGGCTGGATCGAAAACAATGCCAAGCTGCTGGCTAATTTTGACGTAGACGTTCGCGCTCGGAAATTCAAGATGAGGGTATACCTCTATGATCCCGGATAGAGCTTGTTCTCTTTAAAAAATACGGGTTAAACGTAATTTTTGATCATGCGGATTTTATTTCTCACACAAATCATCCCCTACCCCCCGAATGCCGGGCCGAGGATCAAGACCTGGCATGTCCTGCGCTACCTGGCCGGCCTGGGACATGAGATCACGCTGGTTTCTTTTATGCGCGAAGAAGAAAGGGAGTTTTTGCCCTACCTTGAAGAAGTCTGTGCAAAGGTATATACCTCACCGATCAAGCGCTCGCGCATTCGAGACCTCGGCTACTGGATGCGCAGCCACCTGAGCGGACGCCCGTTTCTGGTCGAACGGGACGATCTCAAAGCCATGAGGAAGCTGATCGCAGAAATCCTTAAAAAGGAGAGAATCGATGTGATCCATGCCGATCAGCTGACCATGGCGCAGTATGGTTTGCTTGAAGATGGAAGCTTAGAAAAGCCTGTGCGTGTCTTCGACGCCCACAACGCAGTTTGGAAGATCGTTGAGCGTATGAAGGAGAACGCTCCCTGGTATTTACGGCCCGTGGCTGCCGTGGAAGAAAAGCGGGTCAAACGCTATGAAGGGGAAATTTTGCGAAAATTCGACCGGACTCTGGCGGTAACCGATATCGACCGCCAATCGCTGCTGGAAGCATACTCGGAGATCGGGGGCCGAAACGGTCACGAGGACGGCGAGTTCGTCAAAGTCGTCCCCATCGCGGTGGACACCCAGGAACTTCAGCCCATTCAGCGTAGCGCCGGATCGGTCAACATCCTGACGCTGGGAACCCTGCATTATCTACCCAACGCCGACGGCATTCGCTGGCTGCTCAACGAGGTTTTCCCGCTGGTCAGGCAGCAGGTCCCACAGGCCACCCTGACCGTGATCGGCAAGAACCCACCGGATGATTTTGTGCAGATGGCCGAGAATAAGCCCGGCGCAATTCGAGTCACCGGGTACGTGGAGGATTTGAAACCTTACTTTGAGCAGGCGGCGGTGATGGCCATCGCCGTGCGGGCCGGGGGCGGGATGCGCGTGCGCATCCTGGAGGCTTTTGCCAGGGCGATGCCGGTGGTCACGACCACGGTCGGCCTGGAAGGGATCGGAGCTTGCCCGGATGAGGAGGTCCTGATCGGGGACAGCCCGGAGGACTTTGCCGAAGCGCTCGTGCGGGTGATCGGAGACCGGGATTTGCAGGCCAGCCTGTCTGCCAAGGGCCGCCAGTTGGCCGAAGCGCGTTACGATTGGCAAAAGGTGTTGCAGGGCATGGATTTCTACCAGCGCGTTTAAAATACGCGAACCAGAACCGCTGGGTTAATTTGACGAGCCCGCCGGAACGGAGAGCCCGTCGCCGATATTTTACAAGGAGATTGTGCATGAACCTGAAAAAGTTAACTTATCTGCTGATCCCCCCCGCTCTGGCCGTGCTTTTGCTGCTCGGCTGGGGCCTCTTCAGCGGGATCGCCAAGGCTGCGGAAAGCGCGCCAGCAAGCCTGGTGCGCACGGAGCTGGTGCCCCGCCAGGTTGAAGGCCCGGATGGGATCAACGCGCCTGACGCCTGCACGCCGGACACTCCGAATATGGTCTCGTATTGGCCCTTGGACGACGGGGACAGCGCGACCACTTTCGAGGATGTCGTCGGGACCAACGACGGTTCCTGCACCGGTATGGGCTGCCCGGCCTCGACCACCGGTATCGTAGCGACGGCGTTCGATTTCACTGGAGGCAACTACCGGATCGATGTCCCTGACGACCCGTCGTTGAGCTGGGAGAACGGAGACAGCCTGAGCTTCGAAATGTGGGTCAACACCGACCAAGACTGCACCGGGAATAAAGTCTTCCTCGGCAAACACGGGTCCCCCGGAGATTCTTCCTGGTGGGTCGGATGCGGTACGGGTGGATTCGCGAAGTACCAGCTCGAGGATTCCAATGCGGTCAGGCTGATCCTCACCGGAACCGTGCCGATCACCGACACGGCCTGGCATCACGTCGTCGCCATACGGGATGCGGCTACTGATATCAACAGCATCTACGTTGACGCTACGCTGGATGTCACGGGAACGATCGATTACACCGGGGTTTTCACCAACACGAACAACCTCAATATGGGCTACTTCTCCGGTGGCTATTTCTATGACGGGACGCTTGATGAGGTCGCGATCTACAAGAAAGCGCTCACTCCTGCCGAGATCCAGGCCCACTATAACGGCGGGTCCGGAACTTCATACTGCGAGGCCAACGAGACACCCGTGGTAACCAACCCGGGAGAACAAACCGATGACGAAGGCGATGCGATCTCGCTGCAGATCGTCGCTACCGATCCGAATGCTGGCGATAAGCTGACCTACACTGCGACGGAGCTGCCCACCGGGCTCAGCATCGATCCGGACAGCGGATTGATCAGCGGCACCATCGATTTTGGCGCAGCGACCGGCAGCCCGTATACCACGATGGTTACTGCAACCGATCTCTCTTTGGCGACGGACAGCGCAACGTTCACCTGGAATGTAAACCCCGCGGCAAACACGCCACCCGACGTGGACAATCCGGGCGATCAATCCAACGATGAGGGCGACCCAGTCTCGCTGCAGATCGTCGCCACCGATCCTGAGATGGATGCCCTGGTCTACAGCGCAGACAGTCTACCAACCGGGCTTGATATCGATGAGAATACCGGTTTGATCAGCGGTACGATTGCAATGGGGGCATCTTCCGGAAGCCCCTACACGGTGATGGTGACGGCGACCGACCCAGGGTCTTTGAGCGACACGGAGACGTTCACCTGGACGGTGGCGCCAGTGGTCGAGCCGCCCGATGAGTGGTTGATCTACCTGCCGATCGTCATCCGGAACGACTGATATCGCCAGCCGGCCGCGCGCCTGCTAAAATCCAAGGCGTGCCGGCAAGCTCTGCAGTTCCAATCCGGGGAGGGCATTCGGCCGGGGATGACCTTCTGAGGTCGCTGCCCTCCCTGAAGACAACTTGTTATACTCGAAGGAGGTGAACTTCTAAAAAATCTGACATGCAAACCAGGGGGCTCAATCGAGACTGATCTATACATTAGACAGGTTAGAGAGCCGCCACGAGGATTTCGGAAGGAGAACGCGGATGACCACGAGAAGAATTTTGTATCTGCTGATCCCCCCGGCTCTGGCATTACTGTTGTTGATCGGATGGAGCACGTTCAGTGGGGTGGCCCAGGCTGCACAGGCGCCCTTTTCGATGGAAGTGCACACTGAACTGGAACCTGACCGGCTCGACGGTAAAGAGGGGATTAAATCACCTGATCAATGTACACCGGACACGCCTGACATCGTGTCTTATTGGCCGTTGAATGATGGCAGCGGCGCGATGACTTTCGATGACGTCATCGGCGCTAACGATGGCGCCTGTTCTTTACCGGATTGCCCTGCCTCCAAAGGGGGGATCGTCTCAACTGGTTTCAAGTTCGACGGGTTTAACGACGGGATCACGGTGCCGGACAACCCGACATTAAATTGGTTGGACGATAACAGCCTTAGCTTTGAGATGTGGGTCAACACATCTCAGGACTGCTCGGGGAATAAAGTCTTCCTGGGCAAATACGGTACCCCGGGCATCGCTTCCTGGTGGGTAGGCTGCGGCACAGGCGGGTTCGCCAATTTCCAGCTCGAAGATTCTGCATTCCGAAGCTTGACCATCACCGGTACGGTAGCGATCAACGATGGGAACTGGCATCACATCGTGGCCGTGCGTGATGCGTCTACCGATAGCAACAGCCTTTACGTTGACGCAGAGTTGGATGTCAATGACACCAAAGATTACATCGGGGTGTTCTCCAATACCAGCGCATTAACCCTCGGCTATCATTTCAACAGCTATTACTTCGATGGGCTCTTGGATGAGGTCGCCATTTACGACAGGGCGCTGACGCCGGTGGAGATCCAGACGCACTACAATGCTGGCGCAGGTCAGTCATACTGCGAAGGCAATCAGCCGCCCAACGTTGACCATCCGGGCGATCAAAGTAATCAAGAAGGCGAGTCGGTCAGTCTGCAAATCATGGCCAGCGACCCTGAATTGGATGCGCTGACCTACAGCGCCGATGGTCTGCCGCCCAATTTGAACATCAACGCGACCAGCGGGCTGATCAGTGGGGTGATCGACTTTGGCGCGTCCTCCAGCAGTCCCTACACTGTGGAGGTTTCTGCAGTAGATACCGGCGCGTTGAGCGACAGCGAAGTGTTCGTTTGGACGGTCACCGGTAGCAGCCAGGCACCGGTGGTGACCAATCCGGGGAATCAGAGCAACATGGAAGGGCAGTCCGTCAATCTGCAGATCATTGCCAACGATCCGAATTCCGACCCGCTCACCTACACCGCGACCGGCTTGCCGCCCAATTTGAACATCAACGCGACCACTGGAAAGATCAGCGGCAGCATCGTTTTAGGCGCTGCCACGAACAGCCCCTACACCGTCAAGGTTACGGCAACCGACCCGAGTGCACTGAGCGACACGGAGACGTTCACCTGGACGGTGCTGCCGTTTGCCCCTCCACCGGGCTTGTCCGTCTATCTGCCTTTGATCATCAAATAACCGCTGGCTTAAACTGCACAAGAATTGAACAAGATTCAAAGCATCGTTCGCTTCACGCGAGCAAGTAGGGCATCCGGTTGGCTGCACCAGATGCCCCGGATGCCCTCTGCAAATCAACAGAATAAGGGGATTGCTGGTATGTTGGATTACAGGAGGAGAATTCGTTTATCGTTAATGCTTGGCTTGTTGGCGCTTATCTTTCTCTCGCCGTTGACAGGAGGCGTTAACGCTAATGCCTTTGCCATCGCCGGCAGCCGTACACAGAACGCTTCTGCGAGCGCCGCCGTTACCAAGATCATGCCGCTGGGGGACTCGCTCACTTTAGGGACCGGCACCTGCAACCCCATGGGTTCGGATGACTGCACCGGCTACCGGGAGCCGCTGTGGAACGACCTCACCGGGGGAGGTTATTCGGTCGATTTCGTTGGCAGCCTGGGGGCAGCATTTCAAGGTATGCACGCTTTTGACACCAACCACGAGGGGCACGGAGGCAGGACGGCGGATTACATCCGGGATAATATTTATAACGGAGGGTATGGGGTTGGGACACCTGAAAACTGGCTGTCGCTCAACCCTCCAGAGGTTATCTTGCTGCACATCGGCACCAACGATCTCACACCGTCAAATAACCAAACTCCGGCGGAAATCGCCGACGAGATCGACCAGATCCTTAACGAGATCGACGAGTATGAAGGCGACCATAGCGTGGAGATCACCGTGATCCTGGCCAAGATCATCAACCGCAAATTCCCGAACAGTCCCCTAGGAATGAAAACTACGCAATTGAACAACGAGATCCAAAGTGTTTACAACACCCGGCACGCCGCCGGAGATGCCATCATCCTGGTGGACATGGAAAGCGCCTTGGATTATCCCGGTGATTTTCCCTCCGGTGACAGCATCCACCCGACCGAGGCTGGTTATGGGAAGATGGCCAATGTATGGCAGGCCGCGATTACCGGTTTTCTCGACCCCACCAACGCAGCTCCAACCGTGTTTGACCCCGGCGATCAGACCAATGCTGAAGGCGATTCCGTCTCATTGACGATCACGGCCAGCGATCCGGACCCTTCAGACACGTGGACCTTCAGCGCTGACGGGCTGCCGACAGACTTGAGCATCAACCTTAATACGGGCGAGATAAGTGGTACTTTAACTGCTAACGCCTCGACCGGCAGCCCTTACAGCGTGGAGGTCACCGCTACTGATGACGGCATGCCGCCATTATCGGGCAGCACGACCTTCACCTGGACAGTAACGGACGTCAATCACGTGCCCGTAGTCACCAATCCCGGGAACCAGAGCAGCCTTGAGCAGGAAACAGTGAATTTGCAGATCGTCGCCAGCGACCCGGACAGCGGTGATACTTTAACCTACGACGACAATAGCACGCTTCCGCCAGGCTTGTCGATTAACATGCTTTCCGGGCTGATTTCGGGGACCATTTCCCTAGGCGCCGGTTCCAACAGCCCGTATCACGTCCAGATCACGGTGCAGGATGATGGCGATCCGGTACAGTCCAAGATGGTCTCTTTCGATTGGGACGTTTCGCAGAACTACCCGCCCAACGTCACCAACCCGAACGACCAGGTCGGCTATGTGGGCGAGCAGGTCTCCCTGCAAATCATGGCTGTCGACCCGAACGGCGAAGACCTGACTTTCAGCGCCACCGGTCTGCCTCCGGGCCTGTCCATCGATGAGGATACGGGGTTGATCGGTGGGGTGATCCTTCCCCAATCCATTGGCGAATACAGTACTAAAATAACCGTCGAGGACAGTTCGCCGGCGAACCAGCAAATTGTCACTTTCCAATGGACGGTGGAGGTGCGCTTGTTCTTCGCGGTCGTCAAGTCCCCGTGAACTCCGCAGCGGGGTGGAAAATTGCGACTTGCTTACAGATGAGAGCCCTGATATTGGTCCGTTAATCATGCATATTCTCTATATCGTTCCATACGTCCCGAACCTGATCCGGGTGCGCCCGTATAACCTGATCCGGCAGCTCGCCAAAAAGGGCCACCAGGTGACCGTGGCGACGTTGTGGACCAGCTGGCAGGAAGAGGAATCCTTGAGTGACCTGGAGCAGCATGGCGTCCGCGTTATGGGGGTGCCCATGCCGGCATGGCGTTCGTTCTTGAACTGCCTGGTCGCCCTGCCCTCCGGTGCGCCCTTACAATCCGTCTATTCCTGGTACCCGGACCTGGCCCGCCAGATGGCTGATTTGGCTGTTTCCAGTAACGGAAAGGCCCATATAGACGTTATACAGGTAGAGCACATGCGCGGTGTTCGTTATGGGTTGTTCTTGAAATCTCAGTTGGACGATAGTCCGAGTGGGATTCCCATCATTTGGGACAGCGTCGACTCGATCAGCCATTTGTTCCGCCAGGCGATGGTCAAGAGCAAAAGCTGGTTGAGCCGCGGTATGACTCGTTTTGAGCTGGCGCGCACAGAAGCTTTTGAAGCCCGCATGGTGACTCAATTTGAACATACGCTGGTGACCTCCCGTGTGGATCAGGAGGCTTTCCGTTCTCTACCGAACACAAAAACTGCCAGCCGGCGTATCTCCGTGTTAAAGAACGGCGTGGACCTGGAATATTTTACGCCGGACGATAGCCTGGAGAGGGACACGGCGACGGTAATCACCAGCGGAAAAATGAGCTACCACGCCAACGTCTCGATGGCGCTGCGTTTGGTAGAGGAGATCATGCCGCTGGTCTGGGCAGTCCGGCCCGACGTCCGAGTGCTTATCGTCGGGAAAGATCCGCCCAAGCAAGTCCAGGCTTTAGCCCAACCCTCCAGGGTGGTGGTTACCGGAACGGTAGAGGATATGCGCCCCTATTTGCGGCAGGCGACGCTGGCAGCTTCCCCAGTGCGGTACGGAGCAGGCATCCAAAACAAGGTGCTGGAAGCCATGGCTTGCGGGACGCCGGTGATCACCAGCTCACAGGCAGTAAAGGCCCTGGAGGTGAAGCCAGGCGAAGATTTGCTGGTGGCCGACGAGCCGCAAACGTTTTCCCGGGCGATCCTGGGGTTGCTAGATGATCTTGAGCGCCGTAAAAAGATCGGTAAAGCCGGGCGGGCCTACGTAGAATCGCAGCATCGCTGGAGCACGATCGCCGGGCAGCTGGAGGGTATTTATGCCAGGGAGATCGAACTGATGCGGGTAAATTCAGATGAAATGCTTTAAAATAGTGAGAAGAGTTGAGAGATGACTATGGAACTTGGCAAATACTTACTTCCCTTGCGAAGGTGGTGGTGGCTGCTGCTGACGGCCACATTGGTCGCCGCCGTCTCGAGTTATATCGCTACCCTGCAACAGGCGCCGGTTTACCAGGCGCGCACCACGCTGATGACCGGGCAGGCGATCTACGATCCGAATCCGACAACCAACGAATTCGTATTAAGCCAGGAGCTGGCGGGCAACTACGCTGATATCGCTAATCGTGAGCCTATCCGCGTGGCGACGATGCGGGCCTTAGGGTTGTCCAGGCTGCCAGAATACACCGCTTCGGCCGTGCCCAACGGGCAATTCATCGAAATCCTCGTTAAAGATACTGACCCAGAGCAGGCCCAGGCGGTGGCGAACGAGCTGGCAAACCAGCTGGTCAATCTGGGTCCGTCCAGCGTGCAGGGCGAGGATCAGAACCACTCCGAGTTCGTTCAGCAGCAGCTGAATACGCTCGAGGTCCAGATCGTGGATACCCAAAACACGATCGAGGAAGTTCAACAAGAGCTGGCGACGCTGGTCTCTGCCAGCCAGATCGCCGATACACAGAACCGGCTGAATGCGCTGCAGAATAAACTGACCAGCATGCAGAACCTCTATGCGGATTTGCTGGCAACGACGCAGAGCGGCGCGCTGAACACGCTGACTATCATCGAACTAGCCACCGTGCCCAGAAGGCCAATCGGGCCCGACAAAGCATTGATCGTCTTGATGGCCGCGGCGATCGGGTTCGGGCTGGCGGCCAGCGCCGCATACATCCTGGAATACCTGGACAACGCCTTGAAGACCAAGGACGAAATTACTGAGGTCTTGGAGGCGCCGATCATCGGTGTGATCGCCGACGTCGGTGACGATCACGAGGATGACAAAGAGGTCTTCGTCACCAAGCATCCTCGTTCTCCCACTGCTGAGGCATTCCGCTCGCTGCGCACCAACCTGGAGTTCTCGGCGGTTGACGAGCCGGTCAAGACGATCCTGGTTTCCAGCCCGGAGACCGGCGTCGGCAAGACGATGGTCGCGGCCAACCTGGCCGAAATCATGGCGCACGGCGACAATAAGGTCGTGCTGATCGATGCCGATCTGCATAAACCGCGCATCCACAAGTACCTGGGCCTTTCTAACAAGGATGGGCTCACCGATATCTTTCGCGACCGCCTGGACGTCTACGACGTTGGGCGCATCTTTGAGGATCGCAACCTGGCAGTAATCACGACCGGCAGCCTGCCGCCCAACCCGGCCGAACTGCTTGGCTCCAGGAAAATGAGCGAACTGCTGAGCAAGCTGAAGGACATCGCCGATTTCGTGATCATCGATGGCCCGCCCTTTGTGGTCACCGATGCCTCGGTTTTAGCCGCCAAAGTGGACGGGGTGCTCCTGGTAATCCGGCCGAATTTCACGCAGAAAGCCTCGGCGAGGGCGATGGTGGAGCAGATCAAGCGAGTGGGCGCCAAGACCCTCGGGGTGGTGTTAAACCGGGTACCTGCAAAGAGCTTCGGGCAGTTTGGTAGCTTCCCCTACGCCTATAATTACTACGCCGCCAATGGATATTACGGTGAGAAAGGGGCCGATGGCGAGGAACCGGCTGTGGCGCATCACGGCCAGACGTTGATCGGCCGGCTACAAGCCGCCTTCAGCCGCAACAAAGACTAATTTGACCGGGGTTGCCGTGTGAAACACGACAACCCCGGGATAGCAGCGACA
>CAYNWK010000152.1:0-10021 GCA_964400875.1 uncultured Anaerolineaceae bacterium | reverse complement strand
ATCATGTTCTTGATGTAGTCCCGGTGCCCCGGCATGTCCACGTGCGCATAGTGCCGGTTGTCCGTCTCGTATTCCACGTGCGCTATGTTGATGGTGATGCCCCGGTCTTTCTCTTCCGGCGCATTGTCGATCGAATCGAAGGCCCGAAACTCCCCGTGCCCTAACATCGAGCAGTATTTCGTGATCGCCGCCGTCAGCGTCGTCTTGCCGTGATCGATGTGCCCGATCGTGCCCACGTTCATATGCGGCTTCGTCCGCTCAAATTTTTGCTTGCCCATGTGCACTTCTCCTACCCAAGTATGTTAGCTAACTATCCGTTATGCAGTCAATTGAAGCAGCGGGTGGTTTGGGGACAGCACGCCCGCCAAACTACCTCCGGACTGCTCAGCTACGTCATAATTGCCTTGGCTACGCTCTCGGCGACCTGGGCGTAGTGATCAAATTCCATTGTGAACACGCCGCGGCCTTGCGTGCTCGAGCGCAGGGTGGTTGCAAACCCAAACATCTCGGCCAGCGGTACACTGGCGCGGATGGCCTGCGCATTTCCGGGGCGCATTTCGGTGCTGATGATCTCGCCGCGGCGGGCGTTGAGCAAACCGATGGCCTCGCCCAGGAAGTCTTCCGGCGTGACGACTTCCACTTTCATAATCGGTTCCAGAAGAACTGGCGCGCCTTTCTGCACACCTTCACGGAAAGCGAACGATCCGGCCATTTTGAAGGCCATTTCACTGGAATCCACTTCGTGGTATGAGCCGTCGTATAAACGCACACTCACGTCCGTAATGGGGTAACCGGCCAGGATGCCGGCTTCGGCTGCCTCCCGCACGCCTTTTTCCACGGCCTTGATATATTCTTTGGGGATCACACCGCCTACGATATCGTTCTCGAACTCGACCCCGCTGCCGAGCTCGCCGGGCTGGATCTCTAAAACAACGTGCCCATATTGGCCGCGACCCCCGGTCTGTTTGACGTAGCGATATTCGGCCTCCTCGACCGGCCGGGTGATCGACTCGCGGTAAGCGACTTGCGGGCGACCGACGCGCGCCTGTACGCGAAACTCGCGCAGCATGCGATCTACCAGAACCTCTAAATGCAGCTCGCCCATCCCCCAGATCAATGTCTGGCCGGTTTCCTCGTCTTTGCGAACGTGGAAAGTCGGGTCTTCTTCGGCCAGCTTGCGCAGCGCTTCGCTCATCTTATCCTGGTCGGCGGTGGTTTTCGGTTCGATCGCCACGGAGATCACTGGTTCAGGAAAGGTGATATTCTCCAGGATGATCTGGTTGGTGGCATCGCACAGGGTATCGCCAGTAAAGGATTCTTTTAGACCAAGGGTCGCGCCGATATCTCCAGCCAAAACTTCGCCGACATCTTCCCGGCGGTCCGCATACATCCGCAGCAACCGGCCGATGCGCTCGCGCTGTCCCTTAGTAGAGTTATAGACCATCGATCCCTGGGTGATCTTCCCGGAGTACACCCGCACATAAGCCAGCCGGCCAACGTACGGATCGGTGACAATCTTGAAGACCAGCGCGCTCAGCGGCGCATCGTCTTCGGCGGGACGTTCCAGTTCTTCCTCGGTATCGGGATCAAAGCCCTTGACCGGGGGTACGTCTTCCGGGGAAGGCAGGAAATCAATGACCGCATCCAGCAACGGCTGGACGCCTTTATTCTTAAGCGAGCTGCCGCAATACAGTGGAGTAGCCTTGTTTTCAATAACAGCCCTGCGCAAGCCGGCTTTCAGATCTTCAACCGGGATGGGCTCTCCTTCCAGGTATTTCAAGGTGAGCTCATCATCCGTCTCGGCGATCTGCTCAATCATACGCTCGCGCATTTCCGCGGCCAAGCCGACCAAATCGGGTGGGATCTCGGTCTCGCGCGGCTCGCGCCCGAGGTCGTCTTCCCATACGATCGCCTTCTCGGTAAAAAGATCAACGACGCCTTTGAAGTTAGCTTCCTCGCCAATTGGTAATTGGACAGCAATCGGGTTGGCGCCCAGGCGATCTTTGATCATCTCCATTGTACGACTATACGAAGCGCCTACGCGATCCATCTTGTTCACGAGGCAGATGCGCGGCACGTGATAACGATCGGCCTGCCGCCAGACGGTCTCACTCTGTGGTTCGACGCCCTGGACAGCGTCAAAGATAACGATACCGCCATCGAGCACTCGCAGTGAGCGCTGCACTTCGGCGGTAAAGTCGATATGACCGGGTGTATCGATGATGTTGATTTGATAGCCCTTCCAGACGGCGGAAACAGCCGCGGAAACGATGGTAATGCCCCGCTCGCGTTCCTGTTCCATCCAGTCGGTCACGGTGGTACCCTCGTCAACGGAACCGATCCGATGCGTCTTCCCGGTATAAAACAGGATACGCTCGGTCGTGGTGGTCTTGCCCGCATCGATGTGGGCAATGATCCCAATATTTCGGTAAGTTTCTAACGGGTGTTGACGAGACATCAGATAACCAATAGCAAATTAGATATTCTAATAACGGAAATGAGAGAAAGCGCGATTGGCCTCGGCCATGCGATGGGCTTCTTCACGCTTTCGGATGGCAGTGCCGGTATTGTTGGCAGCATCCATCAACTCCGCTGCCAACTTCTCCGAAAAAGTCCTACCCGAGCGAGTCCGAGCGGCCCCTAGTATCCAGCGTGTCGCCAGGGCGAACTGGCGGTGCGATGGAACCTCCATTGGCACCTGATAAGTTGCACCGCCCACGCGGCGAGGTTTAACTTCCATCACCGGTGAGACATTTTTGATCGCCTGCTCGAAGACCTCGAGGCCGTTCTTGCCCATGCGCTCCTCGACCAGGTCGAGGGCGTCATAGACTAGTGTTGTGGCGAGGCTTTTCTTGCCTCGTTCCATCACTCGGTTAATGAACGATTGCACTCTGACGCTGTTATAGCGCACGTCGGGCGAAATTTTTCGTCTTTCAGGTCGGTAACGTCGCGGCATCCGACTTCTCCATTCAAGTTTGGTTCAAGGTTTAGCGGTAAGAACCGCCGGACAATTTTGTTTCACCCGGCGATTCTGCTGTGCTGTATATTTATTTGGGTCTCTTCGCCCCGTACTTCGAACGCGCCTGGCGCCGATCGGAGACACCGCCTGTGTCCAGGGTGCCCCGTACGATGTGATAGCGCACACCAGGCAAGTCCTTGACACGACCGCCACGCACCATCACAACCGAGTGCTCTTGGAGGGTGTGCCCCTCTCCCGGGATGTAAGCGGTGACTTCGATCCCGTTCGTCAGACGAACACGAGCGATCTTGCGCAAGGCGGAGTTCGGTTTTTTAGGGGTCATGGTGCGCACGACCGTGCACACACCCCGCTTTTGTGGAGCGCCTTTCGGCTGCCGGAAGCGGCGCTGCTTGTTGGAATTAAAAGTGTACTGCAGCGCTGGCGCCTTGCTCTTCGATTTTTTTGACTTGCGGCCCTTACGGACCAGCTGGTTAATCGTTGGCACTTTGAGCCTCCCGATCCACTAACTGCTTCAATATTAATCGCGCAACGACCCTGAGCTTCTCCGCTCATATTGGGACGGAAGTCCAGGATCGTATTTTTCTTTCCAATAAGGGAGGCCATCGGTGATGCATGATGGCCTCGCCTCGCGTCCGATATCCAGTTCGGCAGGGGGTGATTGCCTGCCCTTTATTATAAGCAACGAATGATGATTTTACCATGCGCCTGGATCATCGTCAAGGCAAAATCTGCATTGATTTATTTTAAGGTTGCTAGTACCCTCGGCCTAATCCCAGCAATCCGGTGCTGACCCTCGGCGGGCGTGTGCGCTCCTCGTCCTTCCCGAAGCGGATAATCTCGCCGGTGTCCGTCACCGCCTCCACCGCCAATCCAAGACTTTGCAGTTCTTTGACTAACACGCGGAAGGAAGCCGGGATGCTGGGTTCTTCGATGGGTTCACCTTTGACGATGGCCTCGTAGGTCTTTACACGACCCTGCACGTCATCAGATTTGACCGTCAACATTTCTTGCAAGGTGTAGGCTGCGCCGTAGGCTTCCAATGCCCAAACCTCCATCTCACCAAAACGCTGACCGCCGAACTGAGCCTTACCACCGAGCGGCTGCTGGGAGACCAGGCTGTACGGACCCGTAGAGCGGGCGTGGACTTTGTCTTCAACCAGGTGGTGGAGCTTCATAATCGCCATGATGCCTACCGTGACCGGCTGGTCGTAAGGCTCACCTGATTTACCATCTCGGACGACTTGCTTGCCCAAAATAGGGATCGGGCGCTGGGCCGCGAGCATAACCTGGCCGGCCTTCTCCCGTAGAGTTTCGTCGTTGTCCTTCTTGTTTTGTTTGACACCCTCGCCGTACTCGTCGATCCACAGACGCAGACAAACCTCGATCGCTTTGTGGTCGTAACCGGCGCGCTCATCGCGCGGGACATCGCTCTCTTCAAATAGAAGGATCTCATCCGGTTCGTAACCGTGATCTCGAAGCCATTCCCTTAAGACCGAACGACGGGCATACTGCCGGTCGGAGATCAAGCGGTAAACATCATAGCCGCGCTCCCCGAGCCACTCTTCCATGTACAGGGTACGAACCTCGTCGTCATCTTTGATGGTCTCCGGGTCATACTCGTACTGGTTCAACCACTCCCAGGCTTTTTCTACGGACTTGGCCCAAGCCTTATCGATCATCCAGGCACGGGCTAGCTCCGCCTCGATCTCATCCTCACTGGCGCCGTCAAAGACCGAAGAGATCGCCCGGAATCCAAGCCGACTAGCAGCCCAACCCAGGTGGGTTTCCAAAACCTGGCCCAGGTTCATACGACCGGGGATACCGGTTGGATTGAGAATGATGTCCACCGGCTTGCCATCTTCGAGGAAAGGCATGTCCTCGACAGGCACCACTCGGGAGACGACGCCCTTGTTTCCGTGGCGTCCGGCCATCTTGTCGCCGGCGGTGATCTTGCGGCGCTGGGCAACCGAGACCCGTACCATCATATCCACGCCAGCAGACAGATCGGAATTTTCCTCGCGAGTGAAGACCTTGACGTCGACGACCTTACCTCGCTCACCATGCGGCATGCGCAGAGAAGTATCTTTGACATCGCGAGATTTCTCACCAAAGATCGCCCGCAGCAAGCGCTCCTCCGGAGTCAGTTCTTTTTCACCCTTGGGGGAGATCTTGCCTACCAGGATGTCGTTTGGCCCGACCTCAGCCCCGATGCGGATGATCCCCTGTTCGTCGAGGTCCTTGATAGCTTCCTCACCAACGTTGGGGATATCCCGTGTGATCTCTTCAGGGCCTAGGCGGGTATCCCGGGATTCCACTTCGTATTTCTCGATATGCACCGAGGTGAACAGGTCATCCTGTACCAGTCTCTCGGATATAACGATAGCGTCCTCGAAATTAGCCCCTTCCCAGGACAGGAAAGCGACGACGACGTTTTGGCCAAGAGCCAGCTCGCCCATTTCGGTTGAGGATGAATCGGCGATCACGTCGCCTTTGTGGATTACCTGGCCTTTGACTACCGCCGGGCGCTGGTCGATGCAGGTGCTCTGGTTGGAACGCTGGTATTTGCGCAGCGAATAAGTATGCTGACCGTTTCCGTTACGGATAGTGACGTGGTTGCCGGTGACGGAGACGACCTCTCCTTCTTCCTCCGCTACGACTACCTGCCCGGAGTCGACCGCGGCATGGTACTCCATGCCCGTCGAGACCTGTGGCACATCCGGCTTGACCAGGGGGACAGCCTGGGCTTGCATGTTCGAGCCCATCAGCGCCCGGTTGGCGTCGTTGTGCTCCAGGAAGGGGATCAACGCGGCGCTGATGCCCACGATCTGGTGCGGGGCGACATCCATATAGTCCACGGTATCCGGGCTGGTGAATAGGAAACCCGAATGGTAGCGGGTAGAGATGCGGTTGCGGACGAACTCGTTGTTCTCGTCCAGAGGCGTATTAGCCTGGGCGATCACGAAGCGATCCTCGACGTCGGCGGATAGAAACTCCGTTTCGTCGGAGACGAAAGGCTTGACCTGCACTTCCTTGATCTTGAGCCCACCGATCTTTTTAGCCAGCACTTCTGTGACGCGCTCGTCCTTCTTGGCGATCACTTTTTCGCTGCCCGGATCGACCACGTTCTCGCCCAGCAAGCGTCCAACCAGTTTCGGATCCTTGGGTGTCAGAGTCCTGCGCACGCGCCGGTAGGGTGTTTCAATGAATCCGTATTCGTTGACGCGGGCAAATGAGGCCAGACGGCCGATCAGACCGATGTTCGGGCCTTCCGGGGTTTCAATCGGGCAAATGCGCCCGTAGTGAGAGTGGTGGACGTCGCGCACGTCGAAGCCGGCGCGTTCCCGGCGAAGACCGCCGGGGCCGAGTGCGGATAGGGTCCGCTTGTGGCGCAGTTCCGCCAATGGATTGGTCTGGTCCATGAACTGGGAGAGCTGGCTCGAGCCAAAGAACTCGCGCAAGGCAGCCACTACCGGGCGGATGTTGATCAACGTTACCGGCGAGAGCTGGTCTTGATCGCGGATCGACATACGCTCCTTTATCACCCGTTCCATACGGCGCAGACCAATGCGCAGCTTATTTTGGATCAGCTCACCGACTGTTTTCGCCCGCCGATTGCCCAGGTGATCGATGTCATCCGGGGCTTCGGTGGTGTTGTTAATAGCAATCATGCGGCGCACCAGGCGCACGATGTCCCACTTGGTGATAGTGCGATGGGTGATGGGCACGTGCTCGTGAAGATCCAGTTTTTGGTTGAGCTTGTAGCGCCCTACTCGCTCGAGGTCGTAATGGCGCTGATCGAACAGCTGCTCCTCCAGAAATTCGCGGGCGTTCTCCAAGGTCGCTGGATCGCCCGGGCGCATACGCCGGAAGAACTCGAGCAAAGCCGCTTCGGCGATGGTGTTCTGGCTGAGGTCCCATTCGGGCTCCTGCGCCAGCGTGGAGGCGATGAACATGCGGTCGGGGTTGTTATCCACCTCGGCGAACAGCTCCAAAAGCTCTTCGTCCGTGCCTTCCTTGAGTGGTGAATCTTCCAACGTGTCGTCCACCGCAGCCAGTGCGCGTAAGAAGATGGTGATCGGCACCGTCCGCTTGCGGTTAAAGCGGAGAGTCAGGTAATCGCTTTTGCGGGTCTCGAATTCCATCCAGGCGCCCCGGTCGGGGATCAGCTTGGAGACCGCCAGAGGTCGCCCGGTCGAGCGATCGATAGGGGCTTCAAAATAAACGCCGGGAGAACGGATCAACTGCGATACAACGACACGTTCCGTTCCATTAATAATGAACGTGCCTTTCTCGGTCATCTCGGGAAAATCCCCCAAGAAGATGTCTTGTTTAATCGGTTCGGGCACATCCGAACCTGCCAGCAGGACCGAAACGTACAACGGGCTGGCGTAGGTCAGATCGCGCTCGACGCATTCTTCGATGTTGTGCTTGGGGTCTTCGAACCAATAAGTCAATTCCCACTGTTTTGCTTCAGGCGTTCGGCTGGGAAAGTAGAGCTTCATACCTTTGTTGTACGATTCGATCGGCGAGATCTCATGGAACAAATCGGACAGTCCTTCAGACTTCAAACGCTTGAAAGAATCCAGCTGGACCTCGATCAAATCGGGCAATGGCAAAGTAACGTTTATCCGGGCGTAGGATTTACTGGGTAGTACAGACGCCATTCGAATTCTCCTGATCTTTGAGATCTAAAAACTGAGATCTATTATTTACTGGCACATTCGCGGCTGGTCGATTCCCAAGGGAGTTTCCTCCACAGAAAATTTCATCCAGACACGCGGAAAGCGTAAAACGTCACGGGAAAAACACCCATACGCTTTACGCACAAACATTCAATTATTTTTTATGCCCTAATAACAACGAATTTAATCAGATAATATACAATTAGTTGGTAGACGAAAGTACATTATACACGAGATCTTACCCCCAAGTCAAGTACTTTTTCGACCTTGTTACGCTTAAACTTGTTCGCCCCGGCCGAGTTTCACCGGCCAGGAAAATGTGAAAACTTCCATAGATATTTTACCAGATCTTGCTGTCGATAATTGTGCGCAACTTTGATACAATCGATGCATGGATGCACCAAACCACAAGTTTCGCGCCGGATTCGTCGCCGTGATGGGGCGGCCCAACGTCGGCAAATCGACCTTGATCAATGCTTTGTTGGGAACGAAGATCGCCGCAGTCTCCCCCTGGCCTCAAACGACCCGCAAAAGGCAAGCCGGCATCTTGACCCTGGAAGAGGCCCAGATCATCCTTATGGATACGCCCGGGGTGCATCAACCCTTGCACAAATTGGGCGAACACATGAACGAAGAAGCCGCCAGAGTCCTCGAAGAGAGCGACCTGGGGTTGTTCATCGTCGATGCCAGCCAACCGCCGAACGAAGAAGATCAACTCTTAGCCGGATTGGTCAGAGAGCTGGCTCATCCGGTACCCGGAATCCTGGTCTTGAATAAGCAGGATCTGGTCGATCCTGAGACTTTAGATGATCACCGCGAACAATACCAGAGCGTGTTGCCGCAATTCGAGCCAATCTCGATCTCGGCGACCCAGGGCGAGAATATCCAAGATCTGATCGAAGCCATCGCCAGCAAACTGCCCGAGAACCCCCCTTTTTACCCGGAAGACCAGCTCACCGATACTTTCGAACGGGATATAGCCGCGGATTTGATCCGTGAAGCGGCATTAATGCACCTGCGCGCCGAAGTCCCGCACAGCATTGCCGTGCGCATCGATGAATACCGTGAGCAGAACGAACACGGCGCCTACATCGAAGCAACCTTGTTCGTCGAACGCGAATCACAGAAAGCCATCGTCATCGGCCAGGGCGGAAGCATGACGAAAAAAATTGGCACCTATGCCCGCCATGAGATCGAGCGGATGAGCGGGAGAAAGATTTTCCTACGACTACGGGTGAAAGTCCGCAAGAACTGGCGCAACGACGAAAAAACGCTCCATCTGCTCGGTTTCCAATCCTGATCACCTTTGACAAGCGCATCCACCAATTATTTTTATCGAACCCACCATGCCATTCATCTACCTCTCGATTCCAATGGTCATCGCAGCCATCGATTGGGCGGCAGTTAACGCTGGTTGGAAGAGGGTTGAATACATTGCCAAACCAGGCGTGATGGCGGCTTTGTTCTTATGGTTATGGGTTTTCGGCAGGTTGGAGGGTAACTTGTTTTGGATCGGCCTGGCGCTGATCGCTTCCCTGGCCGGCGATGTCTTCCTGATGCTGCCGAAAGAACAGTTCCTCGCCGGGTTGAGCTCATTTTTGATCGCCCATGTCGCCTACCTCCTCGCGCTGAACACCTCACCCCCGCCGATCAACGCAGCCAGTTTGCTGGTTGTATTGATTGCCGGGATCGCAGCTTTGCAGGTCTTCCGCCGCATATTTAACGGCCTGGATCGATCAGGGCAGATTCGCTTGAAAATTCCTGTTTTGATATACGCCGGGGCGATATCCTTGATGCTGCTGTCCGCCCTGGCAACGCTGATACGCACAGAATGGGATCCCTTCGCAGCCCTCCTGGTCAGCGCCGGCGCCTTGCTTTTCTTCATCTCGGATACCTTGTTAGCCTGGAACCGCTTCGTGGGTGTGCTAACCAATGCAAGATTAAAGGTGATCGTCACGTATCACCTTGGCCAGATCGGCCTGGTCGCCGGCGCAGTGCTGCAAGCGTTGGTGAGCCGGACCTGAGATCCTCCCAGAACCGAAAATAATAGCCGTGCCTGCAACAAAACGACAAACTCACAAAGAAAAACCCGACTTATCTTAATTGAACAACGCCCCCCTTCTTCAGGAAGGGGGGCGTTGGGATAGGGGTTTGGCAGGCTCAGCTGCCTTCAAAACTTTGCACTGGCGGGCTTTGCTCCGGCGGTGCAGGCTGATCTGGTTCAGGCGCCGCAGACGGCGTCACCGGCCTGGAGGGCAGCGCAGGCGGGACCGCTGGCGGTAAACCCGGCGTCTGTCCTGCATACCGGGGCGGGTATGACTGGCTGCCAAAGCGAGTTAACAAGACGCTACCGAGCCCA
>CAYNWK010000151.1:0-10077 GCA_964400875.1 uncultured Anaerolineaceae bacterium | reverse complement strand
TTGATGCCCGGGGTCTTTATCGCCCCATACCCGTATGCCTACCGCTACGGCTGGGATCCGGAGATTACCAGTCGATGGTGCCTGGATGAGTTAGAGTATTTACTCACCACGCAGACCGCGCCGGAAGAGACCGCCGCAATGCTGATCGAACCGGTCTTGGGCGAAGGCGGCTACGTAGTCCCACCGGCAAGTTTCTTGGAAGGGGTCCAATCAATTTGCCAACGGCACGGCATCTTATTGATCGCTGACGAGATTCAGTCTGGCTTCGGGCGAACGGGGAAGTGGTTTGCCTTGGAGCATTTCGACCTCGAAGCGGATATTATCACCGTTGCCAAAGGGCTTGCTTCCGGGTTGCCGCTGTCGGGGGTATTCAGCCGGCTCGAGCTCATGGAACGCTGGACGCCCGGTTCTCATGGCGGCACATTTGGAGGCAACGCAGTTGCTTGTGCGGCCGCGGTGGCGACCATCCAGGCCATCCATGAAGATGATCTGTTGGCGAATGCTGTAGAACGCGGGGGCCAGTTGCTTGCTGGATTAAGACATTTACAGGAAGAGCACCCCGGGCTGGGCGACGTGCGTGGTCTAGGGTTGATGATCGGTTGCGAGTTCCGCACCTCAACAGGGAAACCGGACAAAGCGACCGCTAAAGAGATCGTGCACCGGTGTCTGGAAGAGCATTTGATGCTGATAACTTGTGGTCCCTGGGACAATACGATTCGCTGGATTCCCCCGTTGGTGGTTACCGGCGAACAAATTGAGCAAGCTTTGAGTATCTTTTCGGGCGTGCTGGAGTCTTTGCGGGTCCGCTAAGCGCGTTTTTCTTGAGGTAGGATAAAGTAAAAACGGGATCCCTTGTCCAGAGGTGTAACCCCTATCTCCCCGCCATGGGCTTCGACGATGCCCTTGGCTATCGCCAGACCAAGGCCTGACCCGCCCGTTGCTCGGCTGCGGGACTTTTCCCCCCGGTAGAAGCGTTCGAATATTTGCGGTAGATCCTCGGGACGAATACCATCGCCGGTATCGCGCACCTCCACCAAGACGGTTCCATCCATCGTCAGCGCTTTAACTTCAACTAATCCTCCTGCAGGGGTGTGGCGCAGCGCATTGCCGATCAGGTTGCTCAGCACCCGGCCAACCCGTTGGGCGTCCATATAGACGAGATCGACTCCCTGTTCAACATCTCCATGCAGCGCCACAGACCGCCGAGAGGCGATTTCCGAGAAACTTTCCAATGTATCGGAAATCAGATCGCGCATCGAGTTGTATCCGCAGTCCAAGGGGAGTCCTCCGGCATCCAGCTGGGCCATCTGAAACAGATCGTCGATTAAGGCCGAGAGCGCGCGAATATCCTTCAAGGCAGTTAAAAGGTAGCGCTCCTCGGTTTCAGAATCGTCGACGACGCCGTCCGCCAACGCTTCGACGATCGCGCGGATGGAGGCTAAAGGCGTTTGCAGATCGTGGCTCACCCAGGCGATCAGATCCCGGCGCATATTTTCAACCTGTCTTTGCTTCTCCGCCGCAGCTTGCAGTTGGGTGGCCATCTGGTTGAAGTTTGCTGCAAGGTCGGCCATCTCGTCCCGCCCAGTGACGGCAACGCGCACCAGTAAGTTGCCTTTGGCTAAGGACTGCGCTGCCCGGCTCAAGATTTGGATTCGATCCGTTAAGGCGCTGGAGAGCAGGTAGCCCAAAGCCATAGCCATACCCCCGGCGAATACCAGTAAAACCAGGGAAAGCAAGAGGTCGTGTTCGCTGGAAAACATTAATTTAGCGGTTACCCATACATTGACAAAGGTTAATATGCTGGCTAAGGCGTAGCCGCCCAACAAGGTCCAGCGGATAGTGGGGGAATGGTGCATCCAACCCAATCGGTATGCGCCGTACCCGATTAGCGCGGAGATGACCGCCGTGATCGAGAGGTAAAAAACCATCAGGTTGATCTCAACCATCGCGGGCTTCATCAGGTAATAAAACACCGCGATGGAGATGGCGATTATGACCAGGATGCCCCCCAAAAAGCGCATGGGGGCGGATATTTTGGGTTGAGTGGTGGAAGGATTCATCTTAACGACCAATCAAGGTTCGAATTTATAGCCGACTCCCCAAACTGTTTGGATGTAGTGGGGTTCGGATGGATCGGATTCGATCTTTTCACGCAACCGGCGGACGTGTACAGTCACGGTCCCCGGATCGATATAATCTGAAAGCCCCCAGACCCGTTCGAGAAGCTGCTGCCGGGTGAAGACCTGGCGTGGATGGCGGGCCATAAGCCAGAGCATGTCGAACTCCTTAGCAGTTAGGGATTTCTCTTCTCCGCGCACGTTTACCAGGCGAGTCTGGGGATCGATGCATAATTCCTTAAATTCAAGGGAGTGTTCACCTTGGTCCGTGGATTGCCCACGAGTACGGCGCAGCACGGCGCGCACCCGGCTGACCAGCTCCTGGGGGCTGAAGGGTTTGACGATATAATCGTCGGCGCCCATCTCGAGGCCGGCAATACGATCGGATTCATCCCGTCTAGCGGTGAGCATGATTATGGGCACATCGCTGCGGTCACGGACCCAGCGGGTCAACTCGAAACCATCGATCTCGGGAAGCATGATATCCAAAACGATCAATTCCGGCATTTGACGCCCCATCGCCTCCAAAGCATCATGCCCGTCGTTAGTGATAATGACCTGGTAACCGGCGCGGCGCAGGTAGAGGCTTACGACCTCGGCGATGCTTGGTTCATCTTCGACGACCATGATTAAGGCGTTGTTCATCTTGTTAACTCCTGAGCCTTATCTTAGTAGATAGTAATTACTTCCTTGCGAAGAAATTCTTACGAAAGTATTACGAAGGATGTAAGGTCCGTTCAGAAAATTGTAATCATTTCGCATCTGTTTTGTAAGCCAAGTTTGTTAACCTCCGCAGTGTAAGATCCTTAGTGTAGCAAAGTTTGTAACTTGGAGGATACCATGCGATTAAAGATGTTCAACATCACCTTACTTACCGTCCTTGCGCTGATCCTGGTCGCCTGCACGGCAGCGAACCCTTCGTCGACGCCAGCGTCTTTGGAAACCGCTCCTGCGACAGAGATGAGTACTGAGCAAGGGGTTAACGCTGAGATGATGAAGGCTACGAAGGTGGGGGATACCATGGAAGAAGCGCCTATGGAGCAAGCAACGGATGAGCCTGTGCAAGCCCAAATGGAGGATAAGCAGGCAGCTGACGGCGAGATGGTGGAAGAAGGCGAATCCATGGCATCGGGGGAGATGGCGGCGCCGGATTGGTTTGGTAGGGAGCTCGTAAACGTTCGCTCTGGGAACTCCTTCACCCTAAAGGATTATCAGGGGAAAGTCGTATTAGTTGAAACCATGGCGATCTGGTGCACGAATTGTCTGCAGCAACAGAAACAGGTCCTGGAGCTGCATGATATGTTAGGGGAACGGGATGATTTTATCAGCCTTGGTTTAGATATAGACCCTTTCGAGCAGGCGCCCGATTTGAAGACTTACGTTGAAAATAACGGATTTCATTGGGTTTATGCGGTCTCACCCAAGGAAACCTCCCAGGAGCTCAGCCAGCTGTATGGTCAGCAATTTTTAAACCCGCCCTCAACTCCGATGTTGATTGTCGATCGCCATGGAGAGGCGCATCCCCTACCATTTGGAATAAAATCCGCCGCCGATCTCCAGCAAGCGCTCGAACCTTTCCTGAACGAAGGCTCCTAATCGAAACTTAATCGTTGTTGTGGGGACAAGAGTAACGTCTCCCTCCCCATTACTTTGGCTCTCGAGGTTCCTCCCCCATGACATTCGACGTGATCTTTACCTCGTTCTCGATCGGGTTGCTGGCGACCACCAGTCCTTGCGTCTTACCCTTGTACCCGGGGTTCCTGGCTTATCTAAGCGGCGGCGCTGAGAGGACGACCAGTCGTTCCGGGCGGTATATCCTGGGATTTTTCGTGCTGGCCGGCGTGCTGGCGATGATGTTGATTTTGGGTGGGGTAATCGCGCTGTTATCCGTTTCCGTGGGCCGGGTTTTATCGGTGTTCATCCCGCTGGCGGATGGGCTGATCCTCATATTAGGCTTGATGCTATTGGCGGATATTAACGTGTTCAAGGGTTTGCCGCAGGTGCAGGTGCCTTTTCTTTCCCATCCCTATTTGAACGCGTTTGTATATGGCCTTCTCTATGGGCCAATTGCGCTGCCGTGCTCGGGACCATTTGTTGTGGGAATTTTTGCCCTTTCTCTGACCCCGGCGGACGTGATCGATAAATTATCCGTGTTCCTCTGGTTCGGGCTGGGGTTCGGCCTGCCTTTATTGATCTTGTCATTCCTCTCCGGGGCAGCACAACGCTGGATCACGCGTATGTTCGCCAGGAGAGCCCGGCTGATCAACGTCGTCGGTGGGGTCCTGTTGATCGGTGTAGCAATCTACGATCTCTACCAGAATTGGGCTTTGATCCGGACCTTCATTTAAACAAATCTTCCAACTCACCAGGCGTAGGCTTCCGGCGCTTCTCCGCCTGGACCGGGCCAGATCTCGTTCAGACGCACCATATGTTCGTCGGAAAGGATGATCTCCAACGCATTCAAGCTTTCTTCTAGCTGTTCCATAGTTCGTGGACCTATGATTGGAGCGGTTACGACCGGATTGTGAAGTTGCCAAGCCAGCGCCACATTGGCTGGTTCTTCCCCCAATTCGCGGCAGAATGTCTCAAACGAACGCAACTGGCTGCGTTTCTTTTCCAATTCTCTCTGAATACGCTCCGATGAACGACGTCCCTGGTTTTCCTTCTCCAGCGCGCCGGCAAGAAGCCCGCCTGCCAGCGGACTCCAAGGTATCAACGCCAGGCCGGAACGCCGGCAAGCCGGGATAACCTCCAGCTCGATAGTCCTCGCCGTCAGATTGTACAGGCTCTGTTCCGAAACCAGCCCCATGAAATGGCGTTCTTTGGCGCTACATTGAGCTTCGATGATATCAATACCGGCAAAATTGCTGCTGCCTACGTACAGGATCTTCCCTTGTTGCACCAATAGTTCCATCGCTTGCCAGATCTCCTCCCAAGGGGTATCTCGATCGATGTGATGCATTTGGTATAGATCGATGTGATCGGTCTGCAGCCGGCGCAAGCTGTCCTCGCAAGCTTTGCGGATGTGGTATGCGGATAGCCGTCGGTCGTTCGGTCCTTCCCCCATCCTCCCGTAGACTTTGGTCGCTAATACGATTTGATCGCGCCGTCCGCCGCCTTTAGCCAGCCAACGTCCCATGATCTGCTCGGTAACGCCTTTGCCCCGCTCCCACCCGTAAACATTTGCCGTGTCGAAGAAATTTATCCCTTGCTCGAGCGCAGCATCCATGATCGCATGGCTTGGCTCTTCTTCGGTATGGGGGCCAAAATTCATCGTGCCCAAGCACAGACGGCTGACTTTCAAACCAGTTCGTCCAAGGTTGGTGTAAAGCATGGATACCTCGCTTTCGCTAGTTTTGGATTAGGGCTTGATGTTGATACGGGTAAGCGATGCAGCTCAATGGGAAGTTCTAATTTAGTTTGATGAATCTTGCCCGGTGACGAACAGATTGGAAGATCTTGCTTGCGCAGAATGCTGTTCCGCATCGGATTGGGAGTTATCCTCGTCCTCTTCCGAGGGTAAGTAAACGAGCAGTGTCTGGACGGCGAGCCCTTTCACCGTCTCCACTTCGAATCGAACTCCCTGGGTTTCAACCGTATCCCCCGTGTGAAGCACCCTGCCTAGCAGCGTCATCACCAGGCCACCGACCGTATCGGCGTCTTCTTGGGTCAAGCTCAAATTGAAATGTTGGTTGAGTTCATCCAACAATAGGTCGCCTCGGACGCGCAGCTTGCGCGGCGCCAGTCGTTGGATTGGGTCGATCTCTTGGTCGAATTCATCCTGAATTTCGCCTACCACCTCTTCGACCAGGTCCTCCAATGTGATCAGACCGGCGGTACCCCCAAACTCATCGATGACGATGGCCATCTGCAAGCCTTCTTTGCGAAACCGAACTAGCAAAGCTTCTAGAGAGAGCGATTCGGGTACAAAAATTGGCTGGCGAGATAACTTGCGTAAATCGAAAGCTTCGTCCGAGTGTGTTTGTTGCCGGGCGAGCTGTTTGAGGTGAATGATGCCTACAATGTGATCCAAATCTCCATCAAATACCGGCAACCGGGTAAAGCGAGCTTGGCAGGCTCGACGTAGGACTATCGATTCTTCACTCGCGATAGGGATGCCTACAATGCGGGTGCGTGGCGTCATCACCTGCCCAACAGTGCGTTCGCTCAAATCAAAGATGTTCTCTAGGTATAAGTGCTCTTCTGGATCGAGCAAACCTCCGGCGTAGCTTTCTTCGACGATATATTCCAATTCTTGCGGTGAAAACAACCTTGCCTGTTTCCCGGCAGAAGGGATGCCAATGAGTCTGACGATCCAGTTGCCGATGCCGTTGAGCACGGCGACGACCGGGAAGAATAGTCGCTCCATGATCACCATGGGTCTGGCCAGTCGCAGTACAGTTTTTTCGGCTGATCCAAGCGAGATTGATTTCGGCACCATTTCGCCAATAACCACATGAATGTAAGTTAACAAGCCAACGGATAGGACGACGGCGATAGAATGAGCAGCTGGTTCGGCAAACCTGCCCAGGCTTTCCAAGGGGCTTAATAACCATTCCGCGACGGTATGTTCACCGTACATGCCCAGTCCTAAACTGGCAATGGTGATCCCCACCTGAGCCGTGGCCAAGTAGCGGTTTTGTTCATCGGGATCGCGCAAGATCTTTAACACGCGCTTAGCAATGCTCGACCCGGCCTCTGCTCTTTGGGCAATCCGAGTTTGAGGGGCTCCGACAATGGCGAATTCGGCTGCGACGAATATCCCGTTCAGCAGAATTAATACGGCGATGATCAGAATGGGAACCAGGAACTCAGCAATCACTGCCATTCCCTCAGTCTCTCGATCTCTTCAGGAGATGCGCTTAAACTGACTGCTTTTACACCGTTTCCATCCATCGCCTCTACCACGAGAGCCAGACCATCAATTTGGAGCCTTTCTCCGACATCAGGTACGTGGCCCAACTGGTTTAGCACGAGCCCGCCTATTGTATCGATGTCTACGTTGGGTAAATCGAGGTCCAGCACTTCGTTTAGTTCATCGATCAGGAAGTCACCGCGCAGCTGCACCCGGTCTTCGGAGAGGAACTTAATCGAAGGTGTTGTCTCGGTATCGAATTCGTCCTGCAGTTCGCCGAAGATCTCCTCGATCAGATCCTCCAGGGATACCAGACCCGCCGTCCCGCCATACTCATCGAGGACGATCGCCACGTGGTACCGTTTCCGCTGTAACATGGCGAACACCTCGTCCACCGGTAATGTTTCGGGTACGAACGGGACAGGCCGCATGGCTTCTCGCACATCGTGCTGGCCTGTTTGCAACCGTAAGCACAGTAAATCTTTGAGATGAACGATGCCGATGATGTTATCCACCGATCCATCATAAAGCGGTAGCCGCGAGAATGGGGAATCGGCGAGCAAACCAAGCAGCTCGGAACATTCCTGGTCTGCGGAGGCAGCCAGCATGCGGTTGCGCGGGATCATCACCTGGCGGACGCTCAACTCCCCCAACTGCAGTGAATTGGTCAGCAACCGGCGCTCAACCTGGTCGAGGACCCCTCCTGCGCTGCTCTCTTCCACCAGCATCATGATCTCTTGCGGCTGGTGTATGTGTAGATGTTCGGGGTGAGCTGAGAGACCGAGCATCCGTAAGATCAACTGCCCGCTGCCGTTGAACAACCAGATAAAGGGTGTGAACAGCGCATTGGACCAGCGCATAGGCAGGGCTGTAAGCAGGGCCAGTCGTTCCGGATACTGGATGCCAATGGATTTGGGCAAGAGCTCTCCGAGAATGACTTGTAAAGCCGTCAGGAACAGCAGCACGCCGGTAGTGGTGATCGAGATTGCAGCAGCCTCGGATAGATTACCAAAACGGTTTAAATAAGGCGCAATCACCGGCGTCAAGCGCGACTGTCCATAGAACCCCAATACTAGGCTGGACGCCGTGATCCCCAGCTGGCAGGCAGCGATGTAACTGTCTAAGTTTTTTGGTTCTCGGACGATAGACAGCAGAAAACGCGCCATCGCATTGCCTTCGTTGGCCAGTTGGGTGAGGCGCGAGTGCCGTGCGCTGACCGTCGAAAATTCAGCGGCGACGTATAATGCGTTGAAAAAAATCAGCAGGGAGATTGTAAGTACGACCAGAAGCCAAGCCATCTTTCGATTAGTATAACATGTTCATTCGCATTCACTTGAAAGAAAGCTGTACTTGCTCGAAAATCGAAGTTAGAAAGCGATTTTGAGCATGTGGAACGATTTCCCCATCCCTATAAACCTGAAAGAGCTTGCTGCCGTGAAGCTCGATTTCGAGATAGTGGTAAGGGAAAGGGTAGTTTCCCTCTGTTTTCCAGGCGATCACGCCGCCTTCCTTCGTAGGTGAAAGTCTCCAGGTATCTTGGCGCCAATCGTTTTCCTGCTCGACAGAGCTCTCACCAGAATCAAAATAAACAGATCCTTGAGCGGAGCGTTCGGCAGAAGGATAGATGTGCAAGCTCAATTTTGCTTGGCTTTCCATTGGAAGAATGCTCCCGCCTTTTACGAAAATGGGGATGTGCTCCGTGCGTACCGGGCAGGATTGCTCTCCAGGACCATTGTAAATCTCATCAGTTTGCAAGTCATACCATGTTCTGGGAGGAAATATTACCTGGCGAGTCTCGATTCCTGGCTCAAGAACCGGGGCAACCAGCAGTTCAGACCCTAACAAGAAACAGTCATCCACGTCCCAAAGGTTTTCGTCCTCTGGATTTTCCCAGAATAACGGCCGCATCATCGGTATTCCACGTTTGTGGGTCCGCCAGGCTAGCGTGTAAAGATAAGGCAGCAGGTTTTTTCTCAATTCTAAGGCAGCGCGAATGGAGTCTAAAGTGGCGGGATCGAAAGTCCAAGGTTCTCTTCGGGATGCAGTCAACGCAGAATGGCTTCGAAAGAAAGGAGTGAAGGCGCCTAACTGGAACCAGCGTAGGAAGAGCTCCGCCTCAGGATCGCCGAGAAAGCCCCCGATGTCCGATCCTGAGAATGGAACTCCCGAGATTCCTAATCCCAACAAGGTTGGGATCGTCTGCTTTAGACATTCCCAGCTGCTTTCGATATCCCCGGTCCAGTGCCAGGCGTACCTCGCGATCCCGGCCCAACCAGAGCGTGTCAAAATCCAGGGACGTATTTCAGGATAAGTTCGCTTCAAAGCCTCATATCCAGCCCGGTTCATCAGTAAACCATAGAGGTTATGGGCTTCTTGGTGGTCACCCCCTCGACCTTCGAGGCTGTGTTGGGTTGGCAGCGGTAAGGTCAGCTCTCCCCAGGCGGCGAATGCGGCCGGCTCGTTCATGTCATGCCAGATTCCGCTGATGCCGCGGTCGATTAACGCCGGGTATTGCGACCCCCACCAGTCCCGGGTCTTATTCTGCGTGAAATCGGGAAAAAAGCTCCAGCCGGGCCAGACCAACCCAGGCTGCGGTTCGCCGTCCGGTGCTCTACAAAAATGGCCGCCTTCGATGCCCTCAGTGTACATTGAGTATCCAGGATCTCGCTTGATGCCCGGGTCGAGTATCGCCACCAGCCGGATCTCTTGGCGGAGTAATTCCTCGGAAAGCCCGGAGAGATCAGGGAACCGTTGGGAATCTACCGTGAAAACCCGGTACCCGTCCATGTAATCGATGTCCAGATGGACTGCGTTCAATGGCAGCTGGTGTTGTCGAAATCCTGCGACAACCTGCCGGACGTCGTCCGCGTTCTTGTACCCCCAGCGAGATTGGTGAAATCCGAGGGCCCACCGTGGCGGCAAGGGCGGCCGACCGGTCAAATCCATATAACGTTCTACTGCACGTTCGGGAGGACCAGGGACAAGGTAGTAGCGCAGGGCGCCGTCCTCGAAGCTGGCTTCAGTGTGTTCCCCGAAGGTCAGGTAGCCATCATACGAGTTTTCGTAAAAGACCAGGTAAGCGCCGCTGGCGTGCAACCCAAGGAA
>CAYNWK010000150.1:8856-10116 GCA_964400875.1 uncultured Anaerolineaceae bacterium | reverse complement strand
CGATGCCTTTCTACAACGACTTGAGACCTGACGAAGACCTGGCGAAAAAGGATTATGCCTTGGTTTTCCCGGACATGAACGTGACCGAGAAAAAGAGGACCATCAAAAAACTCTTGAAACTTCGCGAGGGGCTGGGTAACGAGATCACGCAAAAGAGAGCGGATGAAAACCTGTTGGTGGCCAGCTGGAACATCAAGGAGTTCGGCCACACGACGCAAAGGCTTTACGAGGCTTACTTTTACATCGCCGAGATCCTGGCCAGATTCGACCTGATCGCCATCCAGGAGGTCAAGTCCACCTTGAAAGACCTGGACATCATCATGCGGCTGTTGGGCAGCGACTGGCGCTACCTGATCAACGACATCACCGAAGGCGTCGCCGGCAATTCAGAGCGAAGCGCGTATCTGTACAATACCAAGCGGGTCCAATTCGCCGGCTTGGCCGGGGAGCTGGTCCTCTGGGATGAGCTGACGGCGAACTCGCCGGTCAAACAGCTGAAACGGACGCCCTATATCACCGGCTTCCGCTCCGGCTGGAAATCCTTTGCCATGATCGACCTCCACCTGCACCCCGGCGATGATCCGGATGACGTGGAGACCAGGGCTGAAGAAATCAATCTGTTGGTTACCGCCGTTGGGGAGAAGATCTCCAAAAGCCGCTTTTGGAACGATAACCTGATCCTGGTCGGGGATTTTAACCTTTACAGGGAAAAGGACAAAGAAACGCTCGATTTCATCCACCAGGCGGGCTATAAAGAGGTGGAAGGCCTCGATGGAGTCGATACCAACGCGTCACTGACCGAAGCTTACGACAGGTTTTTCATCCACAGCCACAAGTATTTCATCTTGGGGAAGAATTCCCAGGGTCTGGATAACGGGGGTGCTTTCAACCCGTTTAACTACGTCTATCAATTCGGGGAGGAACCCACCTACAAGCAGTACATGAAAGAACAGTACACCGGCGAGAAGGACCTGGACGATCCGAAAAACCTGACCAGCTACTTCAAGCATCCCTGGCGCAAAAACCAGCTCTCGGACCATTTTCCGATCTGGTTCGAGCTGATCATCGATTCGTCGGACAGGTTCCTGGAGGAAAAATTGGACAGCTTCCAATGACGCCGACCGGTAATTAACCACTCCCAACGGCGGCGGATCACCCCAACCCGAAAAGCGCAAACAGCAAAACCAGCCCGTGCATGATCGCCGAAGCATAGGTGCTCTTCCCGTAATGGCGCGCCAGGCCCAGCAGGATCGCCAGCAG
>CAYNWK010000150.1:0-8756 GCA_964400875.1 uncultured Anaerolineaceae bacterium | reverse complement strand
AAGCATAGGTGCTCTTCCCGTAATGGCGCGCCAGGCCCAGCAGGATCGCCAGCAGGTACAACTGCAGCTGCCGGGAAAGCCACATCCCCGGCGTCGCCTGCCACACCCGCGCGTAGAAGATATCGGCCGGCAGGTGGCGCAGCCCGAACAGCGCCGCGCCCGCCAACAACCCAACCCAGGGCCCGTATCGGCTCCCAACCTGAGTCTGGATCCACCCGCGAAACATGGTCTCTTCCCCCGCGACAGTGAGCGCGACGTAGATCATCAATCCGAAGAGGATGCCCAGCAGTAAGAGGAGATCACCGGGTCCCCGAACGGCTATCCCCTCCCCCGCAGCGCCCGGCATGTGATAGGGGATGCTCGCCCCCGCGAACAGCACGATCGCGGTGACCAGCAGATAGAAGGTGATAAAGGTAAGCAAACCCGTTACAAGGCTGCGCTGGCCGTTCCACACCCACCCTAACGCCTCCCGGATGCTTCCCACGGGTTCAGGCCACCCGTATCGCATGACCAGTATAGGTAGGATCAGGTTGGGCAGCATGATCAGCCCCAGCTCGACCAGGATCCCAACCCCGGTTGGTACCTCCCAGCCGAGATACCACCCGCCGGCGATCCAGGAGGCTATCCCCACCAGGGCGAAATTGGCGATGAACCAGACGATGAGTATGCGCTTCAGGGGAGAAGCCGCGCTCATTTTCCCGACTCCCTCACGGTTCATTCCGGCTCCCAATCGACCAGGGCTTGAAAGACAACCCGTTCGCCCTCCGCCTGCCGGGCGATGATCTGGTGGCGGTTGGTCTCCTGCGGGTCCGCGCCTCTTGCCAAGATCAGGCGGTCGCCGTACCTGCTTTCGGATTGAAAGGAGAAGGTCAACGCCCGCAAGCGGTGGTCCCGGTGGAATTCCAGCGGGTAGCAGTTCCAAAGGAGTTCGACGTACCTGGCATTGTTGACGTGCTGGTTGAGGTCGAGGTCGCTGTAGCGGATCTGGTGTTCGTAAACGTCTTCGAGTTTTTCACCCTCCGGGATTTTGCTGGGCAATTCGTCTAAAGCAGTGCGGTCCGGATTGTACGGGACCGGCCGGGGCAGGCGGTCCAGGCTGACCACGCGCTTGCTGGACGCCTCGACCGGCAGCCAGGCCGACCGGGCCCGGCAGAAGACCTCTCCCTCCGCCGTTGAAAAGAGGAAATCGCGCAGTGAAAAGATCCGGTAGCGGCCCTTCGGCCAGGTGGTCACGGTGACCTCCTGCTGGTAGTGCGGGTAACCGTCCAGCTCGACCCTCATCCAGGAAAGCACCCAAAAGAGCCCAGCTGCTTGCATTTCCCGGTAGCCCAGGTTCAACTGTTCTGCATGGGCCGAGGCTGCGTTCTGGACGTAGTTGAACAGGGCGTTAACTTTCAAGCGGTTGGAGAAATCGATGTCGCTCGGAGGAATGCGCAAAGAGGTACGATAGATTGAATTCATCTCAACCCCCAAACCCGCTCCGCCCGCAACAGCGGTTCACCGCTGGAGGGATCGCGCTCGATCACCCCTTCAAGCAGGTACGGCCCGCGTCCTCCCAGCAGAGCTTTGTTCCGCCGGTATATCTCCGCCGGGATGACGACCTCGAGCATGCCATCCAGGTCTTCCAACCACATATAGGTCTCGAAATTCCCGCGCCCGGCGCCCCAACGATGCCAGGTCTGCTTGACCCCGGCGACGCGCGCGCGCTGGCCCACCTGTGAGGCAGCGTCCAGGGTGGTCAGCGCCCCAGCGGCCTCGATCTTGGCGGCATGCAGCTCCAAAATGTGCGCATCCACTCCGACCCCGAGCACGGCCTCCTGGGCCGCGACTCGCTCCTCTAAACTCCACTCCTCCGCCTCGCTGTTGTCCAACGAGAACAGGGAAAGCTGCCCCCCGCGCCAGCCGCCCAGCCTGATCTGGCGCAGCAGCACCGGGATCGAGCCCATACCCGCAAGCGCGCCTGCCCGGGCCAGGTTCTCGGCCTCCGCCGGCTGGGGGTCAACCCGGGCCAGGAAATCGATCAGGCTGCTGAAGGGGCGCTGGCGCAGGATGCGTTTTTGCGTCCGTCGGGTAAGCTCCCGCACCTGGTTGAGGCCCATGAACAGGACCGGTTCCCCATCCCGGTAAGACAGGCTGAACTCCCGTTGAGCGTGGTTGACGTGCGGCGGCTGGAGGGTCAATCCCATGCGCCGGGCTTCGGTCAGGTAAGCGCGCTGACCGTAAAAACCGCCCCAATTCGCCAGCACCGCGGCCATGAACAGCGCCGGGTGGTGAGCCTTGCACCAGGCCGCCCGCCAGGCCACCTGGGCGTAGGAGGCGGCGTGCGCCTTGGGAAAGCCGTAGCCGGCGAAGGCGGCCATCAGCTCCCACACCCGTTCGGCGACCGCTTCCGGCAAGCCGCCGCGCGCCGCCGCGCCGGAGACGAAGCGTTCTTGAAGGGTGCGCATCTGCTCTCCCGGGTCGAAGTGCGACATGGCCCGGCGCAGCAGGTCGGCGTCCGCCAGGCTGAGCCCGGCCAGCTCGTGGGCGATGCGCAGCACCTGTTCTTGATAGAGGATCACGCCGTGGGTGTCCTCCAGGAGCGGCGCCAGCGCGGGGTGCAGGTGGCTGACCGGCTCTTCGCCGCGGTGGCGGCGCACGAAGGCGTCCTTCAACCCTCCAGTCAGCGGGCCGGGCCGGTAGAGCGCCAGGGCGACCATCAGGTCCTCCTCGCTGCGCGCCTGGATCTCGCGCAGCGTGGCGCGCATCCCGGGGCTTTCGATCTGGAAGCAGCCGATGGTATTCCCGTCCCGCACCAGCTCGGCAGTCAGCGGATCATTGGCCGGGATCTCCTCGAGGGCCTGGAGGGGTTTGGCATACCGCTGTGGTTCGGCCTCGTGCAGCGCCTGGGCTACGTCGCCGAGCACGGACAACCCGCGTATGCCGAGCAAGTCGATCTTGACCAGGCCCAGCCGTTCGATGGATTCCAGGTCAAACTGGGTGATGACCACGCCTTTGGAGGCCAGCTGCAGGGGGGTTAAATCGGTCAGCGGGCCGGGAGAGATGACCACGCCGCCGGGATGGATGGACAGGTGGCGGGGCTGCCCGATCAAGGCGGCGGCCTGGCGGAAGATCGCCTGGTGCAGCGGGTCGGGATGCTCCTGGGACAGCTGCTCGTAAGGACCGGCTTCCCCCGCGGAGCGGCGCCCCGACGGACCCCAACCGCGGTACGGCAAACCCGAGACCAGCCGGTTGATCTGCGCCGGGGCCAGCCCGTACGCCTTGGCCGTCTCGCGCAAGGCTGAGCGCCGTCGAAAGCGGTTGATCGTGCTGACCATGGCGACTCGCTCGGCGCCAAACGTTTCGTAGACGTAGTGGATCACCTCATCCCGGCGGCGCGAGCACAGGTCCGTGTCGATGTCCGGCGGGGTGGCCCGCGCCGGGTTGAGAAAGCGCTCGAAATACAGGTTCAGCCTGAGCGGATCGGGGTAGGTGATTCCCAGGCAGTGAGCTACCAATGAGGAGGCCGCCGAACCGCGTGATGAGAAAGGGATGCCTTCTTTCCTGGCGAATTCCAAGATCTGCTGCATGATGAGGAACAGCGCGGTGTAGCCGCTGCGCTCGATGACCTCCAGCTCATGATCCAGGCGGGCTTGAATCGGCGGCGTGATGACCCCGTAGAGTTTCTGTGCATTTTCCAGCGCACGCTGGCGCAGCTCGTCCTGAGCGGTCCGGCCCTCGGGCAGCGGCAGGTCCGGGAAACGCGGCACGCCCAGGGGCAGCCGGGTATGGCAGCGCCCGGCTACTTCGTCGGTAGCAGCAAGCGCGCCAGGATAGTCGGCGAAACGCCCTTCGAGCTCCTCCTGGCTGAGGAAATGCGCCCCCGCCGGAGGTAGATCGCTCGCCTCCAGCCGATCGACCGGGCAGTTCAGGCGGATGGCGGCAGCCAGGCGGGCCGCCTCTTGCTGGTCATCGGTCAGGTAATAAAGATTGTGCGCCGCCAGCCGGGGTATTTCCAACCGCCGTCCCAATTGTTCCAACACCCGAAGCAGCTCACCGGAACCCTCCGGCCGGGTTTGCAATTCCAGGTACAGGCGATCCGGGAAGAGCTCCTTCAAGCCCATCAACCAGCGTTCGGCGGCGCGGTTTTGCCGGGCCTCCACCAGGCGGTCCACCAGTGAGCGCGCCCCGCCCGTCAGGCAGAGCAACCCACCGGTCTCCTCTACCAGGCGTTCAAACGCCAGACCCCGGGACAGGTCCGCATCAGGGTCGCTGAGCACGGCGCTGCTCAGGCGGCACAGGCTGCCCCAGCCGCTCAAATCCATCGCCAGCAGAACCAGAGGCGCGGCGCGCGGGGACTCCGCGGACAGGTAACCGACCTGGTCGGCAGGCACAGCGAGGTCCAGTTCCAATCCCAAAATCGGCTGCACGCCGGCTTCCTGGCAGGCTTCGTAGAACTCCACCGCGCCGGTCAGCCACAAATGATCGGTCAGCGCCAGCGCAGGCATGCCGTTCCGGGCGGCGGCCTGCGCCAGCTCGGCGGGAGAGGCCAGGCCTTCCAGGAAGGAGTAATGGGAGTGGGTGTGCAGGTGAACGGTCATTAGTGGAATCCAGGAATAAGCCTATTGTATAGAACGATGCAGGTTTCGTCCACCTCAACACGCTGTCAAAAACTACTCGCAGCAAATTCCTGGTGGTGATAGAATCGCAGCGTTGCGCATGCCTGACCAACGGTTGAAATGGGATTTGCAATCGTGAATAACCGCCGCCCATGTTGAACAAAATAAGAATCCGTTTCTTCGGTTCGCCACTGCCCACTCAGGAGTTAGCTCATAAGAGGCTGAATAAAATTCAAGCCCTTGCGGCGTTTTCTCCCGCGGCGATCTCTTCCATCGCTTATGCCAACCAAGAGATCTTCCTCGTGCTCGTAGCGGCAGGCGGGGTGGGGTTGACACGGTCATTTCCGATCGGCCTCGGCATCACGCTGTTACTCGTTCTAGTAGCCTTCTCTTACTACCAGACAATCGATGCTTATCCTTCCGGAGGAGGTTCTTACGCGGTGGCGCGCGAGAACCTGGGCGTATTACCCGGCCTGGTAGCAGCCGCTGCGTTAATGATCGACTACGTGCTCACCGCCGCAGTGAGCCTGACCGCTGGCGTCGAAGCGATCGCCTCAGCTTTTCCCAACCTTTGGAATTACCGGATAGTGCTCGCTTTAGCTTTGCTTGGCGTGATCACCTGGATCAATCTACGCGGGGCACAAGAGGCGGGCACAGTTATGGCTGTACCAGTTTACCTGTTCATTTTCACCTATCTAGGCATGCTGGGCGTGGGATTATGGCGGGCTCGGTTGGAAGGCCCCGGCTCTTTCGCCTCAGCGCCTGCGGCTGTTGAGCCGCTGGCTCTTCTTCTGCTGATGCGCGCTTTTTCCTCCGGAAGCACTGCGATGACCGGCATCGAAGCGATCAGCAATGGCGTTCCCGCATTTCGCCCGCCAGAATCAAAAAATGCGGGGAGAACCTTATTGGTGATGGCGCTGTTGATGGGCGTCTTGTTTGTAGGCAGCCTGGGGCTGACCCAATACTTTGGGGTAATTTCCGGATCTGAAGAGACCATCCTGTCAGCTCTAGCCCGTCGCCTCTTCGGTAATGGGCCCGCTTACTTTTTGGTGCAAATCAGCACCTTGCTGGTGCTGGTGGTGGCAGCTAACACCAGCTTCTCCGGCTTTCCCCGGCTGGCATCCATCCTGGCAAAAGACAAATACCTACCACGCCAGCTGGCTAATTTGGGCGACCGGCTGGTATTCAACAACGGGATCCTTATTCTGGCGCTGTGCACTGCAGTCCTGGTGATCGCGTTCGGCGGCGCATCTCACGCACTCGTGCCATTATTTGCAGTAGGCGCTTTTTTGGCATTCACCCTCTGCCAAAGCGGGATGGTCATACACTGGTATCGCTTGCGTGGAAAAAATTGGCTCCCCAAAAGCTTGTTAAATGGGTTCGGCGCGTTGGGCACCGGCTTCACCCTCTTAGTTATCGGATTTTCCAAATTTATTCACGGTGCTTGGATCACGCTGCTCCTGATCATACTGCTAGTGTACGTGCTCGAGCGTATCCAAGCCCATTTCCGCTCCGTTTCAAGCCAACTCAGCTTGCGCGGCCTGCCTCCTTCACTACGGCCTGTCCCCCTATTGCGGTTGGTCGTCCCCATCTCGGGAATACACCGGGGTACCGTCGAAGCAATCAATTACGCTCGTTCCCTCAGCTCTCACATCACTGCGCTCTACATTGAAGTAGAACCCGGCTCCGGGGAAGATATCGCAGGTAGATGGAAGGCCTGGTTCCCGGATATCCCTCTGGAAATCCGCCCCTCCCCATACCGTTCGATCGTCGGACCACTTTTGGATTTCCTTGATAGCGCTGATCGGGAGCATAACGACGGGCAGCTAGCTGCCGTCGTGCTGCCGGAGATCGTGCCCGCGCGCGGATGGCAAACGCTGTTACACAATCAAGGCGCTTGGTTGATCAAAACTGCGTTGCTCTACCGGCGCAGAAACCTGGGTTACCAACGCCTGATCATCGACGCGCCCTACCATCTCAAGGAATAAGAAAAAGCCATCTGGGTTTACCGGCGGATCACCGGGCCATGGCGGAATTCTGCATAGCCTGTGGCAAACCAATCCAGTTAAAATGGGGGGAATACGATGGCTGACAAATCACGGATTAATGAAGAAAAGATCATTGCATGTCTGCAGGAGGGCTACGGGCTCACTGTAACCGGGATCGAATACCTCCCGCTAGGATATGACGCGCATGCGAAAGTTTACCGGATCCAGGCTAACAGGGACTTTTATTTCCTCAAGGTTATTAAAGGTTCCATCGACGAACGAAGCATCCTCATACCGCATTACCTCAAAGAGCAAGGGATCGACCAAGTGATCCCGCCGCTCCCCACAAACAGTCAGGAACTATGGATCAAGTTAAATGGCTACACCTTGATGTTATCTCCCTTCATCGAAGGCACCAGCGGTTGGGATACCGGGCTCTCCGACAGGCAGTGGGTCGCCTTCGGCGCCGTTTTGAAGCAGATCCATTCCCTGCAGCTTCCAGCAGAGCTGTCGCAGTGCATCCCTCAAGAAACCTTCGTACCCGATCCAAAGTGGTCCAGCATTGTTAAACAGCTGCACGCTGCCGTGCGCGATCGAGGCTACACAAATCCATACGAGAGGCAGCTGGCTACCTTCTGGATAGAACATTATAACGAGATCGGGACGATCCTCTATCGGGCTGAGCAACTCGGAAGCAGACTTAAAGACAAATCGCTGGAATTCGTTCTCTGCCATGCCGATATTCACACGGCAAACCTGCTGCTCGGCGATCACGGCGAGCTGTACATCGTGGATTGGGACCAAACGGTCTTTGCGCCTCGGGAGCGAGACCTGATGTTCGTGACGGTGGGAGGTTTTGTGACCGAAGAGAAATTCGAGGCTCTATTCTTCCAGGGGTATGGAAAAACCGAAATTGATCCCCTGGCAATGGCTTACTACCGTTACGCGCGGCTGGTCGAAGATTTCGGTGGTTTTGCAGAAGAGGTGTTTTTCATGGAAACGACCCCTGAGGCAAAGGAGATTGCCATCCGATGGTTTATAGCCCAGTTTGCGCCTGACGGGCTGGTCGAGGCGGCCCACCGCCTTGATCACCTCCTGTAAATGCGACGATTTGCCAGGTTCTGCGTAGGCTAAAGTGATGAGGCCTGTTCCAGCCCGCCTGCCCTACTTGCGCCTGCGCTACCTGCTTTCCTTGCCGGAGCGGCTGCTGCGCGCCCTGGCGGCCGGTTTGGGCGGGCTGCTTTTTGAGCTCAGTGAGGTCGCTCTGCCGGACTGGCTGCGGCGCTCCCGCCTGTACCAGGCGCTGGTCTACCGCTTGCTGCGGCTGACGATCGAGCTGATCGGGGACGTGCAAGACGTGATGCCCCCGGAAGAGGTCACCGCCGCAGAGCTGGCAGTCCGCAAAGCGGTGGGCAACGCCATCGAATTAGCCAGCTTTCTGGCGGTGGGTTGGTCTCCCCTGTGGCTGCTGGCGGCGGCCTCCGACCTGAGCGGCGGGACGCGCGCCTATCTCAAAATCTTCGCTGAAGAATTGAAGGATCAAGGCTTGTTGGGAGACACTGCCGAGGTCCAGTCGGTTGACGAGCTGCTCACCGCCCTGGAAAACTCCTCAGGAACGGCCGCCGACATGGTGGATATTCCGCCCCTAAACCTGACAGATATGCGGCGCAGCTGGCAGCTGCTCAAAGGGAACACAGCGGGGCTGCCCAACGCCGCCGGACTCTCCCAGCTCTACCAACACATCCAGGCAGTGGCGCAGAGCGAGAACCGCCCGGTCGGGGAGGTTTCCGCGTTGATCGCCGCCGGCGCGCTGCGCGCCGGAATCAAAATGGGCAGCACGCATATCTTTGAATACTACCAGGCCGCATTGGTGGCCATCAACGAAGAAGGCTGGTGGCGTTACGTCCGGCGGGCCGCGCGGCCCTACCTGGTCGTGGGGCGCAGCCATCTCGACCCGGCGCGGGTGACCTATACAGAACGCTTACTCCTGCGGATCGGCTCTCGAACGAATTAGCCGCTACGAATACGGAGAATTGGTGTGGGAGCGTAAATCTCGGCAAATTGGGCAACTTATAATAGAATAGAGCAAAGCGAAACACACGTGCGCCAGGGGGATCACGCACCTTCAACGCCTGGGCTTGAAAGCCTCACCAGAATATATTTCCTGATC